>CAYNBR010000010.1:0-26915 GCA_964395935.1 Candidatus Woesearchaeota archaeon
TGATCTTAATTATATCTCTGGTTCTGGAAACAGGATTAGCATAGTAGATTTAGACAATCGAATAATAAATATTAGTTTTCTTGACCAAGAATATTTTGGTTTATATCACCTGAAAGTTAAGTTTACTACAACAGGAGTAATCGTAGATATGGCTATGCATAACGGAACCATTACAACAGTAAGTTTAAACTCTTCTGGAGAAACACATACTTTCGGTTTTGGAACTAGAACCGGACAAAATGGCTGGGCACATATGGATTATGATAATGTATTCATTACAGATATAATAAATCCTTTAGTAACAATAACTTCTTCTGAAGGCAGTTCTATTGCGGTTGGTAAAAGCACTACATTAAAATGTATAGCAACTGATGACAATGGCGTTTCAAATATTAGTATGAAAGTTGATCAATTTGAAAATTTTTGTACAGTTAATGGTGGTAGTTTCGGCAATCATCTTGAATGTCAGCACGAGTATACACCAACAACAAATAGCAATAAAATTGTTACATGCACTGCTTATGATTTATCTAGTAGAACTACAAGTGTTATTTATGTTTTAAGTGTGACTGAATCCAATTCTACAAATGGGACAGGATCAAGTGGGAGTGGCAGTTCAGGAGCATGGATATCATCTACAGAATTAAACCAAACTTGGGTATATAAAACAATAACTGAATTAAAAGATAAAGTAACAGTTTTAGAAGAAAGGACAATTCAACAAGAAACAGAAATTAATGAATTAAAACAAAACCAAACATTACAACTATTAAAAATAGAAGAATTAAGCAAGAAAGTGGAATTACTTCAAAACAATACTTATACTAAAAGTTATATTGACACAAAATTAAATAAAATTAATAGTCTAATAACTAATTTAGATATTAAATTAAAGAAAGTTGAAGAGAAAGTTGACTCTATGGTCAATAAATTTAGCAGATTTTTATTTCCTTGGTGGTTTAAATAAGTCAATATAATTAACCTTGAATCTTAAATTTAGCTTTATTTCCGTATGGTTATTTATGTTGATTCTATTTAATATATACCCTTATTGTCTTCATCCATAAACAAACGGATATAAACGATTGCTTTTTTTTCGTTTTTATCATAAACACCCATAGATCACAAGGACTTGTTTTACAATCATATCCCAATCTACTTTTTATTTTATCACTGTCAAAACTAAAATTTAAGCTACAAACAATAGCTTTTTAAAACAATATTAATGTAAATTCAGATGGTAGAATACTCTGAAAGTATAATCAAAGCAGTATCTGCATTACTAATAATCTTATTTGGATTATTAATAGCCAATATAATTAACAATCTTCTAAGAAAGCTATTAAGAGATGTAGAAATAAACAAAATAATAAAAGAACAATTAAAATTAAGATTTAACTTATCTGAAACATTATCTTCAATTGTAAAATATTTAATATATGCAGTTACATTTATAATTGTATTAAGTAAACTGGGCATTCCGACAAGAACATTGCAAATTGTTTTTATTGGAATAATTTTATTTTTCGTTGTATTCATAATTTTAGCTTTCAAAGATTGGATTCCTAACTTAGTTTCAGGATTTTATATTTTAAGAAATAAAAACTTAAAAATTGGAGACAGAATAAAAATAAACAACTTGCAAGGAAGAATTATAAAAATAAACCTAATAGAAACTAAAATAGAAACAAATAATAAGGAGATTATATTTATACCTAATTCAAGTATTACAAAATACGGAGTTACAAAAGAACAAAATGGTAAAAGCTTACGTGCTAATTCAAGTAGAAGGGGTAGACACAGAAAAAGCAGCTGAAGAAATAACAAAATTCGAAGAAGTTGAAAATGCGCATTTAATTTATGGTGAATATGATATAATTGCAGTAGTTAAAACTAAAAATTTAATTCAATTAAAAGAAGTTGCATTAGAAAAAATAGCGAAAGTAAAAGGTGTTGTTAAAACTTCTAGTTTAATAGTTGCTGATCAAAACTAAATTTTATACAATTTCAACATATCCTCTTCCATAAAATGCATATCGCTAGGAATTATAATACATTGTGGATAAATATCAATTTCTAATTTTAATAAGTTTTCAATTTTACCATATTTAATAACTGCTTTATCTGTTCCTAATCCGGCACAAACAACAGCATAAGTTCCTAGATTAACATCCCCATTTTCATTAATTGCATTTAATCCCTCTTTAAAATTCATATATTTATTATTTTTAGCATCTAAATCTAATAAAAACAAAGTATGCATCTTATTACTCTTATTTATTAAATAAGTTTCAAAAATAGTATGTATTTCTTTATAGTGGAATGGAATAGAAACAATTTTTCCAAATTTATACAAACTTAATCCTGTATCTCCAACAACAGTTAAAATAGAAGAATTATGTAAAACTTTACAATTAATATTTTTCTCTTTAGCTCTTAAAAATAAATCAACATGTGTTGTTGCGGAAAAAACATCTCCTTTAACTAAAAAAGCAACATCATTTTCTAATGCATTTTCAACAATTTTATTATTAATTTCTACTAATTCCCTATCAGCCAAGATTATAGTATTTTCAGTTAAATTTTCTAAATCTTTAATATCAAATCCAATATTAGAAGTATAACATTCTAAATAAATAAAGTCGCATTTCTTTAAAGCCTCTAAAGCATTTAAGGTTAAATCCTTCTCATTCCCTAATCCTAGACCAATTAAATATAACATATAGAACTTCTTTACCTAAATTTTATAAGCTTAGCTATTTTTGTCAATAATATTGCTATTAACCCGCCGCAAGCAAAGTATAATAAATTAAAGTTAAATAAATACAAAACTAAAGGAACTAAAAATAATATTAAATCTAAATACAATTTATTTAAATTACCTTCATAAACCAATAAACTACCATAAGGCATACCATAAACAAACACTAAGGAACTATAAAGAAAGTTTAAGTCTTTATTTACAGTACTAGAAACTAACCCAATTCCGAAATAAAAGTATTCTTTCTTTATTATAAACCCGAATATTAAACCAAATATTAAACTAATAATCTGAAATTTGAAACTAAAGAGGATTAAAACCATTAAAACTATGATTTCCAATACTAAAAAATAAATTCTCCCGGGTTCAATTTCTTCTTTTATAAAATAAGCTAAAAATATACCAAAAAATAGTCCAATTAATGCAATAAATCCAAATATCATTAAAGAAATTAAGCTAAATCTAATATAAAAACTTACCTAGGAAAACTTGTTTCAGCCTTAGTTCTATTTAGTAAATCATCACCTTTTACTAATTCAACATTTAATCCCCAAATACCTTGATTTGCATCGCCTAAGCTTCTTGTATTAACTCTTGACTGAGTATAACCTAAGTTTACACGAACAAAATCATATCTTGCAAATCCACCTAATGCTTCTCTAGCTAAACTTCCTGTAACATTAGTAACTCCGAATAAGCCCAAATCTAAATCTGTAGTAGGAGAATAAGTAATTCTTCCAACTAATTGAGTTCCTAATTTATTATCAGCATTTAGTCCATTATAATCCCTGCTATTGCCAGTACTTCTTCTTTCTAAATCTTTAGCATCTAAATCACTCTTCAAAGAAGTATCAACTTCTGAATCAACTCTTAATCCACCATTAACTTTTAATCTATCGCTAAATAAATGTACACTTGGTCCTGCACTTGCAAACCAATTAGTATTCCAGCCATATTCGCTTTTAGTATTAGATAATGTTTGTGTTAAATTAAAAGCCCCTAAGTATAAATCTCCAAAAAAGGCTAATGCAATAGCTTTATTCCCGACAACAGCAGGACTATCAATTATAGCATCTAAAACTAAACCATCTCTTTGTTCTCCCATATTTAATCCATTAGCATTTAATCCAACTCTATCTCTAAGGTAGGCAGCAACTAATCTTACATCTAATTCATTATCTAAACTTAATCTTCCAGTTAATCCTGCTAATAAATTATTCACATCAGTACTCTTTCCTAAACTTAAATTAGTTCTTAAAGATTCAACATCTAAAGTTGAACCAGCATATGAAACTAAAACTCCACCCATTAAATCTCCAGTTCTATAACCTAAAACTCCTGTAGCTCCAAATTCTCTTCCATCTACTCTTAAACCAGCATTGTTAAATCTAGTTTCTAAATCTGGTAAATTCATAAATAATCTTAAGTTTGCATCAAGCCTGCTTAACTTTTCTTCAGAATCATTAGGATAATCAATAGAACTTCCACCTGCACTATCAGATTCCACGCCAGTAGCACTTCCAGCGCCAGATCCACCAGGAGTGCTTCCACCAGCTAATGAACTATCGTGTTGACTTTTTTTTTCGCTTGGAATACACCTAGAATCTTTAGCAGGAGTATTTAAAAAAACAAGTTGATCTTTTTTTAATGCTCCAACTATTTTTTTTGCTCCACTATCTGTTAAACTATTAAAATCGACACGATCATATTCTGGACATTGTACTTCAAATGCATCAACAAGTCCTTGCTTATTCCCACCCTTTGGCACTTTAGTTTTGTAAACGTCAAATAAGCTTCCTTCTTCCCCAGGAGCAGGAGTTCTTTTTGCTCTAGTTCCAGAATATTCAAATGCATAAGTTACACCAGATCTACTTGCGCTAGAAGCACTTCCAGCACCAGATGCAGCAGTTTTACTTCTAGCAGCAGGAGCATCATCATCAAAAGAAATTGCACCCATTGTACCCACTCTATTTAAATGTGCACCCAATCTAATATATTTATTTGGACCATTTTTAGCCAATAATAGAACTTGATAATTGCCATCGAATAATTGTTTTACAAATGCCTCTCCTTTTTTATCAGTCACTGGTTTATTTAGTTCATAATAACCATTTCCCTTTTGGCCAGGATCTTTATCAGAAACCATAACTGTCAATTCATCAAGAGTATAAACATGTCTATTGAGTTTCTTAAAGGCAGCATTATCTGTATTTAATGTAACTGTCGGTATTGTTAATTTAGGAACATATCCATCTCCTACTTTTTCAATTTTGACATCGTCTCTATCACTATTTTTTTTGTCAACAAAACTAATATTTGGAGGAACATCAGTAGGTGCTTCTTGAGCATAAGTATTCCCTGCTAAACTACCTAAACATAAAAATGTACTCAAAACAATTTCTTTTAATCCCATTTATTATTCCCCGTCATAAGTTACTGTTGTTTTTACGCCGCCAGTTCTTCCTCTGGTAACTACTTCATCTTCACCAACTAAAAGATCTAAAGAAACTTGAGATTTATCTTCTGCTTTTTCTTTCTTAGCAACTTCTAATTCTAATCTATAAACACCATCATCAGCAGGCCTAAATGAATAAACTCCATCAACTATTTTTCCACCACTAAGTCTTACTGGATATGTCTTATCAACCATCCTATAAAGTGTAGCATTGTGTATAAGTTCATCAGGATTAGGAGCATCAACAATATAACCTTCCCTAGCTTCTAGAGTAGACCTATTATAAGTTACAACAGCTTCATTTCCTTTCAAAGCATATACTTTTCTATTTAAAACATTACCATGTAAGTCTTTTAATTCAACTTCGAATGGAACAGTTGTAATTCCTTCGGGTACTAAAGGTAGATCTTTAGGAACAGTTAAAGGGACGTCTGTATAATCTATTTTATCATGAACTCCTGTAACTCTGTTATTATAATAATCTAATAATTTATTTCCACCAACATAACATAAACCAAGTGCTCCAACTACTGTAACACCAATTGCTGTTCTTTTCATAATTTTAGCTTTTCTAGGATTAGAAGCTTCAAATCTTGCCCATCTACCTTTTAAACCACTTCTTGTTTTTGGTACTTCAGATCTTATTTCATCCATTGTCATTTTTACTCCCTATTTGCATTCATTTATCAGTAGTATCAAATATTTAAACGTTTCTACTCCTTTTTCCCTATATCTACCCATCTATAACCATCTAAATCGACAAAATGGGCTTTTTCTCTTAGTCTATCTGCTAATCCAGATACAAAGTTTTCATGACCATTACCTGTAAATTTATCCTCAACTACATAAGTGTGTTTTACATCCCCATGTTCATCAACTAAAAATCTTAATTGGGCATAACCTTTAACATCTGGACCAAATTTCTTTTTATATCCTTTAATAAAAGCTGAAAGTCTTGTTTTCATATCATCAGACCAATCATTTTTATCATTATAATCAGTTCTCCAAGGATATTCAATACCAGCAGTACTAATTTCTCCAGCACTTGCAGAAGCAACCTCTTTTCTTACAGTTTTACCCACAGGAACAGTTCCTTTTACAGCTTCTTTTTTAACTTCTTTTCCAGAAGGTTTTGTTTTAATTCCTTTAGACTTTTCAACTTTTAAATAAGCAATAGTAGTTTTCTCATCTATCTTTACATTTTCTTTTCCACGAGGGGGGGCACCATAAATATCTTCCACTCCAACATTACTATATCTGGGATATGCCTTCCTAAATTCTCTAATTGCACCTTCTGAATTTCCTTTACCCTTAACATCAACTCTATAAATATCAAATTCTTTAGCAGTTTCAGCTTTGATTCCTGTATCAATTTTAGTAAATCCATACTTAACCTTATCATCTATACTTCCAGTTCCTTTAGCATTTAAAGGCCCTATAGGTTTAATTTTAACAGCAGAAACTTCAACTTTCTTTTCCACAGTTTTGGCAGACAGCCCTACTAAATGTCTAGCTTCTTTAGCAGTAGTATTATGTTCTGCTCCATTTCTAACAACCATACCTTCACTCAACAATCTATCAATATCATCACCATATTTAGAAAATTGAAGAGGTAAGAAAAATTGATAGATTGGTTTATTTCTCTCAGCTCTAGTAAAATGTATTAATGCATCAACATTATTCCCAACTATTTTACTAGCTGCACCTTGTTCATATTCAGCAACTTCATTTTTATTAGAACCAATATAATTATTTAATTTATCAAATAAAGAATGTAGGCCCCAGGAAACTCCCAGCTCAACTGAAGAAACTAAAACCACGGCAGCTACAAGCGTTTTAACCCAATTTCTTTTTCTAGATTTTCTCTCAGTTTTGTCAATATCACCAACCTGTTCAACTTGATAAACATCATGAACTTGCCCATATTTTTTTGGATCTAATTTAACACCAAGAGCTTTTAAATTACCAAAAATTACATTTCCTAAATTATGAATATTAATATTACTAAATTCATAATGATTAACTTCTCCAAGTTTAGCTTCGCTTCCATCTGCTTTAACATAATATAATGCAGCTATAATATCGAATTTATCTCCACGCCAAACTTTCTTGACACTTCCTTCTTTATCAACAACAATTTTCTGAATACCTGCAACTTCATCTTTAGTAAGTCCATCTTCTTTAGAACTAGAACGTGCTGCATATTTTACAATATATCCCCTATTAAGATTAAATAACAATTTTTCTCTTCCATCTAAACTTTGGCTATAAACAGGAATAAAATGTTCTGCTGGAAGTCCTAATTCTCTTAATAATTCTTTATCTGATAATTCAAATTTACCATCTGCAAAAGTATATCTCATTTGAGTATCTAAAATTTGACGAACTTTAGAAGCACTTCCAGCACCAGCTGCCAAATCTACAACTTGCACTGCCCCATCAACAGTAAACTCTAAATTATCAGTCGCATCATTAATCCCTATAGCTATTGGGGGCTTTGCTAAAAAAATAATCTCTCTTTCATCCCCTATTTCACTAGCCACATTGCCCAATATTTCTTCTAAAGTAGTCCCAGAAGTAGTAACTTTACCCATTTCTCTATTTCTAAACCATACTTTTAAAGATTCGGGTATTTGAGTCATATTATTTGCTTTCATTGAATAGTAGTAATGATTTATAAGTCTTTTGCTCAAAAAATAGTTTAAATGATGCATAAAAAGGGTTATATACCTAAAAATTATGAAATATGCATGGATAAAATAAAGTTAATATATTCTTTAATGATTATTATATTATACATCCCATTAGTATTCTTAGGGGCTAATGTTTTTTTCCCAAAATATTCAGGAGTAGATTCTTATTATGGTTATAATGACTGTTATGCTCCACAACAAGTTTCAGAGAAAGCAATAGTTAATAATACTGAATACCAAAAGTGTATACAAGATCAAAATCTAAAACAAACGCAATTTCAAAAAGAGAAGAATGCATATGAGAGTAAAAAATATATAGCAATAACAATATTTAACTTAATAATCTTAATTTTAACATTGTTCTTAGTATTAGATAACAGTTTATTATTGGGCTTATTTATAGGCTCAACAGTTACAACATTTGTAGCTACATTAATGTTCTTTAATACTAATTCAAAATTAGGATTTACTGTTTTAGTAATAATTTTTATAACAACAATTTATGTAATAAATAAATACAAAGATAAATTCTTAAAAAGTAAATAGATTAAAATATATTTTTATTTCTAAATCAATTTATAAAAAGAAAACTTTATTACTTTAATATTATGACAAACTGGAGTACAATCAAGAAAGAAGTTTCAGACATAGTTCAAGAACCTATTTTTGCAGCAGGAGAAGTACATAGATTTGTATCATATTTAGGATATAGGGTTGCAGAGAAAAAGCCCTAGATGAAATGGCAGCAGAAGTAGTAGCTGAAAAAATACCTGGAATTAGAAAAAGTTTTTTCAGGACTGCTCAAGAATGTTATGTAATGAAACATGAAGAACCATACAGAGAAGTGTACTATACTTTTACAGGAACATATGTCGCTCAAAACGAAATCGGGGGTTACCAATTCACAATAGAAAGTACATTAGGAACAACACCCTGCACTTGTCCTAAAGCTTAAAATTAATTTTTTATTTGTTAGTTCATAAGAGAGATCTTCTAAATTTCCAACAACATATTAGTACAAATAATTAAAATAATTCTATCTAAATTCTTCCAATAACTTATCAATCTTAACATTAGAAATATCATGTTTATACAAGGGAACTTTAGTCTGCTTAAATAATTCTTCATAAGAAGGCCTATCAACTTTATACAATATACCAACAGGAATTTTCTTTCCCCATTCATTCATTTTCTTAAATGCTTCTTCTTTATTTGTAAAATCATATTTTTCTTTTTGTACATCATAACATTTTTCTTTCCAATAATCATAAGTATTTAGATAATTATAAGTTACACATGGCTGAAAGATATCTATAAATGCAAAACCTTTATGTTTAATTCCTTCTGCGATCATTTCAGTAGTATGTTTTAAATCTCCTGCAAAACTTCTAGCAATAAAAGTAGCGCCAGAACTTAATGCCAGCAATAAAGGATTCAATGGATCTTCAATTACCCCCTTAGGACTAGTTATTGTTACAAACCCCTTCTCACTAGTAGGACTTTTCTGTCCAGTTGTTAACCCATAAACTTGATTATCATGAACAATTAAAGTGATATTCACATTTTTTCTAGCTGTATGTATAAAATGATTCACTCCTTCTCCAAATAAATCCCCATCACCTGCTGCTGAAAATACTGTTAAATTTTTATTTGCTAATTTCGCACCTAAGGCTAATTGCAATCCTCTTCCATGTAATCCTGAAAATCCATAACTAGTAGTCCAATAAGAGATTTTACTTGAACATCCAATACCAGAAGTAAATGCTAAATTATAAGGTTTAATATCTAATTCTACAAACGCACCTTTAACAGCATTTAGTAGGGCAAAATCTCCGCAATTATGAACAGTTAAATTATTTGTAACATAAGATTCAACATCTGCAACACCAAAATTATAAACATCCCCTTCAAATTTAAATTTTTCAATTTCTTTAACTTCGAAGTATGAATAATTTTCATCTGAATAATTAGATTTTTTATTTAGAACTTTTGGATAAGCCGCAAAATCTCCTTTTTTAATATCTTTAGCTTCAACCCATTCTCTTTCAAATTCATTTTTTATTCTCTTAGCAATTAAAACCGGATGTTCTTCTGTTAAAGTTGTTGAACCTAATTCAGTTATTACTTTAAACATTAAACCTTTATGAATATGATTAAAAACTTCTGTAATTTTATGATATTGCCCATCTAAACCCAATACTTTATCTCCGACTTTATATTGTGTTATTTTTCTTACACTTGGATTTCCATGTACATCAGTATCAGCTGTCAAACATCCAGGACACCATGTAATTTTCCCTTGTGTATAATCTTTTATTTCAGTCATTAGCAGCACGGCTCCTTATATCCGCAATTTTTACATATTGCATCTTTTCTTCCAGCTATTCCAACCATTTCATTATCACAATTTGGACATTCTTGCATTAGTAATATTTTCATTTTGTGTAATTATAAAAACTAAATTTAGCTTTTTCAAATATTTCTGATGGAGAAAATGGAACTCCATTATATTTAAACCATTTATTTTTAATCTCTACTCCTGTTTTCTCTCTTATTAATCCATTTAATTGTCCAGAGAAATTTTCTTCAAATATTACAATTTTATTTCCTTTATTTAAAATTTTATTTACTTTCTCAATAGGAAAAGGACTCATAGAAACAATTTGTAAAAAGTTAGTTTTAATTCCTTCATTTTCTAAATATTTCATAGCTTCTAATATCCTTCCTTTATTACTTCCCCATCCAACAATCGTTAGTTCAGCATTCTCATTTCCAAATAAATTAAACATTTTATTTCCAAGTAATTTTTCAGCATAATCTAATTTCCTCATTCTCCTTTCCATAATTTTAATTCTATTTTCAGGATCTTCACATATCTGTCCAAATTCATCATGCTCATCACTTCCACAGCTATACAATCCATTTTTCTGTCCAGGTAAAGATCTTAATGTAATTCCACTTAAACTTCCATGTTCATATCTTTTAAATCCTTCAACATTATCTAATGAATTATCTTTAACAATTAATCCTCTTTCAACTTTAAACTTAGAAGTATCAAAAGAACTCACAACTTTCCCATTGTTGGCAACATATTGATCATGTAATATTATAACGGGATTTTGCAATTGATCTGCTAAATTAAAAGCCTCTAAAGTTAAGTAAAAACATTCTTCAACATCTCCAGGGGCTAAAACAATTCTAGGAAATTCTCCTTGTGCAGCATGTAATACAAATCTTAAGTCTCCTTGTTCAGTTTTAGTTGGTAAACCAGTAGCAGGTCCGCCTCTTTGTCCCACAATTATAACTAAAGGTAATTCTACCATACCTGCCAATCCAAAAGCTTCTGACATTAAACAAAATCCCCCGCCAGCTGTAGCAACCATTGATCTAGCTCCAGTCCAGCTTGCTCCTAAAGCAGTATTAATTACAGAAATTTCATCTTCTAATTGTAAAACAACCATTCCATAGTCTTCTGCCTTACTAGTTAAATAAGTTAAAATTTGAGAAGTAGGAGTCATAGGATATTGTGCATGAAATTTTAATCCTGCTTTTATTGCTCCTATACTTATTGCTTCATTTCCTGTAATAAATAAATTATTTTTCTTTTCTTTTTTAACTAATTTATTTCTAAAATTATTTGTATAACTTCTTCTTACATGATCATATCCTGCTTGCGCACAATTTAAATTTAATTTGATAATTTCTTCGCCTTTATTTTTATAAGTATTAATTAATATCTCTTCTAATAATTTAAAATCACAATCTAAAACTGCTAATGAAGCTCCTAAAGCAGCAGTATTTCTATACAGTCTTTGTTTTCCTATTTCTAAAGCTATTTTCATTAAGGGGACATTAAATAATTTGATATCTTGTCTTATATTTTGTAAATCTTTTATTTCATCTCCATCATAAATAATTCCGCCTTCATTAGAAAGTTCATTTTTATGCAAGTCTATAGTTTCTTTATTTAAAGCAATTAGTAAATCACAAGTATCAATATGAGAAAGAACTTCATTTTCTTCTACTCTTATGTGGGAAGTATTATGCCCCCCTCTAATTAATGATGGGTAATCATGTGACATGAAAGCATACAAACCAGCTCGCATACATAATTTAGAAAATATCGCTCCAGTACCAATTATACCATAGCCTGCTTCACCACCAATTTTCAAAGCTACTTTATTTATTTCAACCATCTTTTTATATAATATATAATTAAAGCTATACTTATAAATTTTACTTTCTTAATAAATTTATGGTAGACACAAGATATACAACTCCAGAAGAAATAACAAGAGATACTGAGAATATAGCTAGAAGAATACTAGAAGCAGATTATGCAATGAGAAGACATTGCTCTCCAATACCTACAGGAGTTATGGTTAGTTGGAAAAATGGAATCTATATAGGTCAAATACAAATCATAGTTCCAGACTATTCTCCAGAAATTGTTGCTTTAAGCAAATCTTCAAAACCATTAATGGATTTAATTGTAGGGGCAATTATGAAATTAGACAAAGATAGAACTAACTTAGTAGCAGATGACTCTCTCGATTTAACTGGAAGGCAACATGTTTTGAGAAGACTAGAAAATAGATTAACAATGATGACTCCAGAACAAACAGAATATATTATGAGAAATCCACCACAAGTAATAGAGTTATAAAATTAATTCAAAGGAGGCTTCTCTAAAGGCTCTAGTGTAGTTTGTTCTAAAGGAGGATTATTATTAAAAGGTGGCCTATGCATTTTACTTAGTTTATACCTTCTAAATCTAACTACACCAAAACTTCCTAATAATCCTAAAGAAAGTATAGCACTTGAAACCAAAGCTTGTTTCCTATACTTCGCTATTCCATTAAAAATAGATAAACCTGTTAATGGACTTGGACTATTTTCTGTTTTAGGTTGTTCTGTATTTGTATTTTGTTTATTAGTTTCTTGTGGATTCTGCTCTGGATTAACAACAGGATTTATTTTAGGTTGTTCTGTATTTACAACTAAAGGTTTAGGTAATTCTTTTCTTATAGTACTACTTCCTCCTCCACCGCCTCCGCCAGAATTACTGCTTGAACTAACTGCTTGATCAACTGAAAATATAATATTATAATTAGTATTCATTGTATTGCTTCCATCTGAACATACAAAATAATAATTGTAAGTATTTCCTGCATTTACATTTACAACTTCAGAATGCAGTTTACTATTAGTTATTCCCATATCTACCATATTTGCATAACTTAAACTTGAATTTGTTGTTAATCTACACTTAGCAGTTTCATCAGTAGTTAAAGTTAAATTGACATTAGAAGTTAAAGATCCGAAATTAGAACCATTTACAGGCGTAGAACTTAAGATTATTGGGACCAAAGTATCAACAACTTCAAAATTTAAAGTTTGAGAATCAGAATTTCCAACAGTATCATTTGCATAAACATTTATTGTAAAATTACCTGCACCTAAACTTAAGCCGCTTAATTGTAAATTTGTATTTTCAGTAGATATTTCTGCTAACTTATTGTTTCCAGAATCTTGAACCTTCAAACTTGAAGAAACTTTATTAATTTCACTTATTGAATAACTTGTAGTAATAGAATCTAATTGTTTTTCTAGTTTTAATTTATCATAATTTAAAGTCATATTAGGTTTTATTGTATCCACTAAAAGTGTTCTAGTTCCACTCATTCCAAGGTTATCTACTGAATCTTTACATCTTATATACCAATTATGATTTCCCTCTGCTAAACTTTGTGTAAAGTTTGTAAATGAATTCAAATCTGTTAAATTGTTATTATTCTCTAAATACAGATTACATTCTTTTACCGCATTAGTATCTGTTGCACCATATTCAAATATTAAATTAGAGTAATTAAATATAGAATTATCTAAAGGCGTATTTAATGTTACAGTTGGGGCTGTTAAATCAATATCAGCTGCTGTACCTGCATTACCTATATTACCTGCAGAATCCTTACAAGCTATAGAAATTAACCAAGAACCTCCCGTATTTACCTGTATGTCTTTTGAAACAAGATTTGAACTATCTACAGTAAATAATGGGACGCCTAAAGCAGATGAAAAAATATCTGTAGCGACATAAGTACAGGATAAACTGCTTGAAACATCATCTGTTGCATTGAAAACCAAATTTATAGTTGAATTTGTTAATTCTCCTAAAGGTTTTATTATTTGTATTACTGGAGGAGTATTATCAACTGTAAAAGTATAGAAAACAGTATTTAAGTTGTTTAATGTATCATTAGCATAAATTCTTATATTATTCACACCATCAGGCCAAGTTAAGGGGGTTATTGAATAAGGATTACTCAAAGTTATATTTGTATTATTAAATTCATACCAAACTGAACTTACACCAGCTAAAGCATCTGTTACTGTAAAATTAAGTTGAGTTTCATTTCTTATTAAAGAACCATTTGAAGGCGCAGTTAAAGTAATACTTGGCCCAGTTGTATCTAAAGTAAATTGATTACTTACACTTGTAGAATATGTTGCATTATCCACACAATTATAATTTAAATCATGATTCCCATCTGCAATTAAATTTAAATCTGGAGCAATAACAGAATTACTTGCATTGTTTGTATAGAAATATATTTTATTTGCATTATTATCTATACTCAAAGTACATTTTAAACCAGGAGCAAAAGATAATTTACCCTTAGTCTCAAATGAATTATCAGAAACATCATATGAGAAAGTTTGAGCTTTATTATTTGTTAATAGTCCTGAATTAAAATTGACATTGACTAAAGGAGAATCACTATCTACATAAATATGATGTGTATTTGAATCAACATAAGGATTTCCTGCCTTGTCATAAACTTCAAAAATTTTAAAGTCCAAATAAGGTGAAGTTACAACATTCATCCTTGTATTAGTATCAAAACTTCCAGTTAAAACTCCAGATCCTTGACTTAAACTTAAATTAAAATAAACAACACCTAAAGTATTTTGTGGAGCATTATTATCTTTATAGCCAATTTTAGAATTTTGTGAAGTATCAATTCCAGTTTCTGCATCTGAAACACCTAAATTAAAATCAAATTGTCCACTTTTCACAAAACCATAATCTACTGGAGAATTAATTGTAACACTTGGATTTACTGAATCATTTAAAACATTTATAGTGAACGTAGTAACATTTGTATCTCCATTGCTATCATTAGTTGTAACAGTCCACGTATAACTTTCATCCTTATCAACTTTATTTAAAAAAGAATTAAACATGAAAGACTGACTTCCTCCTGCAGAGATAGCAGAGTTGTCCCAATTGATTGAACTTGAAGTATTTGTATATAACCAAGGAGGACTATTAAAAATATCAAGGTAGACAACACCATTAGTTAGGATATTTATGCTATTTATCGGATCATTTATTGGAGGAAAATTAATGTCTCTGTTTTCTACTCCAAAATTATAAAAAACATTTGTAGTTTCATATCTAGGGTTAGCAGGGCTAGTTAAAGTCACTCTTGCATCATGTAAAGCATAAACGGAAATCGTAAATAACAAAATAAAAATAACTAATAAGTAACCAACCCTTTTCATAAGTTATTAAATTTCAATAATTAGTATAAAAGCTTTATTGTTTTCTAGAAAGTGAATATAATTACCACCAGCTTGGATTATGTTCTCCAGACATAAATGTTTCATTCCACCCTTTATATATTCCTAATAAACTAAAAGCTAAAACTAAAATAATTAGTAAGAAATACAAAGTAAAAGAAACCGCATTGTTTAAATTAAATAAAAGAGCAAATACATAAAATATCATACCATAAGCGCTTCCTATCCAATAAAAGTTTAATGTGAAGCTTATAAAGATTAAATCTAACCTTCTCTTCCACAAACTATATTTTCTGCTAGGCTTTTCTAAATTTAGTTCTCCTTCCCACTTTTTAATCTTAATTCTAAATAAATGTTTAATAAAATTGTAAACAAAATAAGTAATTAACATACTAACAAAGATTCCTAAATAAATCATTAAAGGACTAGTCCCAATTAATTCTTTTATTTTTAATATGAAGTTTAATCCTAAAAATGGAGCAACAGCATCAAATCCTGGAGTAAAGAACATATATCCCAATAAAAATCCTGGAAATGCAGAAATAAATATTTTTCTCATTGAAGCATTCATAGTATCATGAAATGGTTTTGAACATCCTTCCATAAAATAACAGGCTTCTGGTTCTGTAACATCCATACAATTATAGCTGCAAGCTGAACATGAATTTATTTTCTTTTGTTCTTTATTATAATAATCGCATCTTTGATTTCTTACATATAATGCAGGATTTATTCCATAAGTTTTCTCTACGCTAAAAACGGGACAAACACTTGTACACCATCCAGATTTAACTGGAAAGAAAAATCCCATTATAAAAGCTATTGAAAATATTGAAATCAAAATTATAAAAGTTGTAAAATTATTATCATGAAATAAAAATATTCTCATAGGAACAATAATCCAAAATAATAAAGCAGAAACTAAAACCCCTTTTCTAGTTAAAAACATATAAATTTTATTTCTTATTGCTCCATTTACTAAATTAGCTTTCACACCTTCTTTACTCAATTTCTTCTTATGGAAAAAATTAAAATTAAATAAATTAACAGTAGACAAAGGACAAATATTTCTCCAGAACATTGGAACAAAAAATATTATTAAAATCATTACATTAACCATAGTAAACCAAAAGAAGTTAGCAGCTGAAACTCCTTTATATCTAAAGTCCAAAAGTAAGGCTATTAACAAGAATAAAATAAATAAAACTCCTAAACTTCTTAATACAAACCATAACTTTTTATTATTATACCAATACTTTCCTGTAATCTTATCATAAGCTTTAGTTACATCAGGATGAATAACTTTAGTTTCTGAACTTATAACATTTAATTTATTAGTTTTCTTATCTTCGGGAATAAAAACCTCTTTTACCTGGTTTAATGCACTCTCTTCCATTGTTTAATTTAAGTTAATTTAACATTTTATAACTTGTTTATCATTGTAAAGTAATTATTAATTAACCAATAACAATAAAAACAAGATTCTAACTAAAGTATTAATGGAGAATACAGTTACACCATGGGAAGTTAAAGGAGATATAGATTACGAAAGGTTAATGAAAGAATTTGGTATTTCTCCAATGCCAAACTTACCAAAACAATTCCAGGATAATTTATTATTCAGAAGAAATATTGTTTACGGACATAGAAATTTCGATAAAACATTAGAAGCTATAAAAAATAAAAAGAAATTTACAATGATGACAGGCTTAATGCCTTCTGGTAAACTCCATTTCGGTCATGCAATGGTAGCTAGACAATTTATTTTCTACCAAAATTTAGGAGCTAAACTTTACATAACAGTAGCAGATTTAGAAGCTTACAGTACAAGAAATCCAAATATGGGAGAATTAAAAAAAGTAGCAATAGAAGAATACTTAATTAATTACATTGCATTAGGATTAAAACCTAAAAATTGCGATTTCTATTTCCAAAGTAAAAGATCTAAATCTGGAGAAAAATCAAATGCATATTATTCTTTAGCAAATGAATCCTCGAGACATGTTACTTTCAATGAAGTTAAAGGAATTTACGGAGAGATTACTCCTGGAAAATTATCTTCTGCCCTATTGCAAGTTTCAGATATGTTACATCCACAATTACCAGAATTTGAAGGCCCGATTAATGTTGTAGTTCCAGTAGGTTCTGACCAAGATCCACACATAAAATTAGCACACGACATTATGGCAAGAATTAAATTAAATAAATTTTTACCTTTAAGTTCTACTTATCATTACTTTATGCCAGGGTTAAAATCTGGAAAGATGTCTAGTTCTGACCCATTATCTTATGTAGCATTAACAGAATCGCCAGAAGAAGCTGCAAATAAAATTAAAAAATATGCATTCTCAGGTGGAAGAGCAACTTTAGAAGAACATAGAAAGTTAGGTGGAAATCCAGAGGTTGATGTTGCTTATCAATGGTTAAGAATGTTTTTTGAAGAAGATGATAAAAAACTACAAAAAATTCATGACAATTACAAATCTGGGAAACTATTATCAGGAGAACTAAAAGAGATATTAATAGAAAAGATAAGTAAATTTTTAAAAGAACATCAAAAGAAAAGAGAATTAGCTAGAAAACAAGTTAGTAAATTCTTATTATAATAAACAATGGAATCATTAGACAAATTAAACACAAAATTTTTAGAATCTAAAGAAAAATTAGCAAAAGTCTTCAATGATAAACATTCTCCAGAAAATAAAGTTAAAAGATTACCTCCTGGCCAGCATTTAACAGAAAAGTTTCCAGTATTAGATCTAGGAATAAAACCAGATTTTAATGAAAAAACTTGGAAATTAGAAGTATTTGGGGAAGTAGAAAAGAAAACATTTACTTATCAAGATTTATTAAAAATGAGAAAGACAGAATTAACAAAAGATCTAACCTGTGTAACACACTGGACAAAATATGATGTAAAATGGACCGGGGTTTTATGGAAAGATTTTATTAAACATTTAAAAATAAAAGCAACAGCAAAAGCAGTAATGTTTTATGGAGCAGATGGTTACTCAACTAATGATACCTTTGAAGATCTAAACCAAGAAGGAGTTATGTTAGCTTATTCATTAGATAACAAACCGATTCCTAGAGAACACGGCTGGCCAGTAAGAGTTATCGTTCCGCATTTGTATGCTTGGAAAGGTTCTAAATTCTTAAACAAAATAGAATTCATGAAAGAAAATAAACCAGGATTCTGGGAAGTAAGAGGCTACCACATAAGGGGAGATGCTAAATTAGAAGAAAGGTATAGTTAATCACCTTTTAACAGATCTCATAGACCCGCCAGTTTTATATGGATTCCCTTTCCCGCCTTTACTACCTCTACTTTCAGGATAAACATCTAACATTTCTTCACTTTCATCATAGCCGCAATTTAAACACACTAAAAATTTAGTTCCCATTATCTCAACTGCATCTACATGCTTACTTTTACATTTAGGACATTCTGTTTTCATAATTTAAATAAAGAATTAGAGAATATAAATATTGCTATACCAATAAATTTTTATAGTTTCTATTTTTAATTTAAATATGCCAAAATTAGAGGTTCTCGTAGGTTCAAAAAATAAAACAAAATTAGAAGCAGTAGAAAGAGCTTTTAGTATATATTTCCCAGAATTTGAAGTAAATGGAATTGAAGTAAAATCAGGAGTGCCAGAACAGCCAAAAAATGAAGAGATATACAAAGGAGCTAAAAATAGAACCTTAGAATTAAGAAAATTAAATTCTAAAGCAGATTTCTTTGTCGGGATAGAAAGTGGCATAGAGTTATTGTCAAGAAATTGGTTCTGCTGCGGAGTAATTTATATCTCAGACAGAGAAGGAAAAGAAAATTACGGTAAATCTCCGCATTTTAAATTGCCAAATGAAATGTTAACAAATGTATTGGCAGGAGAAGAATTAAATAGAGCAAAAGAAGAATACTTCATAAGAAATAGGGTAGAAAGTTCAGAAACTTTAATTGAGTTCTTAACAAATGGGATTATAGACAGAACGGAGTTATATAAAGTAGGAGTTATTATGGCATTAATACCGTTCATAAATAAAAGAGTCTACAAAGAATATTAAAGAATTTTCTGTCCAGTATCTTTATCAAAAATATGTATTACATTTACAGGACAAACTTCAGCTGCTTCCTTAAACTTAGCTAATTCACTTTCATCTATTTCTTTATAGAACCAATTTTTTAATTTATCATCTGCTTTAGAATTTAAAAAATCAGCTTTACCATCATCAACAATCTTCCATTCATCTGGCTGTACAGCCACACAAGCAGCCGCTCCGATACAATTATCCCTGTCATATTTTATAATATATTTTTTACCCATAATTTTAGAGTATATCAACCCATTATAAATTTTATGATTTAGGAAAATGCAAAAACCTTGGTTTGTGCCTAGTAGTTCTAAATTAAATTTTAATAAAAAAAATTAATTTTCCTAAATAAACAATAGTTAACGAAATTAATTAAGTTTAAATATAAAGTTAGACACTGCTAAGCTTCCTCCAGCAAATAATACAATAATAGATGATCCCATTATCTATGCTTTAGTATTCCTTTTATTAATTAAAATTCCAAGTAGCTGGTTAAGTCTAAATAGACAATGGAATAATTTAGAGACAGTTAAAAAATATAAATTCTTAAATTAAAGTTTTTTAGTCGCCCTTACATTATAAACAGGACAAGACATAACATCTCCCCCATCATCAAGCATATTTCTATAAGTTATGAGCTCTGTATCAATATCTAAACCACTTTGTCTAAATTCTCGAGTTAATTTATCTAATGAACCATATGGGAAAAATCTAGAATGCCTGCCAAATTGTGCCATCATATCAGCAATTTGACGTCTAGTAACTAGGTGATCTGAAAGAAGATGATGCTCAGCAAGCGTCCTGTAATATTCTGCATACCTTACACGGTCTATATCTCCAGGAACAATAATTTCTTCATCAACAAACACAGCTCCAGGTTTAAGCCATTTATGCAGATTTTCTATTAAACTCCTTTTATCTTTATGCTTTATATGTGTAAAAAATAAATGTGTAGCAATCATATCAAAATTATCCCTATCAAAATTTTCAGGATCAAGAGCATCCCCATTTTTATATAAAATATCACTGCCATAAAGTTCAGATCCGCAGTATTTTTGTGCTTCAACTAAAGGTTCTTGACTAAAATCAAAAGCAGTTATCCTAGGATTCTTAATACCTTGTAAACTCATTAAAGCTGCAAGATTTTCTAATGAATAAATTGTAGAAAACCCTAATAATAAAACTGAAGGATTTTCTTTTTTACCAAGAGTCTCAATTACCTTTTTATAACCATCAGCATCACCAGGATGTCCTAAAGTACTCCTTCCAGACATTAAAGCATAATAAAGTCTAGCTAATTGATGATAAGTTTTTTCTCCAGAATAAGCAGCATGAAACGCACGATATTGACGTAAAATAGATAAAAGTCTAATAGCTTCTTCAGATCCCCCTAAATTCATCATGCCATTATCAAAAATTTTAACTTTTTGATGACTTATCATTACAAGCCTTTGTTCAATATCACTTCCTAAATCTAACTCACCTCTAAGAACATAAGGAAGATTACCTTCTATTTGTTTAAAAAAATCATCAATGCTTTCCATAAAAAGAACATAGACAAAACCCTTATTAAATTTACTATTATTAAATTAATATGACAAGACACTGGAGACAGACATTAGAACATACATTATATACAGAAGACTGGAAAAAAATAAGAAATAGTAAAGTAATAACTCCAGAATCTTATGATATAAACCCAACTACAATTGAAGCTAAAGAAATTCCAAAAAGCACAATAGATCCTATAATAAATAATCTAAGAAGAGAAACAAATAATTATTCTAGGTTTGGAAGCCCATTAGAAGAAAAATTAGCAGAAATAGTATTGCAATTAGAGGTTGGTTATGTAAAAGGTTATACTAAGAAATTTGGCGCTATGTTTTTCCCTTCAGGTATGGCAGCAATAAGTAATCTTATAAATTATCTAAGTTTATTTATATTACAAGAAAATAGAAGAAATCTTCATTTTGTTGCACATAAAACATTATATCCTGCATCCGAATATTTTTTTAAAGAAATAATAGGACATATAGGTTTTGGAGAAACTTTTTTTATTGATATGAAAAATGAAGAAATAGTTTCAACAACATTAGCATTAAATGAAGATAGAATAGTAGCAGTTTTCTACGAACCTGTGAGTAATCCAACATTAGAATATGTAGACACTAGAAAAGTGAGAGAAATAGCAGATTGGTATGATATCCCAATAATTGTAGATAATACATCATTAACTCCAAATTTACAGCAGCAATTTAGATTAGGGGCAGATATTGTAATCCACAGTTTAACAAAATATGCCTCTGGAAAATCTGATTTAACAGCTGGAGTTGTTACAGGCCCTAAAAAATTTATAGAAGGGTGCAGAAATATTCAAGGAATTACTGGAGACACATTAGACCTAGAAACTATATATAAGTTATGTAAACGTCTTCCCAGTTTACATTCTAGAATGCAGCAGCATGGAACAAGTGCAGACAAGTTAGCAGAATACTTAAAAGAATGTAATAGTGTAAATAGGACATTTTATCCAAGTTTAGATTCTACAAGATATAATTCTTCTGGAGGCCTAGTGAGTTTTACAGTTAATGAAGAAAAACAAAAAAGATTACATAAGGCTTGTATTACTCAAGGTCATAAACCAATTGCAGTACAGGTTGGTTTTGGAAGTACGAATTACAGAATAATTCCAGGTTCTTATATTTCAAAAGTTTTACCAAAAGGTTTTGTACGTTTATCCACAGGATTAACTCCAGTAAAAGAAATTGTAGATTTTCTTGAAAGTAATTTATAATAAATTTTATTAAATTAATCGCCGAGGAGGGGAATTCCACACATCTAAAGCTTTTAACAGGCAGATGAGCTTTGGACCCCCAAGTTCTTTCGAACGCAGGATCTTTACTTATTTTATTAGCAATCCTGTGCCATACCAGGTTAGGCGACCTCGGCGTCTGTAACCTACGGATTAGAGTTTATTTATAAACGTAACGCTCGCGTGAGTCCTTTTACTTTCTACACTTTTTCTTTCTTTAGTTTTGTTTCTTTTTACCTTTTTATTTCCTCTAACTTATTTCTTTCATAACTATACTGAGTAAAGATCTTATATAAACTTTGTAGAACAAAGAGATCCACAAATAAAATTATTTTAGAATTCTGCCTTTTCCAAGATTTCATCTTTAACCGCTTGGTTAGATTTTCCTTGATTCAAACCATTTGCAGCCTCATTTAATCCAACTCCTGGATGCGCATTTACATAATGTAATGCAGAATAAAAGATCATTAGAGACTGTCCAGTAATATCAATCCCTGTTGATGGATCATGCATTCTAACTTTTCTGAAATTTGCAGCAGGCATTTCACTAATTTCTGTTGGTGATAGATCTCTGCCTTCGTAATTTGCATGAAATAACATTCTTCTTAATAAACTTGGATCGTGCAAGTCTACTTCACCCAAGTTTGGAACAAATTTAACTTCTAAACCTGCAAAATCTAGTAACTCCCCAAGTTCTTTTTTATTGCTTGCAATTACGCCACTAAATTTTTCCTGGCTTTCACCGTCAAATCCAATATAATTATTAACATCTTCTTGTGCAGAATTATATTTATGCATTCCGTACAAGTGTAATAATGTATGGACTGTAATGCTTCTATCTCCATTAATAGCAACTCTTTTTCCTCTTAAATTTGTAAATCTTTGAGGTTTTCTCCATTCTTCTTCATTCTGAATTTGTAAAAATAATTGTCTTACAGAAGAGGGATCTTCTAAAGCACCATAAAGTCTTTCAAATCTATCTTCAACTCTTTTACGTAATAAATCTGGATCACTTGCTACTGATATGTCTGCTTCTGAAAATATATCTTTTGCAGAATATTTTCTATGTCTAAGTTCTTCATAACGTTTAATTAATGCAGTTCCAGTAAAGTTTCTAAAACCTTCTAAATCAAACCATGTACTTTCAAAGTCAGAAGATTTTCCTTGCCAAAGATTCCAATCTTTTTCACTTCTTCTAGCTAATAAAATTTCTCTTAATCTTTCAGGTGTTAATTCAGCTTCTTTAATATGCTTAGATTTTACTTTAATTCCTACCCTATCAAAAAGACTAACTATAAATCTAGGACTTCTATCTTTCGATAAATTTAATTCTGGGCGATCCTGATAATCAATAACAGCATAATATGTTCCATTCGCTTCATTTTCTAGTCCAACAAAAACATTATGTAATAACATTTGTCCCATCAACGAAATTCCATGATAATGAAAATTTATAGGTTCAAAAGTTCTAGCATTTGGTTGATACTTGCTCCATTCAGAAGGACTTTTTGCAGATAATAAAAAACCACGTATTACTTCTGGATCTGTAAATGAAAATTGAGGAACTTCGCAATCAGCTAACATCCTATTCAAATGAGCCCTTACACTATAATTACGATCTGCTGGAAATTTTTCAGCATAAGTTTTAATTATCTCTTCATAAGTTCTTTCTCTACCTTCAAAAGGAACACGCTCACGATAAAATGTTAGATGATCTGGCCTATGTTGTCTCCATTCATCTTCAGTTCTATGTTCTAAAAGTGCCACCTTGAATGCTACTCTATCATCTAATGCCATACAAAATATCGCCTAGAAAATCTTTTAAAGGTAACTACTCATCACTTCTCAGCAATCACTCTTCTTTTATATATCTCGGCACCAAGGTTACAAAAGAATGAATGACTTTAAATTAATAACTTTTCTATTTCTTTGCTGAATTTTTCTGCTCTTTCTAGTGAAGTTTTTGCTTTATTGGTTTTTATTTCTTCAGTTGATTCATATTGAAATGCTGAACGTTTGATTCTTTCGAAATCATAATTTTCTAGTAGGTTATCGGAAAGTATTAGTGCTTCATTGCTTGCTAGTTCATAAGTTTCAATAATATTATCTTTAAGCTTGTTTCTTATAAAAACTATTAGTGCATCTGAAGTTACTTTGTGAGCTATTTTTGAACCGATTTTATAATTTAATTTGTAAAGTAAAGCATTAGCAATATAAAACATTGAATAATAACTTATTACAACTACCCAAAGATTAGACATGTTTTCATTGAAAATTTTTTTAGCAACTAGTAATGATTCTCTGTGGTTTCTCATGTAAGTTTCAAATATAATGTCTTTAAATTTTTCTTTTTTAATTAGTCCATCATTTAAGTAGGTTCTTACGTTAGTTTCTGCTTCTTTTATTCTTTCATTGCTTAACATTATTCACCATTTCATAAAAAGATTCTAAACCATATAATATAACGTTATTTTTAACTATTTCGTTTCCAACATTGAATTCTTTGCTTTTAAGCATCTGGATAAAGTGTTCTGAATTAAAATCCTGTAAATGAATATCAATTGGAGTTATGCTTAGTATGGATTGGACTCCTTTACTTATTTTTGGATTGTCTGTAATTAAACATAAGTCTATATCTGAACCTTTTTGATTGGTTTTATTTGCATGTGATCCAAATAAGATTAGACAGTAAAATGGGCTTTTAACTTCTTTTATCCTGGTATATACTAACTTTAGGTCTTTATTTTTAAATATTTCTTGTTTTCTTAACTCTTCAATTTTGACAAGCTTACTATCATATTTATAATTAAACTGACAAAGATTAGAATTTCCTTGTCTAATTATCTTAATTAGGGCTTCCTTTTCTAACTTCATTATTTCTTCATAAACTATCCTATAATTAATATTTAAAATATCTGATACTTTTTTAATACTTAGAGTTTTATCTTTATTATCTACAAAAAAATTCAGTATTTTCAAGTTATTATTGATTATTACCATATTATAATAATACTATTACTTTAATGTAATATATAAACTTTTCTAAAATTCTCCATCTGCTACTTCTCAGCAGATTCATTTCTTTTATATATCTCGGCACCAAGGTTATAAAATACGGAGAAGAATTTAAATACTTTTGATCCATTCTAGTGTTATAAAACATTTTACAAGCTTTATGGCTTGTGGAATATATGGCGCTCCAAGCAAGTTTATCCCAATATAATTAGAAGTTATATTAGCAGGTTTTATGTTTTCGTCATGGAATTTAACATCCGCTCCACTATCTATAAGCCTAGAACCTACCATAAATAATGATGTTGACAGGTATATGTGCCCTAAACCATTATTTGGAGCATAATTATGTCTTGGTTGTATAAGATCTATTTTCATAATTATACTATGAAAGATATAACCTTAAGAAGCTTTCACTGATGTCATCAGAAACCTTTAAATATCAATGTATACCTAAGAATACATATGTATAAAGAAGTAAACAATAGTATATCGGAAGTTCAGCTTAAAGTATTAAGCCTATTTACAAGAGGATTCAATAGAGAGTATTATATTAGAGAAGTTCAGAAAATACTTAAAATAAGTCCAAGAACCGCCCAATTAGCTTTAGAATTTCTTGAAAAAAGAAGCGTTTTAGAATCAACTGTAAGAGGAAAGATAAAAACCTATAAGATAAAAAAGAATTTTCTAGCTAAAGATTATTTAATTCTTGCTGAAATTTATAAAAGAATAATATTTTTAGAAAAAAACTTAGTAATAAAAGACATTCTAGAAAAAATAACAAGTTCATTAAATGGAATTGGACTTATTTTTGGCAGTTATGCTAAGAATAGTCAAAAAGAAGATTCAGATTTAGATGTTTTTGTAGCAGGTTCTTATGATATTAATAAAATTAAAGAAATTTCAAAGCTTTACGGTATTAAAATTAATGTAAAAAATTATCCTTTAAATGTTTTTGAAAAGAAATATAAGGAAGACATATTAATTAAAGAAGTGTTAAATTATCATATTTTAGTTAAAGGCATTGAAGAATTTATAGGTGTAGTTTTACAATGAAAAAGATAGAATGGTGCTGCAACACAAAGAACGGAATTGAATTAGTAGAACCGAATAACAGCCTAGCAGAAGCTTATATTTTAAAAGCAGAATCTTCTCTTGAAACTTCAAGACTTGCAAAAAGCAAAGACTGGAAAATATCAGCAGCATACTATGCAATGTACTTTTCAGTATATTCAATACTACAAAAAATTGGAGTAAAATGTGAAATCCACACATGCACAATAATTTTCGCCAATGAATTCTTAAAAGAACACTTCTCTAAAGAACAATTATCTTTATTGGATGACGCCTTTGATGCCAGACAAGACGCACAATACTACGTTGACAGAGAAGTCAGCAACAAAATTTATGACGAAATTATATCCAAAACACCAACATTCATGAGCCACTGCAAAAACGTTGTTCTAAAATTAGATGAAAAGAAAATAAAAGAGATAA
>CAYNBR010000011.1:0-279 GCA_964395935.1 Candidatus Woesearchaeota archaeon
AAGTAATAATACAAGAAAATAACCCATCTGTACAATAAGCATGGTAGAATATTACTATCTTATCTTTTTTATTTATACTTAAAATATATCCCTTAAACCTATCAATTAATTCCATGCTTCATAGTATAATTAGCTTTATATAAGTTTTATGCCTCTCTTGATAATGCTAAAAACAAAATGCATCTATGAACAGATAAGTCCTGAGGACGGATATAGAATTTCTATTATGAGTAGGCACACTTTAGATGATGGTATTACACAAGACCCAAGAATAGACGG
>CAYNBR010000011.1:289-17840 GCA_964395935.1 Candidatus Woesearchaeota archaeon
GATCTGAGAATCGATAGGACAATAGCTTTAATAAAAGCAATAAAAACCACATTAGTGAGGAAATGTTGTTGAGGAGTCGTCAATTTTCAAGATACTATACGGTCATATGATGACTAATACGATAAACATGAAAGATTATTTTCTCCACCATTAAAACTTTTAGGAGACTATTATAAAAGAGGATTATCATGGGAAAAGTTTGTTGAAAGATATTTAGCCCATGTAAAAATGCAGGAAGTTAGGATGGAAGTACTAAATTTAGCATTGAGAGCAATTAATGAAGATATTACTTTATTATGTAAAGAAGATACTCCAGAAAAATGCCACAGGAGATTGTTAGCAGAAGAATGTAAAATATTAATTCCAAAACTTGAAGTAAGGATTAATTAGGTTTTTCTCTAATCTTTCAAATAGTTATTCAATTTCTCGAATAATTGTTTAATGCGGAACATATATAAGTTTTAACTCATTAAAATATTAATGATAAAGATTATAACAAAAATAATAGAAGTAGAAAGTTCAGCAGGAGTTATAATTCCTGAAGAAATTCTCAAACAGAACAACATAAAGATCGGGGATGAACTACTGATAAAAATATTAGCTAAGAAATAATTAATTAACTTCAATCTATCTTAAAGCTTAAAAAAGCTATATAAACAAGCATAACTATCTACTTTTATGGAAAATAAAAACAGTCAAATAATGTTAGGAATTATTTTAGGTATAGTAATTGTCATAGCAGGCTTACTAATATTCAATATGTCCAAAACTACAACCCAAATATTAAATAATCCTTCAAATAGAAATACAGTTTCAGTTTCAGGTACATCAAATTTAGATGCAATGCCAGACCAAGCAGTTTTATATTTAAGAATTGAATACATAAATAATGATCCTAAAATTGCTCAAGATGGATTAACTTCAATATCAAATAAAGT
Source organism: Candidatus Woesearchaeota archaeon (assembly GCA_964395935.1). Classification (GTDB taxonomy): domain Archaea; phylum Nanobdellota; class Nanobdellia; order SCGC-AAA011-G17; family GW2011-AR18; genus CAYNBR01. The sequence continues at coordinate 1,228 of CAYNBR010000011.1, forward strand.
AATTTCAGCATTAAAACAAAATGGTTTATCCAATGATCAAATAGAAACTATAAATTACAATCTAGAAAAATATTATGATTATTCAACTGGAAGATATAATGGTTACATTGCTTCACATACTTTAAAATTAACAATAAAAGATTTATCTAAAGCTGGAGATTACATAAACTTAGCTGTAAATAATGGTGTAAATAAAATAGATAGTTTACAATTTAGTTTATCTAAAGAAAAGGAAAAAGAAGTTAGAACTAGTTTATTGTCTGCAGCAACGCAAGATGCACGAGATAAAGCAGATTTATTGGCTGGATCCTTAAATGCACGAGTAAAAAGTGTTATTTCAGTTTCAGAGTCATCTCCTTACAATTATCCAGTATATTATGCAGAAGCTGCAATGTTAAAAGCTGATAGTTCTCCAGTTATACAACCAAAAAGTGTTTCAACAACTGTTACTGTAAATGTTATATTTGAGATTGAATAATTATTTTAATGGGTTTTCTAACAGAAATCATCATGTCAAGAATAACTTCTCTCAATAATTGGAGCGCTAAGTAATCTTTCTCTTACAATTTTGTATACTAAATTATTGACGTCGTCTGCACTTGATCTTGCATCAACTGTCACAAATTCATTCCTATTTCTTGATTCAGTTCTATAAACTTCAATTACTCTTTCTAAAAACTCTTTTTTCTCATATAGCTCTTTTTCTTTGCCTCTTTTCTCAATTCTTTCAAGACATTCTTCTGCACTTAAATCCAAATAAAATGCTAAGTCTGGCGTTCTAAATGCCGAGTTTATTTGTCTTAATATAGAATCATAGTTTATTCCATCATTTCTTAAATTTAATTCATTTCCATAAGTAAAAGTTGAATAAAAATATCTTTCTGAAACAACCCACAAACCGTTTTCTAATTGGGGTTCTATTTCATGTTTTAAATGATCTGCTCTGTCAGCAGAGAATAATAATTGCATCTCATAATTGCCAAAAGATTGTCCAGTAAGTCTTCCAGGTAAATTTTTTCTTAATGAATCTCTAATTAGTCTTCCAATTGGGCCATCAGAAGGTTCTCTAGTTGCATGGACTTTAATACCTCCAGCTTCTATTTTTTTTACCAGCATTGCTGCTTGTGTTGTTGTTCCTGCACCATCAGGTCCTTCAATTGCAATAAATTTTCCTCTTTCCATTATTCACCTTTCAATTTTGTAAATTTATCTTCAAACTCTTCCATTTCTCTGTTGTTTTTACCTTCCACCTTAGCTTTTTTCCATGATTCAGGATAAAAATCTTCTGGATTTTTTCCATTTAATATTGCTTTTATTATTGGCACTTCCAAAGCACTTAATCTTACTGAATTAAGTTCGTATCTCTCAAATGCTTCATAACTTGAAGGTACAACTGCTTTTACAGTTTCAGCCATTGCAGCAGAAGGTTCTCTTATTTCAAGTTGAGCATGCGAGTCTAATCTCAAACCTAAATAGTGTAATACATTATGTAAATCTGATTTAAAATATAAACTTAACATCCTGTTAACTGGTAAATGTCTTTTAGCTGTTTCAGATTTAACACCCGTTCTATATAAATTTCCATAAACTCTTTTAGCCTGCATTTCATTTCTCTCAAGATCATGTAAAAAGTTTCTTGCAATTTCTTCATTTACTGCATCCCCTCTTCCTTGATGGTTTTTCTTTCCTTGTTGTGCTATATCTTCTAGTCTTGGATGATAAAATGAAATATTAGCAGAATTTCCATTAGCATCCGAGATAGATCTTTCAAATGTTCTGTGTCTCCCTCCTTGCCTATATACAAAATAAGGAATTTCTAATTTCCACAAAAATTCAACCATTTCAGAAGGTGTAGTATGTCTGTGTCTCATTAGGTAGTTTATCAAGCCTTTATTTTCAGCTTCAGATCTTGGCTTTTCATCTTTTCCAGTGCTTACTCTTGCTGCATTTAATACTGACATATCATTCCCCATGTAGTCAACAAGTATAACCTTTCCATTTCCCAATACATTAAAAGGTTTATCTAATAATTCCTCTGCCTTTGGGGAAATTTCATGTTCAAGTTTAGGATCAACTCTTTCTTCTGGATCTCTTAAATCTAGTAATTTATGCATATTGCTCTCATTTCTTAAAAATGCATCTACTGCTAAAGGGGATATTCTATGTGCCACATTTAATAATGCTTCAACATATTTCATTGTTTCAGGACTTGAATCTTCAGCGTAAGCACGCATAGAAAAATCTAATAAATCAGCTAAATTCGTTTTCCAATAAAATCTTGTATGTAAATTGCTTCCTAACATTGCTCTGGCAATTTCTTTTGCAATGTCTGCATCAGGAGAACGTGCAGCAATATATCTGTCAAATGTTTCCTTAGAAAATGTAATTTGATCATCGCATAAGTTTATTAATTCTTTTTCCTGTATTGATCCGAAAACTTCCTTATTAAGTCTTTCAGGATTTAAATTTTGGAACACATCAGAAGCTTCTGAATACCTTAGGCTAAACTCATTTACATTTGCATTCCTTTCATAGACAAAAGTCATTGCTTCAGCAATTGGCATTTCAAAATGCAGTTTTACTTCAACCATGCCTAAAATGTCTTTATTTTTCCTGTTTACAGCTTCTCTGATTATCATATCATCTGAGCCAGATTTACCATAATGTTCCCTTGCAATATCTGCTATTCTTGCATCTCCACCCATATAATCCACTAATCTTACATAGCCATTATCAAGAACTCTAAATCTATCTCCTAGAATTTCATCAGCCTCTTTAACTCTTATATGTCCCATTTTAATATGCTATTCTTGCAAAAATGTATATATAAACAATTCTCTCCTATAAAGTATATTTCTGATAATTTTGTTTAGAAACCAATATAAATAACTTTATTCTTAATTAAATTAGAAAAAGATGGATTTTAAAATAACTAAAATAAAAGCAAGACAAGTTCTAGACTCAAGAGGTAATCCAACAATAGAAGCAGAAGTTTTCACAAAGCTAAATTCAGGATCAGCAATAGTTCCTTCTGGTGCCTCAACTGGAATGTATGAAGCGAAAGAATTGAGAGACAATGAAAAAGCTTATCACGGTTTATCAGTTTTAAAAGCAATAAATAATATTCCTAAAATAGAAAAAGTTCTAAAAAATAAAGATGTAAGAGATCAAAAATCAATAGATGGATTAATGATTAAATTAGATGGAACAAAAGATAAATCTAATTTAGGTGCAAATACAATCCTGGCAGTTTCTTTAGCTTCTGCAAGATGTGTTTCAAATTCATTAAATAAACCATTGTATAAATATTTAGGTAGTAAATCCTTAATGCCAGTTCCATTTTGTAATGTTATAAACGGGGGAAAACATGCTGGAAATAATTTAAAATTCCAAGAGTTTATGATTGTTCCAATAAAAGCTAAATCATTTTCAGAAGCAACGCAAATGGTTTCTGAAGTTTATCACACTTTAAAATCAGACATTGAAAAAAGATTTGGAAAACAATTTACTAATATTGGTGATGAAGGTGGTTTTACTCCAAATATTGAAAAGCCGGAAGAAGCTTTCGAATTAATACAAAAAGCAATAGAAGAAAATGGTTACAAAGAAAAAGTAAAATTAGCAATGGACTGCGCAGCTTCAGAATTCCATGATCCTAAAAAAAACAAATATAATGTTTACAATGATAATTGGCTTGACAGATACGGTTTGATGGATTATTATTCAAATTTAATTAAAACTTACAAATTAATTTCTATAGAGGATCCATTTGACCAGGAAGATTATGCAGCTTGGCATGAATTTAAACAAAAAACAAGAATTCAAGTTGTAGGAGATGATTTACTAGCTACTAATCCAACTAAAATAAAAGAAGCTGTAAAAGAAAAATTATGTAATTGCTTATTATTAAAAGTAAATCAAATTGGAACATTAACTGAAGCATTAGAAGCTAATACCCTGGCCAAAAATGCAAAATGGAATGTTATGGTTAGTCACAGATCTGGAGAAACTGAAGATACTTTCATAGCAGATTTAGCAGTAGCATTAGGTTCTGGTCAGATTAAGTTAGGAGCGCCAGCAAGAGGAGAAAGAACTTGTAAATTTAATAGACTATTAAGAATAGAAGAAGAATTAGTAAAACCAAAATATGCTAAATTTTAATCTAATTTATATTCATAATATTTATTCTTGCAGGGATTTCCATTAGTAGCATATAGAACTAAATTTTTACAATCAACAATCATAGAAGATAGTGTAACATCATAACCATCTTTTTTCTTATGCCTGCATATTGGAGATATTTTACTATGATCCTTCATTATTAATAAAGCTCTTTCCCTATTGGGACTTAATTTCAAAGATTCCCTTGCTTTATTCAACCTTCCAATAGACCTGTGTAAAATTTCACTATCTCTAAATTTCGGATATAAATAATTGTTAGTATGAACAAAATAATTTCTATTCACATTAAAAATTTTATATTTATTGGGAGTAGTCTCAATACTAAATGCCTGTTTGCCTTGTATTAAATTATGATGATCCGCAGCAGCTCTTTCTTTAATATTAAAAACATTAATTGCCTCTTTAACATTTTTACAATCTAAAATAGCTCTCGCTATAAAAATCTTAGGAACCCCTAGCCTAGTATTTAATGGATGTAAAGAATTTATTCCTTGTATTAAACCATAAGAATTCAAGCTTACAGAAAATCCAGGAATCATACCTGCAAAAGTGAAACTTAAAAATTTAATTTTATTATTTATATTGGCTTTTATTATTGATATATTATTTTTAAATACACCTAAATAATCTTCATTATGGTACAAATAAATATTTTCATTATCTCTTAATATTATAGACGTACATTTACTGGGCTTAAAATCTATCAAAGCTTCTTCAACATTTAATAACCAAATTAAATCAAAATCTTGTCCAGATCCTTTTGCTATTCCTTGCAATTCTTTAACATATTCTGGAAAGTATTTATTAGCATAAGGTAAATATTTTTTAGAATTATTAATAAAATCCTTCAAACTACCATTCAAATATTTTTCAGCAAATTCAATAGGGAAATTAATTGTTCTTTTAATGTTCTTGCTTAAAGCTTCACCAATCTGATAACCAATTTCATAATGATTGCCAGAAACAGAAACCAAAGGGATCTTAGACATATATATTTATTATTCCCACTATTTATTAATCTATTTAAGAATAAATCTTATTTATGAATGGAACAAATAAATTAGATATTAATAATCCTAAAGTCAATTCATATACTGGAAGAAATAAATGCATTAAAGCAATAATTATACCTGCAATTATCCCATAAAATAATCTCCCTCTTGAAGTAACTGGAGAAGTTCTTGGTTCTATTAACATAAAAAAAGCAAAGAAATACAAAGTAAAATTAAAGAATAATAAATAACTAAAACTTCCTTTAATAAATGCAGTTGCTCCAATAATTAAAAAATAGGTTATTAAAAATGGAATGCTTAATCCAAATCTTTTAAATTTATATAGTAAAAATAAACCTAAAATGAATATAGGAAAAAAACTTATAGCACCCCACCAGCCATCACTTGTTTTGAATAATAAAATTGAAATAAATATTCCAGACATAGCAGGATTAAAAATATGCGAATTATAATCTAAAGAATTCATTATATAATCAGTTAAATGTTTGATTAAAATCGCTAATATTGCAGCAATTAATGGGACATACCAAACGGGACTATTACTTAATACTAATCCAATAAAAAATCCAGAAATAACCCCACTTTTATATATCCTAAGTTGTTTAGTCTTAAAGTAATTAAAGATAGAATCAAGACTCCCAGCAGTCAATACAGCAATAACTAATTGAGGTAAAGTATTCTTCCATCCTAAAATAAATATTCCAACAATAGAAAAAATAATTAAGTTAAATATCATCAAATTATACACATTAATTTTATTTATAGAATCTAAAATTTTCATGCTTCAACAATTAAACTAGCTCTTATATCTGGATGTCCTTTTCCAAATACTCCATCCCAGCAAGTTTTACACCAAATGTTAAATGTTCCAGCTTTATCAGCAGTAAATTCTATAATTATAGGATTATTTGCATCTTCTGTATCAACTAATTGATTTACATTAAATTCATCAATTGTAATTCCATGGTGATGTTGTAATGTTCCAGAAACTGAAACAGCCTTTAATCTTACTTTATCTCCTTTGTTAATTGTAATAGTATTTGGAGTATAACTTGTATGGGTTACTAAAACATTAAATTCTTTCACATTTTGACTAACTGTTTTAACATCAGTTACTGGCTGTGAGGTAGGTGGGGGAGAAGGTGCAGTAGATTTTGGTATTTCTATGGGCGCAGACTGTTGGGGGATAACTTTATTCAATCCAATTTGAGGAACGTTTGTTTTGCCACAAGAAATTAAGAACAATACTAAAATTAAAAGAGATATAAATAACAATTTACTTATTTTTTTCATTACAATATAGATCTTTATAGTAACTTATAAAGTTTTCTTATTTTTTCTTATGGTAATTTTCAATTAAATTATCATGCCTAAATTTTAATTTAATATTCTCATTATTAGAGTTGTTTCTAGAAATATATAATCCAGAGATAATTGCTAATAAACCTATTAATAGAATCTCAATTAATCTTGAATTGAACATGCTGTGTGAAATTGTAGCGATAATGTTCTCTGGGCCTCCAACAAATTTAAAATTATTATATGTCTTTATAGCATTACCTAAAAGTCCATTGAAGAAACCTTGAGATTTATTTTGAGTTTGTGAAACTGGTTGGCTTGTTATAATCTCACTATTGTCGTTGTTGTTAGATTCCTCTGTTTGTCTAGTATTATCCTCCTGCTTGTTTTCTTTATTTTGTGAAGGAATATTTTCTGTATTTGAAGTTGATTTTACCTCATTAGTATTCAAACTGTTTTTAATAGATGCGCTGGTTCTACTTCTTCCGCCACCCCCTCCACCTCCGGAAGAGCTGCTAGAAACTGGACTAGGGGATGGATTTGTAGTTTGATTGGTTTCAGTAGAATTACTTGTGATATTGCTAGAATTTGTATTAGAGCCAACATTATTTTGATTTATACTAAAACTCTCAGGAATAAATATTGTATTTTTATCATCTGCTAATCCCCACATGATATTGTAATTTCCAGCCAAACTAGTATTTGTCAAACTTAATTTATAGTTATTACCATTATTGCTTAAAGAAATCTGTTGCACACTATTGTCTGGTAAAGTAACATTTGCATTTATAGTAACATAGCCTTCATAATCAATTAAATTCAAATTGCAATTAATATAATCATTCTGTTCAAATATAACCAGCCCAGTAAAGCTGAAGAATTCCTTAAAAAAACTTATAATTTTTATAAATAAAATATATAAATAATTATTGCTTTCAATATCTGTAGTTGCATGTCCAGTAATAAAATCGTTTTCACTGTTTATTGATAAACTAGAATTGCAACCTAAAGAATTAGCACTTAAATTTCCTAAAACATTTAAAGTAAAATTATTTATTGCAAATATTTTATCATTTACAGAATCATCAACCAAACAATTCCAATTATGTTTACCTTTCTCTAAATTTGTATTAAAATTGACTAAACCATTTGAACTTATTTTGCTCTGGTTTAATTTGTTATCAATAAATAAGGTAACATTTATTGAATTACTATCATCTGCAGCATTACAATTTAAACTTTCATTTTGTCCATTAAAAAAATCACTATTATTTACAGGACTTACAAAATTAACATTTGGCTTTGCATCATAGCTTAAAGTTAAAGTTGAATAATCATTCAAAAAAGCACTTTTATCATCTCCATTCCAAACAAATTCCAAGTTAATGTTTATATATCCACTTTTATTTACGAAACTGCTAAAATTTAATCCATTGCTTAGGTTCCAATAATTTATTCTTTCTGTGCTAGTTGTTGTAGGGGTTATATCTCCCACATCTATAAAAGAACCATTCTGATTTTGTATTAATATATCCATGTGACCAGATGTCCCTTGAGGAGTAGAACTACTTCCTCCATCACAAACATTGTCTTCAGTTTTGGCATGACAATATTTCACAGAACCTTTTATTCCAGTTATTTTTATAGAAGAATTTGTATAAAAACTTTTTACATCAAAAGATATTGATTGGTTCGCAGCAACAACCTGATCTTTTCTTCTTCTTATTATAAAATAGGAATTGTCATCAATCGAAGTATCAGAATAGTTTCCTTTTTGTTTTTCAAATATTCCAGAGTTATTTCCCCAATATACTTGAATTGTACTATCATCAGTATTTATTTCAAAAGTCACAGCTCCGCTTATTTCACTTAAATTTAAATTTGTATATGTTAAAAATAACATTAAACTGCCAAGTAACACAACACTAGCCATTAAAACATTAAAATGATGTTTTTGCAATAAATACACCTCACTTTGATTAACAATTAATAGTCTATAAACTTTATCTTTTTAATAATTAAAGTTTCAAAATTCTTTTTAAAGCTTCTTTATCATATCCAACAATTATATGTCCATTTATCTCTATTACTGGTACACCCATCTGTCCAGATTTTTTAACCATTTCTTGTGCTGCTTTTATATCCTCACTTAAATCTATTTCTTTATATTTTATTTTATTGTCTCTTAAGAATTCTTTAGCCATTTGGCAGTAAGGGCAGGTTTTAGTCGAATATATAGTTACACTTAATTTCTTCTTTACTTTAGAACTGCTTACACTCTTTTTTACCATATTATTTACTATTAATTCTTCTTTATTAATCTTATTATCATAAAATAGTTTATATATGACTATAACTTTAATATAAACAATGAAAAAGAGCATGCTATTAATCAATTTTAAGTGTTATAAAGAAGCAACAGGAAAACAAGCATTAAGTCTAGCTAAAGAAATAAATAAAATTGCTAAAAAAACAAAATCAAACATTGCAATTGCAGTACAGGCAGCAGATTTATACTTAATTTCTAAAGAATGTAAAAATTTAAAAGTATTTTCTCAGCATATTGATGCAGTTCAAGAAGGCCCACATACAGGAAGTATAACTGCTTTAGCTGTCAAATCTTCTGGAGCCTCTGGAGTTATCTTAAATCATTCAGAACATAAATTAAAATTATCAGATATTGAATCAACAATTAAATTAGCTAAAGAACAAAATTTAGTTACAGTTGTATGTGCAGAAAATGCAGTAATAGGAAAAGCAATTTCAGATTTAAATCCAGATTATATTGCAATTGAACCGCCAGAATTAATTTCTAGTAATTTATCAATAAGTAAAGCAAGACCGGGTTTAATTAGAGAAGCAGTTTATAAAATTTGCAATAAAGGAAAATGTGAAAAATTATTAGTTGGTGCAGGTATACATTCCAAAGAAGATGTTAAACGTTCACTAGAACTTGGAGCTCATGGGATTCTAATCTCTTCTGCAATAGTTAAAGCTAAAAATCCTTCTAAATTACTATTAGAATTAGTAAAGGAATTAAAATGACAGAACAAATAAGACCATTAGCTAAATACAAAAGTAATGGTGAATATGTCGGATTAACAGATCCTCCTTCTCTTTACACAGAAACAACTTCAACTTATAGCAGAGCTTTATTTCAATACACTAAACCTGTATACAAAGCTTCTATGTATAAATCAAATCTTCCAATATATGGGCAATCACAAACTCCAATTCCAGTTTATCATTCTAAACCCAGTTACACAAGAATTCTAGAATCACAGCCTTCAGTTACAGTTACAAGTTTCCAAATTGTTGAAAGAGTAGAAAGAAGAATTGAATTTAAAAGAATTACTTATAATCCTAAAGAATAGATATATAAATTACAATATCCCTTTCTTAAACTATAAAAAGAGGCTGTATGAAGGATAATACTTTACTATTTGAACTATCATGGGAAGTGTGCAATAAAGTAGGCGGTATATATACAGTATTAATTTCTAAAGCCAATTTAATGAAAGAAAATTATTCTAATTATTTCTTAATAGGTCCATATTTTGAAGATAAAGCTAAATATGAATTCCAGGAAGAAGAACCAGAAGATTTTATAAAAAATATTTTCAGTGGATTAAAAAATGAAGGAATTATATGTCATTATGGTGCTTGGTTAATAAAAGGGAATCCTAAAGTTATTCTAATAGATTTTAAAAATTATATTAAAAATAAAGATAAAATTAAAACAGATTTATGGAATAATTTTAAAATAGATTCACTATTTTCTAAATGGGAATTTGAAGAGCCTTTAGTATGGTCTATTGCAGCTTCTAAATTAGCAGAGTCATTCTATCATTTAAATAAATACAAAATAATATTACATTGTCATGAATGGTTATCAGGATTTGCTTTATTGAATGTAAAAGATCTAAATATAGCAACAATATTTACAACACATGCAACTATGTTGGGGAGAACTTTATCAGGAATAGGTTTTGATTTATACAATAATTTAGATAAAATAAATCCAGAAGAAGAAGCTAAAAAGTATAATATTCTAGACAAGTTTACAACAGAAAGAGCCTGTGCAGAAAATGCAGATATTTTTACAACAGTCTCAGAAATAACTTCTATGGAAGCAGAAAAGTTTTTAGGAAGAAAAGCAGATGTTTTATTGTTAAATGGGTTGGATATAGACAGCTTTCCTTCATTCGAAGAAACTTCTTTAGCACATATAAAAAATAGAGAAAAAATTAGAGAATTTATTTCATATTACTTCTTCCCATATTACTTCTTTGACTTAGAGCAGACATTAAACTTTTTTATTGTAGGCAGATATGAATTCAAGAATAAAGGCATAGACATTTTCATTAAAGCTTTATCTGATTTAAACAATAAACTAAAAGAAGAAAATTCTAAAAAAACTGTAATTACCTTTTTATGGATTCCAACTCAAGTTCAAAGTGCAAAAGCAAGCATAGCTAAAAACAAAGCAAGTTATCATTTATTAAAACATTTCTTGGAACAAGATTCTGAAAAATTAAACAGAAGATTAATGGAAACAATGCTGCAATGTATGGATGATAAATGCAATATTACAGAAAAAGCTTTATCTCAATCCATGCCATTCGATGAAGAGTTTTATGAAGAATTAAGAAAATTAAGACTAAGTTTTGTTAAAAATAATAACCCGCCATTAATTACTCATGATATTCCAAACGAAAATAATGATGAAATTATAAAATCTTTAATGGAAAATGGACTGCAAAACAGAGAAGAAGATAAAGTAAAAGTTATTTTCTATCCAGTTTATTTGACAGGCGTAGACGGTCTATTAGACTTAGAATATTATAATGCAATCTCTGGGTGCCATCTAGGTTTATTTCCAAGCTATTATGAACCTTGGGGCTACACCCCCTTAGAAAGTACTGCCTGGGGAGTTCCTTCATTAACAACAGATCTTGGGGGTTTTGGTAGATTTTTAATTTCTAAAAATAAGACTGACGCTGGAGTCTTTATTTTAAATAGATTTAAAAGAAATGAAAATGAAGTTATTAACGATTTTACAAATATTTTACATAATTTTACTAAACTAAATAGGAAAGGGAGAGTAGATCAAAAATTAATAGCAAAAGAAATTTCCAAATTAGCAGATTGGAAGGAATTTATTAAATATTATTTCGAAGCTCATAAGCTTGCTTTAAGTAAAAAAGGAATGTTATAAAATGTCAGAATTAAGAAAAGATTATATTTTAAACAGATGGGTAATAATTGCAACTGAAAGAGCTAAAAGGCCAACTGATTTTAAAAAACCTAAAATAAAGATAAATAATTCTAAATGCAACTTTTGTCCTGGAAATGAAGACAAAACACCAGATGAAATAACAAGAATAAACGAAAAAGGCAAGTGGTTAATAAGGGTATTTCCAAATAAATTTCCGGCTGTAAAATTAGCTGGAGACTATGATATTAAAATACACAATAAGTTTTACACATTTGCAGACGCATACGGGCATCATGAAGTTGTTGTTGAAACAAATAACAATAAACAACTATGGGACTTTACAATAGATCACATAGAAAAAATTCTAACAATTTATAATGAAAGAATAAATGTTTTATCTAAGCTAGATGGAATAAGTTATGTTCAAGTTTTCAAAAATCATGATGAAGCAGCAGGCACATCTATTATGCATTCACATTCTCAAATAATAGCCTATAATAAAATTCCTCATTTAATTGAAGATGAAATTAAATATTCTATGCTGGAAGGTAACTGTGCTTATTGTGAAATCATACAAAGAGAAAAAGATTCTCATAGGAGATGCTTCGAAAATGATTCATTTATAGCATTCTGTCCATATGCTTCTAGATTTCCATTTGAAATCTTAATCTTTTCTAAAAAGCATTTAACTTCTTTAGGGGAATGCAATTTAACAGATTTAGCTTCCATAATGAAACAAATTTTATTAAAATTAAAAGAAATAAATGCGCCTTACAATTATATGATACATTATTCTCCAAAAAAAGAAGATAATTTACACTTTCATTTAGAAATAATTCCTAGATTAAGTACATGGGCTGGATTTGAATACTCCGGAACCATTATTAATTCTATGCCTCCAGAAGATGCAGCTAAATTTTATAGAGAATAAGAACGCAATTGCATCTTAATTTGTTCTTGATTTTTTTCTAAAACTCTGTAAACAGCATTCCCATCACTGATTAACCCGCATTTCATAGTGCTTAAACTACTTATTCTAGAAAAACTTTCAGCCATCCTTGAGGCTAATGAATAACTTGAAGCAAGAAATACTACTGGAACAAAAATAAAGATTCCAGGGATTCTTAGAAAATTAATTGCTACAGCACTTAATACTAAACCATATAATATAGACTTCATATACCTGCCAGCTCTTTTTTCTAAATCTTCAGTCTCTCTTTCTATTGAACTTTTGATAGTATCTATTAATTCTCCTCTAATTTCATTTCCATAAATTGGATCTTCTGTCCTATAAAAATTTGCCAAAAGTTCTTTGGCTTTATCATCTCTCCTTTCAAGATTTTTAAAAAATTCATTATATAGATTACTGTCCAATGTGCTTGTTGTTCTATTGATTCTACTATAGAGACCTAACATTTCTTCCAGCATACTATATCTACCATAAAAAGTATTAAAAAGCTTATTGTATTAATATTGACTTGTTTCTAAAATTTCTTTTTCACCAACAATTTAGGAATTAATGTTTTCTAGTCTGCCATTCTATATCATCTCTAAATTCATTTAGAACTCTTCTGACTAAATTTGGATCACTTATCAGGCTCTTTTTAATTCTATCATTATTTATTTGATTTATCCTATGGTTATTATGAGAAACTAATGATAAACTTGCTGCAAATAAACCTCCGATAGCTAAAAATGCTGCAATAAAAGGATGGTCCTGGTAATAAGAAAATGCCGCAAAAGTTTCAATCCCCAAAGCAGAAGCAGCCCCAACCCTTGAAGTTCTTCTATAATAATTTGCATCTTTTTCCATCATTTCTGTGCTTTCTAAAATACGCTGATTTAAAAAAATAATTGAACCAGTATCGCCAGTAGAATAAAACTTAGAAACATTGTCTACAAAATTGCTTCCAGAATCAGCTAAATAATGAAAATACCTGCCGTAAATGAAATTTTCTAAATTTCCCATAAAAGATGTCATTACTAAAAAATTAAAAAGCTTTCTAAATAGACTTATAAATTAACAATACAATAAAACTATATGTCTATATTCCAAGCCTATGATATTCGTGGAAAATACCCTGAAGAACTAAATGAGTTTAATGTATATAATATTGTAAGAGCATTTGCTAAATTATTAAAATGCAAAACTATTGCAGTAGCCAGAGATGCAAGATTAAGTTCTGAAGCATTGCATGAAGCAATAGTTTCTGGATTACTAGATTCAGGAATAAATGTTACAGATATTGGTTTAACAACAACACCAATGTTATATTTTGCTTCTTTTTATTATAAATTTGATGGTGCCATAATGATTACAGCTTCTCATTTAGGCAAGGAATATAATGGTTTAAAATTGTGCAAAAAAAATGCAGTTGATTTATCCTATTCGGATTTAAAACAAATTGAGAAACTATCTAAACAAAAATTTAAACCAGTTAAAAGGGGAAAATTAGTGACTAAAGAGATATTTAATGATTATAAAAAATATATTTTAAAAAATTCTAAAAAAACTAATTTAAAAGTCGTAGTAGATACAGCAAACATGATGAGCTATTTAGACGTTCAAGTTTTAAAAGAAATATCTAATGTAATTCCATTATTTTTAGAAGTAGATGGCAATTTCCCAAATCATGGTGTAAATCCATTGATAGAATCCAATCTTAAAATTATAAAAAAAGAAATACAAAAACAAAAAGCAGATTTAGGAATAGCTTTCGATGGCGATGCAGATAGAGTTATATTTTTAGATGAAAATTCAAAAGTAATAAGTCCAGACATTATCACTGCATTATTGACAGAAAATATTCCAAGAAATAGTAAAGTGATCTTCGATGTTCGTTCTAGCAAATATTTACAAGAAAGTTTAGACATAAAACCAATTCTAAGCAAAGCAGGAAGAAGTTTAATTCAAGAATCAATGATAAAAAATAAAGCACAATTAGGTGGAGAAAAATCAGGCCATTATTATTTTAAAGAATTTAATTATGGAGACAATGCTTTACTAACAACTATTAAAGTATTAAAAATATTAAATAGAGAAAAGAAAAAATTCTCAGAATTAGTAAATAAATTTAAAATAGGTTATAGTCAAGGTGAATTAAATTTTAAAGTAAAGAATAAAGATAAAGCTTTACAGATTATAAAAAAAGAATTTACAAAAGATTCTATTAAAGTATTAAATTTAGACGGTATTTCGATTTATCATAAAGATTATTGGTTTAATTTAAGAAAAAGTAATACAGAAGATTTAGTAAGATTAAATTTAGAAGCAAAAACTAAAGAAATATTTACAGAAATTATGAAAAAACTTTCTAATTTATTGAATAATTTAATATGAAACTTGTAAAATATGCAAAAAATTCTAGAGTAGAAATATTAACTTCAAAATTTAAAATATTCTATGTTTATTGTTTATACTGTACATGCGCAAAAAAAAATATCAAAAGAAAGATTTTCAGAAATGTATGAAGACTTGAAAGCTAATGGCTTTTGGTGTTTAAATACAGAAGATCTGGACGAAGTATATACTTATTTAGAGGAAAACTTAGCTATAAGATTTGCAAGATTGAACCAGGCAATACCAAATTTCGAAATTAAATATCCTAAAAATAGGATAGATAATGAAACATTTGTAGACTATATAACTGTAGTTTTGCCAAATTTTAAATTAAAAATTTCTTCTCTTGAAAGACAAATAGCATTTAAGAGATTTTATTTAAAGTCACAAAAAGATATAGAAGATGCATTACATATAGAAGAATTATTTAAGGAAAAACTTGATAAAGATAAGATTAATAAATTCAAGGATATTGTAGAAAACTATGAATGAGAAAAGAATATTTCTAAAACCAGGAAAAGATAATAATGAAGATAGGCTAAATTTTATAAAATTTTGGGCTAATTACGTTAAAACCCATAAAGATGAAGATTGGAGTACGCAACAGAATATTCTTATTAATTCGCAGTTAAAGAAAGATTAAATTCTACTTTCTATAATGGCAACTCTCTTGTCTAAGCTATGGACATCTACTTCGATTTTGCCTACTCTTTCTTTTAGATCTCTAATATCAGAAAGACCGTTTTCAACTCTATGTATAAATTTACCCATATTCTTTATTGCAGTTATAACTATAGCAAAACCACTTATAAGTGGAATTAGTTCAATAATTAATGGTGTATGAATAAAACCTAAAGTTTTAGCCAGTAACCACAAAAATAAAGTTATTATTCCTAACCAAAAGATAATTGTGGTCCAATCCATTTCTTTGTTGAAAATTTTCATAGACTAATTAAGTATTCAAACTTTATAAGTGTTTCTTAGAAATTTTGGAAAATATTACATAAAAATAAAATATCTTAAGCTGCCAAAGGCACTTCAGGTTGTAATTGTTCTAATAATCTAGTATCCGTTAATTGATTTGCAGTTACCAACCTATTTTCTCTTCCATATAGATTTCTAGGATCATCAACTGCAAAATATCCTAAAGGTATTTTTATTCTTCTTACTAAACCACATCCAAAATTTGTAAATCTTCCATCTTTCAAATGATCTCCAACCATTTTTCCAAGAGCATACCAATCAACTAGTTTATCGCTTGCTAACCAAGTATGGTAGTCAGCATGTCCTATTAATACTATATTTTAAATTGTGGATCTTGTACAACAGTCGCTAAATCCCCAGAAGTAGCATTTCTGAATAAACAACTTTTCCTAGTTCTATCAAATAAAGCAGCCATAATGGGCGATTGTTGAGCATGATATCCATCTCCAACTTCTTGAAAAATCCTCGATTCATTTTGAGAATGTTTTCCCATTCCGTCAGTATTGGAACATAAAATTGCAGTTCTCTTACCTTTATTTTTTCTCCCAGAAAGTTTTAGTTTTTGCCAATTTCCAAT
>CAYNBR010000011.1:17940-26844 GCA_964395935.1 Candidatus Woesearchaeota archaeon
TCAAATTTATTATTATAAATTCTAATTTCTTCCATAGCTTTAATAATTAACTAAAATTTCAATATCTTTACCAAATAATTTTCTTAAACTTTCAAATATTTTTTCCTTTATGAAAACATTCTTAGGCATTTTAACATTCATCATTTCTTTTTCTAATTCTTCCATAGAACTCTTTTCTAATGTTCCTAAGCTTCCATCTTCTTTTAAGCTGGCCTTACTAATTTCTTTTTCTGCAGCATCAATATCATTTACAATGTAAGCAACTTTCTCTAATAATATTGCTTCTCCATATTTATCCCCATACTTAAATCTCAATTTAGCCCTTTCCAATTCATATCCTCTTTTCCTCTGGACATATTCTAATACAGACTTAATGAATCCCCTGGCTTCTTTTCTTATTTTTTCTAATTCAGGAGAACTCAATTTCTTAGTCTTAGAGCTATTCTTAGTATCAATAATTAATTTTAAAGTACTTGAATAATTTTCAGTAAATATTTTCTTATCTTTAACTAAATGTTTATTGAATAAATTAGGAATACTTCCCTTCTTATCAACTTTTATATCATTAATTTTCAAAGCATCTTCTACAATGTTTAATGCATTATCATTCATCTCATCAATGCTTTCTTGATCTCTTCTTCCTTGTATCTGGTCAAATAATTTCTTAATTCTTTTTAAGTAATCTTCAGCTCCTTCTAGTAATTCATCAATATCCCTTCCCTTAATCTCTTTAACAGTTCCATGCTCAATATCTTTATAGTATTTTCTTATCTTAACTAAAATATCAACATATTTCTTTTCTAATAACTTTTCCTTTTTAACAAATATTTCTTCCATTAATTCAATAGTTTCTTTAGGTGTTGGGGGAGCAATTCCGTATAACATTAAAGCTGCCTGTGCAGGATTTAAAATTGCATAATACAAATCTTCTCCCATAATCCCAATTAATTTTCCTTTAGTTCTTTGTATTAATCTATCTCCCATATCCATCTGGAATTCTATTGCTTCTGGACTTGGCCTTATCCTTCCCATCTTCAATAATAATTTCCAAGGCATAAATACGCCCCTGTCATAGAATGGAACTCCATCTCTTAAAAAAGTATAAATTACAGGATTAGCATCTTTCAAAGCATCCCAGAAATCTGTTAAAATATGTGTTTGAATATGGAAAGCTTTCTTCACCCCAGTATATTGTGAAGCAGTATAGCCCATATCTCTTATAATTGCCATTAATTTATCTTTTAATTCTGCTCTAGTCATTTTCTTGACATCAGTATCATCGATTACTATGCAGACATCAATATCATTGCTTTTAGCATCGCCTCTAAATAAACTTCCAACAGCAACATAACTTACAATATACTTATCAAATTTCTTTAAAACCATGCTTTTATGTACTTCAGAAATTTTAACAGCAGCTAAGAAATCTTTAGGATCATATAATGAAGCACCAGCTGCAATCATTTCTATAATATCATATTTAGCATCATAACAATTCTCTCTTATTTCATAAAAATCCATTACTGTAGCAACAATATTTTTATCAACTTCTTCTGCTTTCTTATTTACATTTTTAATTATTTTTTCTCTTATCTCATACCAATCTTTTTTCTCTTCCAAATCTGCTACAATTAAAATATTAATTCTGTTTTTTACATTTTCAGCTTCTTCTTTGCTTAATTTATCTTCTGGGAATATCTTACTTGGAGGCAGTAATGCAACAGCCATTATTTCTTTATTATCTTTAACAATTTCTTTAGAAAACTTATCTAACTTAACTTTCATTACATCTAGTTTCTCTTTTACTTCTTTTGGTAATTCAGGCGCTTTATATTCCTCATATATCTTTTCTTGCATATTGTAAAACCCTCTTGCTAAAACAATTCTCAGACTTTATAAAGCTTTCGTTTATATAGTAATTAGTAGGTAGTAACAAAAATTATTTTTTAATTAATTCTTACGAATTTAAGTGTTGTAATAATCCATCATAAACTTCTTTTTTCTTATCAGAACTAAGATGGAACAAAGTCTTTCCAATCATATTTTTTGATATTGTAAATATATAATTTAATTTTATGACGCTATCTTTTATTGCACCATCTTTTTTTGTCAATTTGATGCCTTTCATATCCAAATTGCTTGTTACCCCAGCCACTATAATATTATTAAACTCTTCGAATAGTACAACTGCAGGTCTTTCTTTTACTTTAAAAGTATCAGTAAATTGAATTGTAGCTAAAATAACATCTCCAGATTTAAACATTATCCCAAACCTCGTCTTCTTTATTATCCCACAATTCCTTCATTTTTTGTTTTTGAATTTTATGAAGAAATTCATCGTATTGATTATTTTGTTTTATTTTCTTAAACAATTTAAGCATATGTTTTATTAGTTCATTGTAAGTCTGTCTGGTGTATTCTCTATTTTTCTTTAATTCTACTATTAATTCTTTTTCTAATTGTATTGTAGTATTTTTTGTCATTATATATCAACTATAGTAGATGTATAACAAATATATAAAGCTTCCTTTACAGCATAAAAACATTCATTTCTTCACAAACTCAACATTTTCAAAATTTCTAAAACCCTCATCTCCAGTAAGAAACTTTACATTAAACTTTTTGGCAACAATATAACCGATGGCATCAGGAATTGAAAAGTCTTTAAACTTTCTCTTAAAAGTCATTGCTTTTTTAACATCTTCAATTTCTACATCAACTAAATAGGATCTATATTTTTCAGACAATTCATCAGCCAGTTCATCTTTCATTTCTTTTTTTAGATTATAATTAAGTTCTGCTAAATTAAATATTGTAGTAATTGCAATAACATTTTGATATTTATTATAATTTGGATTGCCTCTTATTATCTCAAAAAAAGCATAAGTATCAAAGAAAAAAGTTTCTTCATTCATCCCAACTTTCCTCATCGGATTCTTTTAAAATTTCATCTGTAGTTCTTTTAAATTTGAATTTTCCAAAAGTTTCTTTTAAAGCATTAGACCTTTTTAATATTATTATTTTTACAATATCTCCTTCTGTTAAATGTTCTTTTATAATTGCTTCTTTAGGTATTACAACTCCAATAGACCGTCCCCAATTTCTTAATTGCGATTCAATTGTTATCATGATTATACCAATATAACCAAATATATAAAGCTTCCTTTACAGCATAAAAACATTCATTTCTTCACAAACTCAACATTTTCAAAATTTCTAAAACCCTCATCTCCAGTAAGAAACTTTACATTAAACTTTTTGGCAACAATATAACCAATGGCATCAGGAATTGAAAAATCTTCAAGAGCTACTTTTATATTGTTTATATAATGATTAGATTATATACTATATCCAAAAGTATAGAAATCTATTTATATAAGCTTTCATAAATATCTATAGTAAAATTAATCTTGGGGGAATGGTAAATTGAAATTTAATAATCTAAATAAAAAAATAGTTCTATTTTTAATTGCTTTACTAGTTTTAGCTTCTGTTGCATATGCAGGAAATGACAAAGCAGCTTTGGGAAGCATAAGTGTTTCTTCAAATGTTAAAGGTTCGAAAGTTTATCTAAATGATGAGCATAAAGGAAATGCAGGATTGAAGCCTTTGCTTTTAAAAAAGCTTGAACCAGGAACTTATGATATTAAAGTTACCAAAAAAGGTTATTCAGATTTCTCAACAACTGTAACTGTAAATGCTGGTGAAACAACCTCTGTGAATGTAGAATTAACTTTAAAACCTGGAGCACTTAATGGTTATAGAGTTATTTCTAACACACCATCTAGTCAAGTAACAATAGGTCAGGATGCTCAATGGACAGAAGATATAGATGTGAACAAAGAACATAAAAGTGTGGTTATTGAATTACCTTTAGAAGCATCTAATGTGCATGTAAAAAGTGTAAAAGTTAAAGGTAAAGCAACAGTAACTGCAGACTTAGACTCAGTAACAGTGGTAGCTCAAACAGATGATTTCACAACAGTAACAGTAAATCTTGATAAAACTAATAAGAATTTTAATTATTTAGAATTAGTTTACATGTTACCTGGTCCTGAAAAGGAAGAAAGCTTAGCCTTTATTGATGATGCAAAGAAAATCAGAGTTTCTTCTCCTTTCCATTATACAAATGTAGTGGCAAGTACTAAACTAAACAACCCTCTGCCTGAAGAACTTGTTGAATTAAAACATGTAACTGCAGATGGCACAAAAGAAGCTGTAATCATAACAAATTATATCGATGGTAATGGTGACGGTTTTATTGATGAAGTGGAGTGGGTTGTGCCGCATTTAAGCACAGAAGATTATGTAATTGCATTGCATACAACATTCAACAACGTAAGAGCAGATAATCCTAACTTGCCTTCTGGTTGGTATATCCAAGGAGATGGAATAAGCAATGTTGATGACGGTTGTTTAGAGGTTTCAGCCGGTGCGTGGGTTATAACTAATGAAAGCTATTCAGGCTTCAATGGAGCAATGTACATTCCAGAATTAGACCAAATTGCCTGTGGTATCAAATTACCTTCTTTCCTACCAGGAAGTACAGGTGTAATGAACCTAAGTTTGAATTTCAAAACAAATTTCACAAACCCAGAACCTTATATGGAATTATTGAACTATGGATATTATAACCTCTGTGATGTAGGTTTTAACAATAATGGTTTAACAAGACAAATAGGTTGTCATGCAGAAATAACCGATCTGGGAAATGGCTGGAAAAGACTTGACATAACTGAGTGGAATATAATAGATGAAACACAAGCAGTTAAGTTATTCATAGCACCCTCCAGTCTTTTATATCAGCAATTTGGAGAGACAGGCACAATGATCCTAGATGATGTAAGGATAACACTTCCTTAATTTTTTTATTTTTTATATTATTTTCTAAAATTATATTTTCCAAAATAAAAATATTTATAAAT
Source organism: Candidatus Woesearchaeota archaeon (assembly GCA_964395935.1). Lineage (GTDB taxonomy): Archaea > Nanobdellota > Nanobdellia > SCGC-AAA011-G17 > GW2011-AR18 > CAYNBR01. The sequence continues at coordinate 22,866 of CAYNBR010000011.1, forward strand.
ACATGTTAGTCTATTTAACACATGCAAAAGAGGGAAATAGAAAGGGATCTAATCAGTAAAATAATTATTTCTTATTCAATTGAACACCTTCCAAAAACTGAAAAAGTAAAATTCTTTTATGCATTAAAAGGTAGAAATGGAAAAGAAGGTTTTATTCCAAAAAATAACATAAAACAACTTGGCAGGGCTGTTTTGTTAGTCCCTTCAGAATCTAAATTCGAAACTTTTAATTTTCTTAAAATTTGGGGTTGTAAGTTTGATAAACAAGAGGTGCTTTTAGTCAATGAATCTGAATAAAAAAGAGGAAGTACAAAAGAAGCTAGAGGAATATAGAACTAAGAAAGAAAGATTGCTAAAATTTATTCAGCATATTCATAATAAATACGAAAATAATTTATTAAGTCAAGAAGAACGTAAATTAATTTTAGAAAGATCTCTAAAAGGAAAAAGTCCAAGAGAATTATTGGACTCTTATGATAATTCTATAAACCAACTTACAGAAGAATTATATGAACTTCAAACAAATTCTTCAACATCAAAAAATAAGAATATTGCCTTAGGGATAATTGCCTTTGCAGTTCTCTCTATTTTTTTATTTTCTTTATTACATCTAAAAATTACAGGTTTAGCTTTTGGAATTCCAGAAGAAAACGGTAATGCAACTATACAACCAGTAGATCAGTCAACAGAAAATCCAGTAACACCTACAAAAAATGAAACTGTTCCCACTGAACAAAATTCTCAAGATAAATTAAAGATCCCAGAAGAAAAAGAAGATAAAAAAATAAATGAAACTATTGTAAATGTAACAAGTCCTACAATATCTCAAGATTTCTCTACTCAAGCAGACCAGCCTTTCGATCACCAATTTGAACAAAACAGGGCAGAAAATGCAAATTTGCCAGCTGGATTTTTTATCCAAGGTTCAGGTAATCAAGAGGAAGATGATGGTTGTATTGATTCCAAAAGTTGGATATTAACTAATGATGGTTATCATGGTAAGGGAATAATCTATATACCAGAATTAGACAATATGGCTTGTGGTATCAAATTACCCAAATTTAGATATTCTGCTAAAGATGTTAAGAAAGGTTTCCAGTTAGTTTTCAAAAGTAATTTCACAAACCCAGAGTCTTATATGGAATTATTGAACTATGGATATTATAACCTCTGTGATGTAGGTTTTAACAATAATGGTTTAACAAAACAAGTAGGTTGTCATGCAGAAATAACCGATCTGGGAAATGGCTGGAAAAAGCTTATAGTTACAAATTGGGAAATAAGAGAGAATTCCCAGCCAGTAGATTTATTCATAACACCATCCAGTCTTTTATATCAGCAATTTGGAGAGACAGGCACAATAATTTTAGACGAGTTTTCGATAGAAAAATGAAAATAAAGTATATAATCGGTACAATTGTATATCTGTATTTTGTAATAATTTTAGCTATGCAAGCTTTTGCTGTCAACACTGGTGCAAATGGTACGTTTGTTTGGGGCGATTCTAATCTTTTTGGTGGAATAAACACTACCAACTATACAGAAAGAAATACTGTTGGTAAGCCCTATGCGAGTTTAGCCAGTAACGCTATTGGAGGATTAATAAACTGGACAAAAATAGTAGCTTCTAAAACAAGAGCAGAAAAAGTAGCAGCATTTCAAACTTCAAATGGCAGTCTTTTTATACTAAACTGCAGCGGATTTTGTTCCAGTGTTACTGATTGGACTTATATTGGTAATATTACTAGAACTATAAATGCTTCAAACGCGAGCTATAGAGCATTTGATTTAGCAGCTTTTGATAATGGAGATATAATGGTAGTATTTGCAAATTTTTCTACCCCGGATAAGACTTATTATTGTATCTGGAATGGTTCATACTGGTCACCAAATGGTGCAGTATGTCCTCATGCTAGAACAGGAATTTTTAATCCAAATTCAACAAATGAAATAAATGTAAGCGTTGGAACTCCGCAATGGATAACTTTAGCTGCTAGAGGTAACAAAGCCTTATTAGGTGTTTCAGGATTGACAGGTGCTGCAGTAGCTTATTTTAATGGTTCATGGCCTGCTTCAAGAAACGTTACTTTAAATTCCACACAGCTTGCACTTGCTAATTTTCCAGCATATGATTTGGCTTGGGAAAATCAGACTGCACCAGGTTCCTCATTCTCAGATGGGATAGTTGTTTATGATGAATTCCAAGCAGACGGTCGACTATGGTATAGAATGTTTAATGGAAGTAATGATACTTGGACAGGTAAAAAGAATGCTCACGTTACAACTGCAGCCACAAACAATAGATGGATAGAACTAGCTTCAGATCCAAGGAGCAGGAGGATTTCAATGATAACTCTAAATGCTTTGTTAGATACTAGTATTTATATCTGGAAGCTTAATAACTTTACAGAAGGATTTACAAATGGGGTAGCTACAAATATTGCGCTAGATGCCACAGTAGCGACCGCCGCAGGTAAAGAAATAACAACTGTATGGGCTGCAAATGATACTAATATATCCACAGCTTTATTTTTATATGTTGATGCAAGTGCATTTAATCTAACAGGAGTGTGTTGGAATCCATGGACAAATTTTACACCTTTAGTTTCAAATAACATTGGTAGTCCAAATACAAATATTGTCACTAGGCTGGTCGGAATTTCTTCCCCAAAAAATAATGATTCTATAATCCTTAGGGGGGATAATGTTGATGACTTAATAGCTACAAGGTGGAATGGAAGTGGCTGTAGCCATTTTAATTTTGAACCTGTTGGTACAACAAACATTACTAATATTTTACCAGATCAGGGGGGAAATATTCAAACAATTCCCTTCTCCTTTGCATATGATTTTGTTACACCCACACCAACAACAGATTGTGGTTTTATCAATTCTAATTTCCAATTAAGAAACAATGTAAACTCAATATCAGAAAATTGCTTTATAATTAATGCTTCTGGAGTAACATTAGATGGAAATGGATTTAATGTTACAAGTAATATGGTGGGTTCTAATATATATAGAAAAGGTTCTGCTGTAAACAATACAGGTTTTAGTAACGTTATAATAAAAAATTTAAATATCTATAATTTTTCAACAGGAATTTTCTTAAATTCAACAATGAACAATATAATAGAAAATAATTTCTTCAATGACTCTATTTATAATTATAGTATTTACGCAGAAAATTCTACTCAATTAAACATATCCAACAATAATTTCTTTACACCAGATTGGGGAAATGGAGCTGCGGGTAGTTTGAATTCGAAATCTATATTTCTGCTATATGTTAATAATAGTCTAATCCAGAATAATATTATAAGAAGATCTTCAGCATTTTCCGACACAATAAGTATTTATCATTCATCATACAATAATATTACAAATAATAATATAACAACCTCCATTATTTCTGGTGGTGTTACAAGAAGTGCTATTGCAGTAATAGGAAATACTACGAGGTTACCAAATAAATTTTCCATAGGCAATAAAATCGACTTCAATAGGATTACATATGTAGGCGTAGTAAATAATATAGGTATTAATATAACATTTTCACAAAATACAAATATCTCTTTTAACAATATCACAATGGATCAAGGAGTAGTCATTGTAGATAGTAATGCCACAATAATTGGCAATAATATTCTCTAAGGCTAAAAATTTGATTTTAGCTTTTGCATATTCATGTGAACGCAAGAATTCTAGCCCACTCTGGTATGTTCTTTCTGCCTCGGCCCTACGTTTTTCTTGTTTGGCTTTTGATTCCTCTTGTTGGCGTTTCCATTGTTCCTGACGCATTTGACGCAAGAGACGATACTTATTTGCTTTCAAATTATTTATTATATCATCGACCTTTGCCATTTTTCTCTTTGTTTGCACGGTAGTACTATCGTCCGCCACCTCCGCTATCTGGTGGTATAGTTGTGCTGATTTCTCAGCTAAAGCTGCAATATCCTGCGCTTGCTTTTGCTGATCC
>CAYNBR010000012.1:0-26731 GCA_964395935.1 Candidatus Woesearchaeota archaeon
AAACCTGCATCTCCTTTTTTATTAAACAAGCGCGATCACCTCAGTTGTTAATATGCCGGGATATGGATTATCATCTTTTTGATATAAAACATAATTGTTCTTTTCTATGCATTTGTATTGATGTAATCCTGAACAAATTGAAAGATAATTGGATAATTGTGAAGTTGATATTGCAGATTTTATTTCATTTCCTTCTAAATCTGATAATTTAACAGAATAGCCGATGTTATCATTTGAGAAACAGGAAGTTAATCTTTCAGGTGAAATTTTTTTAGTGTCTATTATTCCTGGATTTGTATTTCCATTATTAAAAGCTAAACAATTCTCTGAATACACCAAAGCTTCAGTTAATATTTTGGCATTTAAATTTTGAGTTTCATACTTCTCATTTAGGAAGGTCCATAAGGTAAAACCCATGAAAGCTGCAAATATAAATACAAACATAAAGTTTATTGTTAATTGTGTTAAATTAAGGGCTTGTGCTTTTTTCATGATTTCACCAATTCTATTTGATTTTCCGATGTAATTTCTTGAACTTTAGAATTTTTTACTGAGCATTCGTAATCTAATTTTACACCTGCGGTAGTTTCACCATGAATAATACAATTATTAGTTGTTGAAAGAGTTATATTTGGATTTGATTGATAGATATAAACTAATTTTCCCGGAGATAATGAAGCTACGTCTTTTGTGGAGGCATAATCTCTAATTTCTACATTCAAATTATGAAATGTATTGTCTTTAATTTTGAATTGTGGCGCTAAAAAAAAGATTATTATTAAAACTGCAAAAACTAAATCTTTTATCCAATCTAATTGTTCCTCTGTTACACCTTTTTTATTCATGTTGGCTGTGTTCCTTGTTCATTTTCAGCTATTTTTGTTTCTTCTACTGAGAATTGTTTGTAGTATTTAGTTACCCTTGATACATATGTTGCTGCTTCGCCTTTAGGAATACAATTACAATAAATAACTGCATTTTCGCCTTGATTATAAGCAGCTGCTATGTTTGCAATACTTGGTTCAATTTTTGCTTCAATTAATACTTTTTTTATTTTCACTAGATATTTTACTGCTGCTTCTATTTCTTTTTTTTCATCAAATCTTTCATCATTTGCGAAATCACAAGCTTCTTTATGACATGAATTGCATGCAGACACTTTTGTTTTTTTCCCATTTAAATAACATTTAGTTGTTGCTTCATCTGGACACCATTCGAAATTATAATCTTTTACATTTAAACCCTGTGCTCTTGCTGTTGCAGGTGTCATTTGAATTATACCAGCTGCACCGCATGAAGAAACTGCTTTATTGTCGCCTCTACTTTCTGCTTGAATTATTGATTTAATTAATATTGGGCTTATGCTGTGTTGTGTACCCAATTCATTTATGAAATCACTTAGAGATTTTTCAATAGGGGTGGGTTTTTTTTCCATACTTATTGCAAACTGAGTATAAAATTTAGATAAATAAACCCCACAAAGATAATTTGTTTCTACTAAAGAACAAACTAATGGTGTTGACTGCCACGTATTTGTTTCATCTTGATAATACAAAATTAAATTCCTTTCATTTTCTACAATTGATTCATAAGCCAATTGTGAAATTCTAAATGAAATTAAAGCCTTGTTTATTGCTGAAGAATCAATGACTTTTGCAGTTTTTTTATATTCATTAAGATCTGTGCCATCTAATGGTTTTTGAACTATATCCAAAGTAAATTTTTTTGTTAAACTCTCAATATTTGGAACGTTTTCTGGTAAATCTTTATTTTCTTTTATTGTTACAATTGGTAAATAGTTTTCTATTTGATTTGTTTTGAATAGAACATTCATTTCATCTACTAAATGTTGTTCGTCTAATACAGAATATTGTTGATTATATTTGTAAGCTATTGCTATTGGTTCTTTTTCTCTTCCTTGTGAGTCTATTCTCAAGATATTTCCGTCTCTTTTAAAATTTAAAAAGATATAATCTGGATATTTAGATGTTGTAAACTGTCTGCCATTTGGTCCTTGAATTTCAGTAAATTTATTTAATTTATAGCATCCATATTTTTTACACAAATCAGAATCTACTTTACATAAACATATTTCAGGCTGGTTTGTTAGAGCATGATCTGGTTTTATTTCATAATTCTGTATTGCTTGTGTTGCTGTAAAGCTTGCTAATTTACAATCATTATTATTAAATAAAACAGTTTCAGAATCAGAAGAATCTAGATTATCTAATAGCTTGCTAATTGAAGTCCACTGATCTGAGTTTATACAATCAACTTCTCTTTTTTCTTTTCCATAAATCGAATATAAGTTGACTATAATAACTGTTAAAGAAATAATAACGAATAAAGCTATAACAACGCCTATAATAAAACCAGGAGGCATACCTAAGACATCACCTTCACCTTTTTTGTTTAACTTAAACATAGAATTCTAGATAGATTTTGGTATTTATTAGTTATGGTTTGGGAATTTGAATGTTATCTGCTAAAGAAGAAGTTGCATTTGCCTGCTGACTAAATTTATCAAATAAACTTGAATAATTTCCAAATAAAAAAATTAGAACTGCAATTAAAACTATCATTACAATAATAAGTATAATAATGGTTTCAAAAGATAAACTAAATCCTTTCTTTTGCATAATTAAACCTTAGCATTTAACTTCGCATGAAACGCCAATTCCCGCACTGTCTACAGGCATACCTTCAGCACTTTGAAGACCATAATTAGAACCATCACAATAGAATCTTTTTGTTTTTCCATCTTCTTTGTCTACTTTACCATCATTGTTTTTATCTAATTTAAACCATTTTGTACAATAAGCTGAACCTTTAACTGCTGAAGGATTATCTGCAAAACCTTTTGCATTATCACAATAACTATTACAGAAATTAACTGCTGTTGCCTGATCATCTACTCCGCCTGAAAATAAGCTTCTTAATCTATCACCTATTTGTGCAAAACCGCCTGCGAAGAATGCTAGAACAACAACTAAAACAACTAATAAAACGATTGCTATAATAATTACACCTTGTGGTAATTCCATGCCTCTTTTATTTCTTAACATAATTAATAATTCCTATTGAGTTTATATTTAAATGTTTTGGTAAGTTAAATTAATTTAAGCCGGCATAAATACTGCATCCACATTTGTTGTTTGACCCGCAACCATACTAATTGTTTGTATATAATCTCTGTAGCCTGTTAATGTTAATTTTAAAGTGTATGTATTGGGAGACAGGGCAGATATAGTAGATGGCGTATTGCCAAACCAATTCATCCATGAGCCCTCTATGGTTTGTAAATTTATTCTTGCTCCTGAGGGTGTTGAACTTACACTCAATACTGGATTTGATAAAAGTGAAATGGTTCCTAAATCGGTTGTCTGCCCCCCATTTATTGTTACTGTTGTGGTATAATTTTGATATCCTTGTATACCTCCAACTAAGACATTGTGAACGCCATTAGTTAAAGTTGAACTAAATGGTGTTGTTCCTTTAGGCATTCGACTTTGAGTTCCAGCCATATCATAACTTGTACTTACATCCACATAAACTTTGGATGCTGGATTAGAATTAACAGTTAATGTTCCTGTTGTTGGAATTGGAATTGGAACTAAAGTTGCTGCTACAGTTGTAGTTTGACCTTGCAAGACATTAACTGTTTGTGTATTGTCTTGATAACTTGATAATGTGAACTTTAGTAATTGTGAGCCTGCATTTGCACAGTAACTAAATGGTGTGATAGTACCTATTTTTGCATTATTTAAATACATACTTGCACCAAATGGTGTAGTAGACATTTTTAATAGACCTGTTGATACAAATGTGGCAGGTACTGTTGTAGTTTGTCCGGCAGTAATTGGAACTGATTTTACATAACTACGGCATCCAAAAGTAGACGGTGGAGTAACAGTAAGAGTATGACTACCTGGAATTAAATCTGCGACAGTTAGCGGCGTAACTCCTTTAACTACATTATCAACTCTAACTTGAGATCCAGTTGGATCAGAAGTGACAACTAAATCTCCTGTAGTAGAAGTAACTTTTCCTGTTCCAGAACTTAATCCATGATAATTACTTGCAACTAAAACTAGTGAGAATAATAATAAAAGTACACCGCCGAAAACTGCATAATTTTTCTCTTTACCCAATTAAACATCACATCTTTTATTTATTTAAGAATTAAGTTATATATAAACCTTTAGTACTCTCACTTATTTATTTTGCTCCAACTGTAGTTTCTTGAGCAGGAGCGCATCTCTTTAATCCTGGCTGTGATCTTGTGAAAGCAATATTTGTTTTGTCTAATTTGTAAATTATTCCTAAAGTAAAGTCAATAGAATTACTCCACCCTGCTACGTCTTTTTCAGAACACATTTTACTTTTAGCCAAGGTTATTCCTGTAGCTTTTGAAAAATCATTGTGATCTAGTTTATTATTATTAATACTCGGTTTAGAATAAGTATCTTCAACATAAAAATTAACACCATTTAAATCTTCTGCTGCTTTTACTGGGAGAGCTGTTTCTTTTGAGCATGCATCTTCTGAACTTGCAAATATCCCAAATGTTGATTTTCCTTCTCCTGTATTTCTAAAAACTAACTGCATTCCTTCCGATATGAAAGTATTTGTAAACGGACAATAACAATCAACCTCATTTGATTTAAGACATGATTGAACTTCTTTTAAAAAATTATCTGCTACAAAAGTTTTATCTTTAAGTTCTGATGGTTTTGGGATAGTTGGTTCATTGCCCATTACTTTATCTATTAAACTAATGAAAGTTCCTTTAGAAGTTGAATAGGGAACAATAAAAATATAGATTCCTAATGCTAAAACTACTAAAACTATAACCCCTATTACTACTTTGTTTATAGGTAATTGCATTAAGCACCAAACCTCAAAATATGTTTTATTTTATCCATAATTATTGAAGATTTATCTTTTAATAAGAAAATTAATAAAATTATAACTATAAAAACAATTAGTGCTAAAACTAGTTTTATTATTAAATCAAATTCTACATCTCCTTTTTTATTAAATAGTCTCATGTTAAAAATTATGTCCTATTGTTTCTCTTCTAGTACTTACTTGTTGTGCTGTAGTTGATTGAGTACTTTGTTCATCATTGCACTTGTCTATAATTGATTTTGGATCTGCTAATACTACTGTTGCTATAAATGGTTTATCTCCAACAATAACTTTGTATGAACCATAAGTTATTAGTGCCACTGTAGCATATAAATTTAATTTTGAACCTAAAGCTGTTAAAAAGCCCTTAGAAACTAATCTTCTGGCTAAAGTTTTTGCTAAAGCTTTTTCTCCTAATTTGGCTCCTTCTTTTTCTGTTAAAGTTATGGCTAAAGTTTTTGCTCCTGTTTCACCCACAATAATTTCCGTTTTTAATGCCAATGAGCCAGATTCAATTGCTTTTGCAGTAGTTTCTAAATATCTTAATTTTGAAAGTTGTTTTTCTGCAGTTAATACTTGTTCTGCAAGTTCAATTTGTTTTGCTCCTTCTGCTGCACTTGCTGCTTTATTTAAATTAACAATTTGCTTTTCTGTATTAGCTATTTTAGTTAATATTTCTTTAGAAGTTCCTAAACTTTCTGCAGCTCCTCCTGGAATTGCAACTGTGCTTAGTTGAGCTTCTTGTGATAAAAGTTTTGCAAGTTGTGCTGTTGTTTGTTCTCCAGCATAAATTCCTGAAACATATTGCTGATAAAATAAATAACTTTTTGCAGTGAGATATCCTCCACCTGATGTTGTACCTAATTCGAAAGCCCGCGCACCTGAAATGTCTTCTCCACTCCCTTGTAAGTTTGAACCTTCTGTTCCTGTTGAAATTGCAGCATAACCTTTTTTTATATCTTCTTCTACAAATCCTTCTAAGTCTAAAGAACTTAAAATAATATTGCTCCAAGTTCTTCCAGATGCAGCAAATAATAAAATATAAAGATCTTTGTCTGTTTTTATTGTATCGATTTTCAAATCTTCTTCATCTAATTTGTATTCATTGCTATAATCATTTGCTAAAAATTGCAGATAAGTTGGTTTATTTGGACTTGGAACTGGCTGATACTCATTTAAATAACGATTAAAACCAGATATTGTTGGGAATTCATTTTTTACTTTATCGGAAAATTTAATTGTCCTGCATGGATAACAAAAGGTGCTTTTATGTAATCTGCCAAATATTGGAATATTACTATTTTGATCTCCATTGACAAAATCTGACTGACCTCGATCAAATGCATCCCAACAATCATACATTGAGTTTGCAATTTCTTCAAATGCTTTTGGCGGGGTATTTCCATTTGCTTTTAAGTTATTTACATTATCTATAACATATGGGCTTGCTAATTCTCTAACTGGCGGGACATCTGACCCAATTTGTGCTTTTGCTAAAGCTCTTTGTTTGACCCAAAATTGAATTGCACTTTTTGCAGAAGTCCCTTTTGAAATACTTTCATATTGATATAAAAACATTATTGCTCCTACTAATAGAATTGCTCCTATGGCTAATATTATAACTAAGTTTATTCCAGATGATTGTGCTTTCTTCATAATAAACCTCTGAATGGGCCGGTTTTTAATGTCGAAACTAAATAGAAAATTAAAATTAAAAATAGGATAAAAATTATAATTTTAATTAATAAACCAATTTCACCTTTTTTATTCATGAAACTATTGTAATTCTTTAATATTTAAGTTTTATTGATTAGGTTTGTGTGCCGGATAAGACTGCAGTAGCCAAACCTGTGAATAATACTGCTATAACTAGAGCTATAATTGCATAGATAAAGAAACTTTTTGTAATATTTTTTCCTAGTAAATATTGTTCATTTAATTTATCTGGACCATTTTCAATTCCATTTTGTAATATTGTTAAGATATAGGCTAATTCTATTACATAAAAACCAACAACTAATTGAAAATAATAAACTGGAATAATGCCTTGAACATTAAATAAACCAATTAAGCCTGTTAAGCCTCCTGAAGCTAAACCTTCTTCTCCACTTACAGATAAAATTTTTGCATGTAATTCTACTATAATTTTTATTATCATTGCTGAAATTCCTACAACAATTCCAGCTATCATTGGTGTTAAGAAAGAAATTTGTGACTTCATCGAAGAAATTACTTCTGCTAATAAATCTTTTAATCTTTCGGAAACTTTATGTATTCTGTCTACGTAAGTTGAGATACTTGTTAATGATTGAGAAACTATCATTGGTCCTTTCTTTGAACTTTCTAATAAAATTTCCATTGAGCTTTCAATTAAAGGTGATGGGTAAGATAAAATTGCTCCAACTTTTTCATCGAAAATTGCTTCTTTCATTCCTAAACCTAATTGTCTAATATTTGTGTCTACAATTTTAAAGAAATTTCCTGAAGGTGTGCCTTCTAATGTCTGTGAAACTTTTGAAAATGCTAATTCTGCAGGAATTCCATCTCCAATTCTATTTCCTAATTGAAATAAAGCAGATGCGAATTCACTTTCTAATTCTTTTGTTTCATTTCTTAGTTCAATAATTTTTTTTGTTTTTGTTTTATAATAAATTCCTAAAGCCAATGCTAGACCTGCCGGCAAAAAGAAACTTAATACTAAAGAACCTATGCCAAATGGACCAAATAATTCTTTATTTATTTCTAAATAACCAAAAAAGCAACCTAATGGGCCGAGATCTATATCTCCAGATAAACAGGCTGCTTCAGGTGCTGAAGAAGATAAACCTGAAAAACTTACTATTAGTGGTGTTAAGCCAACTAAAGCAAACATCAAGAAAATTAAAATACAGATAAATACTGAGCTAGATGCTTTTTTATAAACTGAATCTGCAACTCTTGATGTACCATAACCTGTTGGCCTTTTTGATAAAATATTTATTCCTAAAAAATAAACTAGTAAAGGTAAAAATAAGTTATATAGAAAAGCTAGATGATACCATTTTACTAAGCCCTGTAAAAATGAACCTATTAATGGAAATATAACTAACCCTAGAATTGGTAAAATAACACCTAACATGTGTAAAGTTGTAATTGGACTTTTAATGTCTTGAGCATAGTGAAGCATTTTTTCATATGAACCTTCTAAGATTACACTCAACCCTTTTTCTAATAAATCAATTCTTCTTGATTGCGTTGGTTCATATAATGAAGATTCAATTAAATGAAAAGCTGTGACAAATTCTAAGTTATAATGTCTCCATGATTCTAGATAAGCATCTAAGGATTCTTTCATTGTGGAATACTTTGCATTTTCTAAATCCCAAAATATTTTTCTTAAATCTAAGGCTAGCGGTGGATCAATATGTTCTGCTGCGAATTTAATTGCATGTTCTAAATTTGATGTATGTCTCATATAAATTACCACGTATAGAATACATAAAACCATTTGATTGGAAGCTTTTAATCTCCATCTTGCAGCCATGATAATTGGGATTTTTGGGAATTGAAATAAGAAGATAAAACCAAATAATACAAAAATTAAAAATGTGAAAATTGGAGTTGTTCCAAATGCAAAAATTAAAGTTAAAGTTATAATAATTCCTAATAATATTGTTAAAAATCCTGTAAAAACTGCGAATGAAGCTGCACCTGTTGGAGTTATATCTAAATGTGCTGTTTCAATTGCTCTTTCTAATTCTGGTTCTAAAGTTTTACCTGGTCTAAACTGAATAATCTTTTCAAAAGCATTGCACCAATTTTCATAACTAGACCTTCTCTTACTTAGAATGTCTTTTTTTAAACTTATATAATCTTGAGAAAATAATTTATTTGCAGAATCTCTAACTTGGCCTTCACTTTCTTCATCTAAATGGTCATTTAATTTTTGCCTATACTTATTTAGTATGTCTTCTTCTTTAACCATGATTCCTCTTTTGTATTATTAAGAAATTTGGAACTTATAAAGATAATTATTGATCTGAATCATCAATTCTTTTCTTAGTTTATATGTATCGGTCCATTTTGCATAAGTCTCCCAACTTTATAACTTTCAATCAATTATAAATAATCTATCTCTCCTCTTTTTAACAATTCAATTTTATTTTTCATTTTCCTAATATTTCTTTTTCTTGGTAATTTAAAATAATAAAAATTTCTAAAACCTAAAAAGTCTATACCTTTAGATAGCAATATTATCTTAGTTTTCTCAGGATGTAATTTTAACCTTAATTTATTTTTTAGAAAGTAATCAATTTTCTTTTTCTATATTAAAAGTTGTTCTTTATTTTTATGCAAAATCACAAAGTCATCCACGTATCTAATATAATATTTTACTTTTAGCTGATGTTTAACAAAATAATCTAATTCATTTTAATATATCTCTTCAAAGCTTCTTCCCATTCAAAGAATATCTGTTTACTATCTAAAAAACCAGTTTTATGTTTTACTGAATCTGTAATTCTGTGGAATTCATCATTCATTGAAATTACTGCTTTAGCTTCTAATAAATCTGGATTATTTAATTCTTGAGCATAATCAACAATTGTTTTTTTTATTTTTGCTCTTAGTAAAATATTTTCCCATATTGCATCCCATGAGCCAGCCCATTCTTTTATCTGCCCCCCAATAGATTTTATTATTTCTGAATCACCATTAATTAATTCATATGTTGGAACTAAAGAATCAGTTTTAGAATCATATTTCATTAAATCTACAAAACCTTTTTCTGTTAATGGGTCTTGTTCCCACTCTTTTCTCACTTCAGTTATTTGAGTAATTCTTCTAAAACTGTGCAAGCCGTCTGCAGACCTAACTGGGTTTGCTACAATAATAATGTCTGTTGCTTTAAAACTTGTTCTTGGAACTCCTAGATCATTTACAACTCTATCAAATACCCCATAAGGAGAATCTCCATGAATTGTGCCTGCAACAACATTTGCTAATGCACCTACCCTCATTGCCTCATAGAGGCTTTTGGCCTCTAGACTTCTAACTTCTCCTACAATTAAAGATGAATCTCCCATTCTCAAACTTGTTCTTATTCCTTCGTCTGCTCCTAATTCTGAACCTGAATTTGTTAAAGCAGATCTAACTTTCATGTTTTGAATATTATAACCCAACTTTCTTAATGAATCAATTGGTAATTCCAAAGTATCCTCAACTGAAATTATTCTATATTTCCTCATTATGTCTACTAGAATTGAACCAAGCAAACTCGACTTACCAGATCCTCTAGTGCCTGCCACAATAATACTCCTTGAACCATCGATTAAAAAGGATAATAAGCCTGCTCCTAAATCTGAAATCATATTATTTTGTATAAATAATGGTAAAGTCCATGGTTTGTCTCTATGCCTTCTTATTGAAAATGCTAAGCCTGTTGGATTTAATGGTTTACCAATAATTGCAACTCTTGCTCTTGCACCTGGAATTATTAATTCTGTATCTAAAACAGGATTTGCTTCATCTAATGGACGAGCTGAGATTAATCTAAATTTAGAACCCCAGCCATCTACATCTTCTATAGAAGGAATAATATTAGTAATACATTCGCCATATTTTCCATGAACTATAAATATTGGGGTAGAACCTGCTGGACTATTTATTGAAATATCTTGTATGTTTTCATCTTGTAATAAAGTTTCTATCAACCCAAAACCTACTGTGTAACGAACTAAAATTGTTGCTAACTCTTCTATTTCTACAAATGGAATGTTTAGTCCTTTGTGATCTGCTAATTCAGTCAATAAATCTCTACCAATGTTGAAGAAGGTTTCTCTCATTTTATCTGGATCTAGAAATTCTTCAGATTTTGGCTGGTGTTCTGCTAGAACTTTTCTTGCTAGGTCTAATAATTCATATTTATCTTCATCAATTTTAAATTCTGGAGGCATTAAATGATATAATGGTTTTATTGTTTCTTTTGTATTGAAAATTTGTACGTTAGTGTTATTATCTAAAGCATAAGCATCTATTTCTTCTCCATCTAATGGCGGCGTGGATAATAATCTCGTGTACATAAAATCTGGAGTAATAAGTGGTCTGAAAATTGATTTGTAGACATCTCTATTGTTTAAAGCATAACCCTCTAAATAAAATCTTGAATTTTCTATTAACTTTGTTTTATTTAATAAATTGTAAATTTCTGTTAGAACAGATAAATAAGGCTGCAAAGAAGTTTTGTAATTTTCTGAGGTATTTTTTGCTAAATTAATTCTTTCTTCCCTTAGTAATCTTTTAGTCTCTACAAATGCACCCACAGGATCTGTTCTTAATAAGTCTAGAATAATATATTGTAAATTTCTTATTCTTAATGAAGCATCTTGTATTGGACCAAACATTTCTAAAGCTGCTTGTGTTAGAATTTTTTTTTGTCTTAGGAAATAACTATAAATTTGAGATATTTCCATTAACATCATTGTCTGACTGTAAGAATATTCGTATTTCTTTTTTTGATGGAAAACAATTCTAGAAGCTGCTGGAGCTTGGGATAATTTTTCTACAACTGAAGCCATAACTATTGCATCATCTTCTATAGATGGAATTTTAGGATAGTCTTCATAATTAATATGGATGACTTGTTCTTCACCTTCTCTTACTAATTCTGAATCACCGGGTTTTGTCTTTTTTTTGAATAGAACCATGCTAATAATATTATTGTAACTTTACTTATATATTTTTGGTTTCAAAAGCTTTATTTAGTAGTTTTACAAATAGGTGTTAATGGCTGAAGAACAACAAATGTCTGAATCGGAAAATTTCTATGTTGATGCAACATCTAGAATAAGAGGTTTGGAAGGAAAGTATAATTTGTTAAGAGACAGGGCTTTAATTATAAATAATAATATGATTGAGCAATATAAAAAAACAATGACAGAAGTTAATGCTGTAAATTCTGATATAAAAGAAATTAAATCTGATATTTTTAAAATAAAAGAAGCAATGAAACACATATTAAAAGAGTTTGAATTGTTTGCAAGAAAAGATGAAGTGAAATATTTAGAAAAGTATATTAATCTATGGAACCCTATGAAGTTTATTACTGAAGAAGAGCTGAATAAGGCTTTAGAAACTATAAAAGATAAGAAGAAAAAAGAGAAATAATGGCTGGACAAAATTTAGAAAAAGAATATGCAGATATAAAAGCAGGTGTAGATGGTTCTATTGGAGATGTCCCCAGTCCAAGTGATGGTGAAGGAAATGTTGAAGATTTAGAGACTACTGGTGTAGAAGCTCAACCGCCTTTACCTCAAACAAATTATGGAACTAGTGAAGAACCAACTCCAAGTTATAATTACAATGATGCTGCAGATTATTCTGCGCCAAGTCAAGCAATTGATAGTACAAGAATACACCAAATTGTTGAAGCAATAGTTAGTGAAAAGTTTGATGATCTAGTTGGTGGAATTGGGGATTTAAGTGCTTGGAAAGAAAAAATAAATCATGATGTTGTTTCTATAAAACAAGAATTAATAAGAACACAAGAAAGATTTGATAACTTACAAAATGCAGTTCTTGGAAAAATTAAAGATTATGATTCTGGATTAAGCGGTATCAATACTGAGATGAAGGCCTTAGAGAAAGTGTTTGAGAGAATAATGGAGCCTTTAGTTACTAATGTTAAAGAGCTTTCTAAGATTACAGAAGAAATGAAAAGAAATAAAAGATAATTATTTAGTTATTATTTTATCTGAAATTAATTTTATTGAAATTGCAGAAACTATTAGTATGAATAATGCTCCTAATAATCTGGGGTGTGTTAAAGTTTTAATTACTTCTCCTTTAACTGTACCGCTTTGAACTGCACCAGAACTGGTTGTAGATGAAACTGTATCGTTTTGTCCATAAGGAGAAATTTGTGATTCGAAAGCTTGAGATAAACCAATTAAAATTACAATTAAAATTAAAACAAATATCCATGTTTTTCCAAATATTGAATCCCAGATTTCATCGTTCTTTAAACCGAAAAAAGAAAACATTGCAAATACTAAAAGTAAAACTATTATTATGAAAACAATCCATGGAATTATTGATGCTACTACATTTGTTATTGTCCCTGCAAATACTGTAACTGCTGATATGCATGCTGCTGCTAAAAAATTTAATGCTGACATCCCATCGCCAAACATTTTTGTTTTTGACAATAGAGCATAAATTAAAGAGAAAATAAATAAGAAGATGAATAAGGGCATTAAAAAAGATAGTAAGCCTACATCTAGAACTGTGGCCATTTAACTGCCCCCACCAAATCCTTTTTCAAGTTCTTTAGCTATCTTACTTAATGTTCCTTCTTTACCTTCGGAAGGTTTTGAAGTTACAATTGCTATTGCAATTAAGAAAATTGCTATCGGGACAAAGACATTTAATAAAACTGCTCTGTCTTGAGGACTTAATGAAAAACTACCGCCAGTTTCAGGAAGAGTTACAGCTAAGATTACTGCTATAATAATTAAAACTACAGCTATTGAAAATACTCCACCTTTTAATCCTGAGAAAGATTTGCCTGCAACCATCGCAATTATTAACAAACCCATTAAGATTACTATCATAATTAATGACACCCTTGGAATAAATAAATTAATTGTTTCAACTATTCCTTGCTGAACTAAAACTAATAAAGCCGCAACTGCAGAAACTACGATGTTAATATTTGTCTTACCATCCCCTAAAATTTTAGTTTTTTCTAAAATTGCGAAAAATATTGAGAATACTAATAAAAAAGGTAAAACATAATTGAATACGCCGACTTGCTGTAATGTGTCGATTACATTTCCAAAATTAAAATCTTCTAGGACCATTATTTCTTATCACCAGCTTTTGTCACATAAACAACAGCGCCTATTGCTACTAATAAAAATATTATTGAAGTTACCACAGTACCCGACGCATTGTTTACAACATAATCTACAATGTACTCTAAATAAGATTGCGATGGTGTTTTTTGTATTGAGTTTGCGAATATTAAAACTATAGCAATGAAAATTATAAATACGAAGAAAGCTGTCCATCTATCGTGGGTTTTTGCAAAGTCCATTTCTCCAGTTTTATAGAAAGTCCCAATTAACATCAAGAAACTTATTATTATAACAATTAATAGAACCACATTTGGCAAGGCTTTATTTATTGCTGTGACAACAGAATTGGCTGCGACAACTAACATGCCAAATACAAAAGCAACCATTATGTTTAATTGCTTTCTAGTATATTCTTCGCCCTTTATTTTTTCTGTGCCTAAAATTTTAGTTTTTTCTAAAATTGCAAAGGTAATTGTGAATACTAATAAAAATGGGAGAACTACTGAGAATAAACCAAAGTCTTTAAAGAAAGTTATAGCTGATTCTAATGGCGAAACCATATTTTAGAAAATAGAATAATTAGTATATAAGACTTGCGGTTAATTAAAGACGGGAAAAATTATTTTAAGAAAAATTAAAATTCTTCTAAGTGTTCAGCTTCTGATGATGGAGTTTCATCTGGGGGTAAAGCACTTCTTGAGATAATCATAATGTCACCAACAGCTTTAACTAACTGATGAGGAATTGTTGCTCCTTTTGCTCCAGTTAACAATCTTGTTAATTGAGAATTTTTAGTTGCTCTTACACGCCAACCATAAACTCTATTGCCTTGTAGAATAACTTCTTCAACATCTCCATAATAGTGCCCTTCGTCAGTATAAACTTGTACATTGAAAACCTCTGTGATCTTTCTTGTCCTTAACATCATTTCACCTTTTTAAACAAAGATTATTTAAGTTTATATATTTTTCTCTTTTGAAATGCAGTCTTACAAAAATCTAGTTTTGATTGGTACTTCCCATATAGCTATAGCAAGTGTTAGGGAAGTCGAGGAAAATATTGAGAGAGTTAAACCTAATGTGGTTGCTTTAGAGCTGGATAACAACAGATATAGCGCTTTAATCAATAAAGAAGTTGGAAGATTGAGTTTAAAACATATTAGAATTATAGGTGTTAAGGGTTATGTATTTGCTAAGGTTGGAGAGTATGCTGAGCGAAAGCTTGGAAGCTTTGTTGGTGTTAATCCTGGTGATGAAATGTTAAAAGCTGCTGAAATAGGTAAGAAGAATGGTTCAAAAATTGCTTTGATTGATCAAAATATTGAAGTTACTTTAAAAAAGTTTTCTAAAGATATAACTTGGAAAGAAAAATTTAGATTTTTTATAGACTTAATTAAAAGTCCTTTTTCTAAGAGAAAAATTAAATTTGATTTAACTAAAGTTCCAGATAAGAAATTAATAAAAGGGTTGTTAGAAGAAGTTAAGAAAAGATATCCTAATGCTTACAAAGTTTTAGTTACTGAGAGAAATAGATTTATGGCGAAAAAATTATTTGTTTTGATGAAGAACTATGATAAAATAGTTGGGGTTATTGGTGCTGGGCATGAAGAAGAGATAATTGAAGAAATAAAGAGATTGGAATATTCTAATTGATTCAGACTTATAATACTTAACTCATTTAAAGATTTATGAGAATGTCTTCTTATGAAACTATTAACAATTTTAATTATAACCGCTTTAGTAATTGCTGGCTGCACTTCCAGGCAAAAATTAACTGAAGAAATGCAGGACATTCCGGATAGTGTTGAAAATAAGTATTTAGAATTGAGCAATAAATTTCAAGACAAACATGGTGCCCAGATGAAATTTTGTTCTTTAAAGGAAAACAATATTGAAAGGGTGTATCTTGTCGGCACGACTAATATTTGCTCGGGCTTTTATTGTGAAACAGGCAGTTCTTATGAATATTATTATTTTGATAAGTCTGGGAATGAATTAGACAGCCACGATGTTTTCGGTGATGAAGACCCATTCCCTGATTGTTTCGTATATAAATACTCTAAACCCGATATTGGAAAACAGATAGAAAGGGAAAATACTGAAAGTACAGTTGTAATTGCAGCTTTTTTCACTTTTTTGGTAATTATACTTTTAGTACTTTATTCAATTCCTGAAGTTCGATAACCGTTCGATAGAAAGAATTAAATACAAAATTAAGACTAGAATATTATGTTTACACAAAAAGAGATTAAACATTTAATCATATCAATTTTACTTTTAGGATTTGTATTTGGTTTTAATGATGGAAATAAAAGTTTTATAGCTAATTTGTGGGTTTTAAATTTTATAAGAATAACTTTACTTGTTGCAATAACAATATTATTTAGAGAATTAATAATTAAATTATACGCAAAAAGGAAAGGAGCAACAAGTGAATATAATTCTTGGTTTATACAAAGAGTTTGGTTTACGCAACCTAAATTAAAACCCGGAATTCCTTTTGGATATATATTTTCAATTTTAGGCGCAGCCATTTCAAATGGTAAATTCTTCTTTACAGCAATGGGGATACATGATTTAAAAGAGAATAGAAATGCAAGGGTTGGAAGGAAAACTATTTTGTTAACTTACTTTGAAGAATGTTTAATTATTTTATCTGGTGTTTATGCGAATTTATTTTTAATATTTTTAAGTGTATTTTTAATGAATAATTACGATATAAACTTAAATGCTTTTATCGATATAAACTTCTTTTTAATATTTTGGAATTTAATATTACCTATAAGCGATTTAGATGGTGCGAAAATATTTTTCGGATCTAAATTATTGTGGATATTTAGTGTTTTATTTGTTGTTTTAAGTTATTTATTTTTAAATGTTGGAATAATTTTGGCTTTATTTGGAGCTTTATTAATTTCTTTTGTTGGTGTTTACTTTTATTATACTAAATATGGTAATTGATTTTTTATAGAATTTTAATATTAAATTTTAGAAGTCTTATAACAAAAATTGCAAATTTTTCCTTTTAGTTCATTATTTTTTTTATATTCGAAGATAAAATTCTTTCCTGCATCTTGTTTACAGATTAAACATTCATTTAATTTTGGTTTTCTAGAATTCTTTCTAACTTGAAATGAAGCCTGCATACGCTTTAATTCTAATTTTAGATCTTTTTTTGGAGTTTCCATAATAAAAAAATAAAATAAAAAACCCTCATAAAATTTAATATTTAATTATGAGAGATTACTTTTTTTTCTTTCTTCCGCCACGTGCCATTTTAGCTTCACACACGTCTCTGGTTCATCTGAATTACAGTATGAATTTCCTTTCCCGTCTACATTACCAATTTCAACTCGCGAGTTAAGAAATTTATAGTATAAATATCCGGGTTTTCGTGTTATAGCCCCTTTGACCAATATTGTACCCATTCGTTCACACCTCCTTTTAAATTTAATTATTATACAATAATCGTCGGCAAACTCATATATAAATGTTTTTATTCGACGATAAAGCTGTCCACTAGACGATTTGTAGGTATTTGGAGATTTATTTTTTAAAAAATTAATTTTTTTAAAGAAATTTTGTGAAATTTTTTATTATAGTATAAAATATATTTTATAGAATATGATTCTTTATAATAAATACTTTAGTTTTTAATTAAATTATTTAGTCCTAGATATGATTAGAATATTTAATTTGCGATAGTATATTTCTAGTTTTTATTTGCGCTGAAATATTTTAAGCGTTGATATAGTGCCTAATATTATTTTATTTTTGAAGTAAGATTTTTAGAACAGTTCGTAGAACAATTTTCAATTATTTTACTGATTAAATATTTTAGTTTCTTATTATATTATTTGATTGTATTATAGAATTAAATATTTTAAGCAATGATATTATTATTTACTTCTTTTAGAGATATTAAACCTTCCCTTGTATCCATTTCTATCAAGTAAGTGTGTTAAAGTTTCTTGATCGATGTCACCTCTTACTTCAAGAACGCCATGTTTTGGATCTTTTACTCTTACTTGTCCTAAGTGTTGTCTAAAATAACTTTGTAATGTTCTTCTTGCTATAACCACATACCCTGGTTCGAAACGTCCTGTAAGATTTAAAGTATATCTTGGTAACTTTGCCAGTTCACCGAGTTCACGTTCTAATGTTAAATTAACTTTTGAAGCAATGTAGTTATAAAATATAGATTCTTTTTCTGAAACCTCCAATGGTTTTTCCCAAACTTTTTCAAAACCTTCAGTAGCTTCTCTTTCTTGATATCCTCTTAATGCTGACCTTAATAATTGTTGGTATAATACCCTTTCTTCTGAAGTTATTAAAGCCGGAGCATAGCCTGAATTTTTTAATAATAAATTTTGTACTAATCTAGATGTTCTCCCATTTCCATCAATAAATGGGTGGATTCTTGCTGAATGTAAGTGAAATATTCCTGCTCTTTCGATTGGATTAATTTCTGAATTATTAACTACACAAATTAAAGTTTCTATTTGTGGTTGTACTTTTTCTGCTCTTGGGGGAAATACTGCATCATCGCCAGTTATACGGACATTATCGCGCCTATATCCTGGCTGTCTAGCTACCCTGTCTTCTATTTTTGCAGCTATATCTTTTAAAAATCTGTCTGTTAAGGCTCCATTAAAATTAGCTACTGCATAATCCCAAGCATTACTTAATCTAATTCTAGTTTTAGCTTCTTCTTTTTTTCTTTGTCTTTCTTCTCTTCTTGAATGTGGATATTCTAAGGCGTTAGAATGAGTTATCGCGTCTTGTTCTAATGCCCGTCTTATTGGAATGCTTAAGTCTACAGAAGAGGGATCTGCTTCTATAAAAAGTAATTTTTCATCAATGCTGTCCAGTAAATCTTTATGTATTAACATGAATAATCAGTTTCATTTTAATTATATAAAGCTTTCTATAGATTCATTTCTATTAAGTAGTTACATATCTTCGATAGATTTATAAATATTTATACACACTTATATATATGATAACTGAGAAAGGCATTATAGAAATTAATAAGAAATTTGACAAAGGCAATGTTGTAAACAAAAGCAGCTTAGATTTTGCATTATCGTCTGCTAAAAATACCAAAGACTGGATTAAACAATTAGCTTGCATTGTTAGAGCAATACTAATTGATCACGTATTTGAAGAAGGAAATAAAAGAACTGCAGCAGCGATAATTTTATATTATTTTGAAGCTTATCAAGTCGCTTATGACCCATATAAAATAGATAAGGTTATAGTAGAAATAATAGTTAAAAACATAAACAGTGTGGAACATATAAGGAGGAAATTGAAAGATGCTATCAGATAAAGGATTAATTGAAACTACAGAAAGACTGTTAAAAGAACAACCTGAAGTATTTGAAGCTTTAATGGAATTTGAAAGAACTAAAAAAATAAGTAAGTTTACTTATAAGAAAAGGGTTAACTTTACTTTAGATCCTGAACTTTTTAGAAAATTTAGAGATTCTTGTGACAAAAAAGGAATAAAAATGTCTAATAGGGTGGAACAATTGATGAAAGAAGACATAAGCTTATAATATTTTTGTAATTAAATAATTTAAGCGTTGATTAAATTAATCAATATCATCTTTTGATAATAATTCTTTGTGAAGTAATCTAAAATTTCTCTCCCAAGATCCTGGAATATATTTTTCGAATCTTAGTTGTGGTTCAGACGCGGTATAATCTGGAGTCCATTCCGTATAACTAAAAACAACCTTTCCATGACTTCTTATCTCTCCAGTATTGATTCCATCACAATCTGATGTTTCTATAATTACTAATTCTTCGTTTTCGTATCTGTGTGCATGAAAATAACTACCCTCTTTACAACAATCATAATCTCCAAATCTATCCCAATCAGGTTTACCATGTTCATTTGCGATTTCAGATAAAATTTTTACTAAATCAATTTCTCTAAATGAAAATTCTAGTTGTTGCATGAAGAAGGCTTAGATTTGGAACTATTTATAGCCTACTAAATCTGATGAAATATAACAAAAGATTATCTAAAGATTATTAAGGCCTATAAACGTGTTTTATGGCACTTATGGGCGGAATTGATTTGAGGTTCACATAATGTATCTTACACGTACTTAGAAAAATTTATATATTTAATTGTAGTTAGATATCCATGAAAAGTTCAATTACAATAGACTCTATTTTGGAGAATTTTCCCAATTCTGAAAGAGTTGAAATAGAGACACATAGAAATAGGGCTGCCATAATTGGATTGTCTGGAATTCCATTAGGGGCTTTGATAGGTACAGCAACTTATTTTTTAAATTCTGGAACTGTTTCCTTAGCAGATAGTGTTTTGGTTTGTTCGACTTTAGGTTCTGCTTTAGGATTCTTGGCTGGAAATTTATACGAAAAAGTGGGTGAAAGAATAAGTCTGCCTTATTGTGAATTTAGATCAGAATTGCGTAGTTTGGGTGGAATCTATCGTTTTCTATCTTAACTTTTAAATACAAGTTCGCATAATGTCTTAATATCATGAACCAAGAAGAGGTGGATAAGTTAATAAAAAAGTTAGAGATAGAGCTAAAGATTAAAGGTTTTACTAAAGCAACAATTAAAACTTACAAAGCCCATAATTTAGATTTTATAAATTTTACAAAGAAAGAGATTAAAGATATTAGTTTTGAGGACGTTAAAGCTTATCAAGCCTATTTATCAGAAAGAAATTGTAAACCTTCAACTGTAATCTTAAAGTTATCTGCAATAAAGTTCTTATTTAATAAACTTTTAAAACAAAAAATAATAAATGAAGAAATAGAATATCCAAAATCTCAGAAAAAAATACCTGATGCTTTGACAAAAGAAGAGGTTGAAAAACTTCTATCAGTAATTAAAAATTTTAAGCATAAACTTTTACTACAATTTATGTATGGTTCTGGATTGAGAGTGGGAGAATGTGTTAGTTTTAAAGTTAAAGATATGAATTTAGATAATTTTACAGCTAAAGTTATGTCTGGTAAGGGTAATAAACAAAGGATGATTATTTTATCTAAAGATTTTGTTGTTAGTTTGAAATCTTATTTAGCTACAAGAGAAGAAAAATCTGAATACTTATTTCCTTCTAAGCTTTTAGACAAACCAATAAGTGTTCGAATGGCTCAAAAGGTTATAGATAAAGCAGCTAATGAAGCGGGATTTGAAAAAAGAGTTTATTGCCACATTTTGAGAAGTAGTTTTGCTACACATTTATTGGAGGGTGACGTCGATATACGTTATATTCAAGAGTTATTAGGCCATAGCTCGATAAATACCACCGAACGGTACACCCGAGTGAACATGGAACAATTAAGAAAGATAAAAAGTCCGTTAGATAAATGATTTTCCAAAATTATGTAAAATATTCTAAAATTTTTGGTAAAGCTTCTTAAACTTTGAAGTATTTATTGTTCTATGGAAACTTTTCGAACATGTACTAAGTGTAAAAACGAGAAATTATCGTCGGAATTTTATACTTTAAAAAGTTCTTGGTGTAAAATGTGCCAAAATACACAAATAATGGAAAAAAGGAGACAAAATCCTGACAAATTTAAAAATTATTTAAAAACCACTTGGACAGAGCCCGGAATGATCTTTGCACGTAAAAAAGCAAACGCTAAATCTGAAGGAATAAACTTTACTATTACTAGGGATCAATTTATAGAGTGGTATAATAAACAAAAGTTGGAATGCCATTATTGCAACATAAATCCTAGAAACTTTAAAGATACTGCTGATGGAATATTATTAAAAAAAGTTAATTTGGGAATAGATAGAAGGGATAACTTGAAAGGTTATGAATCAGATAATATTGTTCTATGCTGCAATAGATGCAATACGATAAAGGCTGGATTTTTTACTTATGATGAAATGAAAATTATTGGTAAGAAATTTGTTAAACTGAAGTGGAGAGCGCGTGGAATTACATTCAATAAAATCATAAATTAAATTCTTCTTCTTGATATTTTCTACAGCCTTCTTTAAACTCTTCTAAGCTTGGTAAAGATTTTTGAATTTCTAAATTTAAGTTATGTACTTTCATAATTTCTTGAAAAATGTCTGGATAATACCAACAACGGTCGTGTCCTTGCTGATTAATCCATTCTTTTAATAATATTTTAGTTTTTTCGCAATTTCCACAAGCCATAATAGTATTATTGTTGATTAAAATTTTTAATCGTCTTTCTTTATCTTTTCCATTGCATCAATTTCTTCCTGATCTAATTTCTCTAGTAATTCTAAGCCTCTTTCTGTAATGCCTGCATAACTTTCTTTTCCTTTTCTGTATTTTTTAACTAAATCATGATCTACTAAGAATGAAATGTATTCTGATAATGTAGATCTTACTTCATTGTAATTTTTATCTTTGTATAGAATACTTGCTAAAGATTTGTATGAAATTTTAGAGCCTACTTGTTTTTGAAGTTGATATAGTTTAATGAACATATTTACTTGGGTTGCTGTTAAAATATTTAGTACATCTTTAGAATCTGAAATATCTTCTAATTCTTCTATTTCTTTCTTTTGAACTTGCTTTGTTGATTCTACTTTTTGATTGTGTAAGTTGTTTAATGAGAAAATATAATTTTCAATTCTTTTTAGTCTTTGGTGAATGTCTTCTAATTTGTATTTATGTTCTTTATGAGACATTTCTAATGTTCTTTGCCAATCGCCTAACTCTTGAATGTCTTCTTTTACATTTTCAAAGGAATTTTTTAGAACTCTATGTACTTGATCTATTCTCTCGTGAGCTTCTTTTCCCTCTTTTTTATTTCCAAATATCCAAAAACCCATCTTTTAATTTTTAATGTTAAGCTTTCTTTTATACTTTTCTATAAATTTTTTACTGTTCGATCTGTTCGACGAACGGTTCGTAGAACTCTATCGAACGGTTCGTAGACGTCTTCGAACTTCGTAGAACGGTACTTTTACTAAAATTTAGTTGGTTGGGAGTATTTGATGAAAATTTGATAAAACTGAGCTTTTTTCAGGAAGTGAGGATTGTAAAATCTGAGTTTTTTAAATAAAATTAGTCATATTTAACAAAAATGAGAGTTAACTTTCTGAGGATTTATAGGTATTTTGGAGCAAATTTGTGAAAATGACCAAAAATGAGAGTTAATTTTATGCAAAATAGTCGAGAAATCTGAGGATTTCGACAAAAATTAGTGAAAGTAAGGATAAAACAGTAAGGATTTTTAACAATTTTCCAAGTATTTGTTGAAAAACATAGAAAATGAGTGTTAAATCTTGTGATTAAATGATTGATTAATGAGTTTTTTATAAAAATAACCTATTTTAGCTCGAAAAGTGTGGTTTGATGTGGGTCTGTCTCGTAAAACATGTTTATGAGCCTTTGTTTTAGGTTTAAAGCCTTAAAATCCTTCCTTATATGGATTATGTTTGTACGATTGTTTAGCCTTCTTTTGGTTATTGGGGCTATTTTACGGGTTAAAGAGCTTATATGACTCCTTATACAATGTTCAGAAAGCTGCATTCTTAAGGAGATTTCGTGGTAATTTGGCTCGATATTCTCATCTTCAAGCTGGTAAATCGTTAAAAAAGTCTTTAATTCTTGCTTTGAAAACCTCCTAAAAACACCCTCTAGACTGTCCTTTAGGGCCTTAAAATTTGGATCTGGCTGTTCTTGGGGCATTTGATTGATTAACTGTTGATTGATTAAATGATTAAATGATTGATTAACCCCTTCATTTCCAGTGGAACTGTCTAAATCGTCGTTTATTGGCTGTTTTGATGGCATTTGTTGATTAAATGATTGTTGATTGATTGATTGATTAAATGATTGATTGATTAACTCTTTTTTAGACTCCTGGGGTTTATCGGTGTTATTTACCTTTAATTGCTTTTTTAAAATTTCATCTAACTTGCTTAGGATCTCGTTTAATTTACCATTTAGAACTCTAGTGACGTCGTTTTGTTTGATTAGAACTTCTTTTTGCAAATTTAATTCTTTCTTTAGAAGTTCGATATCTTCTCTTGCTTTAGCGAATGACTGTTTAACATTAGATTTGAAAGTATCTTCCATTAAATCTAGAAATAAGTTCTCTACTTAAAAAGAATTATGTGATTAAAGAATAATTATTTGATTGATTAAATGATTAAGTATATGATTAATCAATGTCTTTTTCAGAAACAACTTTTGGCCTTATTAGGGGTATTCTAAAGTGCGCCGGTAAACCGACATCGTCTGCTAATTGTAATGCTTTTATGTTGCACTTGAATAAGATTGTATTAAAAATTTCAGTTGATAAATTGTTATCTAATTTTCTTTCTATATTCCAAGATTCTAAAAGTTCTTTTGTTTTGTCTGGAGAATCCATGTAAAGTAAGACCCCGTTTAAAGACATTTTTCCGGCTTTCCCGTATAATACTTCAAATTGGAATTCCATTTGCAATAAACCCTTTCCTTCGCTAAACGACATACTTTCTTCTTTCATTTCTAATAAATTGACAGCATTTGTAATCTGATCTTTAGCTGGATCTAGCTTTTCTTTCTTTTCTACGAAAATTTTTGTGAAATTGAAACCTACTATTGGCATAATTTTGCTCAACTTGAAGAATATTTAAAGATTATGGTAGTGAGATTACATAGATTCTGGTGCTTCTATGCCTAAAAGGTTTAGAGAATTTTCTAATGTTTGTTTTGTTGAAGCAACTAATAATAATCTAAAATTCTTAATTTCTAGATTTTCTTCATTTAAAACCTGACATTTTTGATAAAATTCATTAAATAGTTCTGCTAAATGTAAGGAATAATTTGCTATTGTTGTGGTTTTTAATGAGGTCATGGCGTTTTTAATTTCGTATTTGAATAAGTTTAATTGGTTGACTAGCTTTAATTCTACTTGATCTAATTTATTTGATTTAATTAAGTTAGATATAACTTTTTTATTTATGGTTGTTGTCTTGCTCGATGCTTTTTTTAATATTGATGAAGCCCTCGCATAGGCGTATTGAATATATGGGGCTGAATCTCCTTCAAAATTTAAAGCTTGATTAATATCGAAAACTATATTCTTTTCTGGTGAGACTTTTAAAAATGAAAATTTTAATGCACCGTAGCCTATTATTTTTGATAGATTGGCTATTTTTATGCCTCTTTTATTAATTTCTTCTTGTGATTTTTGTTTGATTTCTTTCATTAAATCTTCCAATAGAACCACTTCTCCGTTCCTGGTTGACATTTTTCCCGAAGGTAATAAAACGAAAGAATAATGGACAACTTCTGGAGCTTCATGACCTAGAATTGATAATATTGTCTTTAGTTGAAGGTAGTATAATTTTTGATCTTCTCCTAAAACTAAAACATTTTTGCTTACTTTTTTATTTATTTTATGGAGTGTATAGGCTAGATCTCTCAACATGTAAAGGCTTGTTCCATCTGCTCTCGTTAATGGCAGATATGGATTTTCCATCGGCAAATTAAATCCCTCTAAATTTATGCATTTTCTACCTTCTTTGTCGATAAACATTTTGCTCTTAGATTCTAGTTCTTTTAGTATTTCATTTGTTGAATTATTAAATAAGAAATCAGATTCAAAATCAAATTTATCGAATTTTATGCCCAATTCTTTTAATATTTCTGTTTGTCCATTCATGCAAATTTTTACAATTTTTCTGAAAGAAACTAATGTTTTTTTGTTACCTTTCTCTAGGAGATTTAACAAATTGAATACTTCTTTTTCTAGTTCTGGCTCGGTTTCTAGGAGTTTATTAAATTCCACATATAAATTTAATAACTCATTGAATTTCGGGGTTTTATTTTTTGAAGCTAAAACGAGCATCGCAATTTGTTTCCCTATATCGTTAACATAATAATGAGTTTCTACCTTAAAACCCTCGAATTTTAATAACCTTACAATAGAATCTCCTATTATTGCATTTCTTGCCCTACCTAGATGAGGGGATGCATTTGGGTTTATCGATGTGTGTTCTATTAATGCTTTTTTGTTTTTGCCAGTTAAATTCGAACCATATTTATTCTTTTTTTTGTTGATTTCTTTTAGTGTTTCTAAAATAAGAATTGATTTGTCTATGAAGAAGTTTAGGTATGAGCCTTTAATTTCTGTTTTTTCTATATATTTGGGGAGATTTAATGATTTTTGTAAGTCTATTGCTTTTTTAGATAATTTGAAACAAGGTAAGGCATAATCTCCCATTGCACTATTTGGAGGAACTTCTAAAGTTAAAGGTTCTTTTATTTGTTCTTGTAACTTTTTTAGAAGTTGTTCTTTTAAGTTCATGTTATTTGTTTTATTGTTGGTTATAATAAAGGTTTTTGTTTTAATAAGAAAGATTGTAGAATGTATTATAAGTTGTTATTACAGCTTAATTGTAAAGAATGTTTTTATATTACATAGTGCCCAACTTTTATAGGATGTATATAAGGGTAAAAAAGGTAAAGAAAAAAAGCGGGAAAGTGTATGAATATGGCCATTTAGTTTTAAGCAAATGGAGAAAAAGAGCTAAAATTCGAGGAGGAAGTAAAAAACCTGTACAGAAATACCAAAAATTGATTGGCCGAGTTTATAGATATAGTCCAAGTTACTTTACAGAATTTGAGGATTTTGTTGGCGGGGATTATAAGGAATTTGTTGAAAAGAGTAATGTAAAAGAAGTGTATGGGAAATTCTTGGAATATGAACTAATTTCTTGTGGTTTTAAAAAAATTGGGAAAGTGCTTGCACATAATGGGTTGTTTGTTGATTTAGAAAGGTTAATTGTTTATAATCATAAGGGTGAAGCAATAATAAAGGTGGGGGAGAAAAGCAATTATTTATGCAGCTTGAATTTGGAAGAGTTGTTTAAATTTGAATATTTGACTGGAAAGCAAGACGGTATGCAATTATTGAAAAAGTTAAGAATGGCTGGGATAAAAATTGAACCTGAAAATTTCTTTATTTTAGCTAAGAAAATGTTAGATATTGGGAATGGTAAGATTAAATT
>CAYNBR010000013.1:0-22023 GCA_964395935.1 Candidatus Woesearchaeota archaeon
TATTTTATGGAGCTGGTTATCTTTATGCTGGAAAAAAGAAAGCACTTGGTTGGGGATTAATTGTAGTATTTGTTGTAATGACTATTGAATTCTTTTTGGGTACTGTTAATCATCTTCAAGATCCAGTGAGTACACACATAATTAGTACAACACTCTTGAGTTTTATTTTGGCCTACGATGGGTATATTGTTACTCAAGAAGGTTAAAATGAAAACAAAAATAAAATATATCTTCCTTGGAGTTTTAACAAGTATTGTTATCTTTATAGTCTTCGGCACTATCACAGCAGTCTTGCCTACTCCCTTCTTTACGCGCATGACTCCTCTCACCGTACTCGACAAGATATTCTTAGTAAGCAGCTCAATTCTTTTAGGAACGTATGTGGGTGTGCACTATTATAAGAAAAAAATTGCCAAAACCTGCGACTCTATTGCTACAACCGGAGGAATAGGAAGTTTTTTGGCATTTGCTTGTCCTATTTGCAATAAGCTATTGGTTCTTCTTTTTGGGGCAGCTGCACTTATGACCTATCTTGAACCATATAGGCCAGTTCTTGGATTTGTGAGTAATGGTTTATTAGCCGGTGCAGTATATTGGAGGATTAGACAATGAAAAAAAACGAGTTCATTCCAGCTGCACGATTTCATATGTTAACGCCTCTTTTTGATGCTCTTTGTGCTTTTGTTGGTCTTGGGAGCGGTTATAGGAAAAAAATAGTCACAGTTCTAGATATTCTAAAACAAAAAATATGTGTGATGGATGCTGGTTGTGGAAGTGGTAGTCTTGCTATTGATGTTAAAAAAGAATCCCAGAATATTTCGTTGTATGCAGTTGATGCCGATCAAAAGATTTTAGTAATTGCAGAGAAGAAAGCTGAAATGGAAAATCAACAAATACATTTTAGAAAAGCATTTCTCCAAAAATTATCTTTTCCAGATAATTCGTTTGATGTAGTGTATAGTTCTCTTGTATTTCATCATCTCAACAGCGATATTAAAAAAGAAGCAATGAAAGAAATCCATAGAGTTTTGAAGAAAGAAGGCAGATTTTTATTAGTTGATTTTGGAAAGCCAAAAAATAAATTCTTTTCTGTCTTTTCTTGGTTTACAGTTTTATTTGAAGAAGGATATGATAATTATAAAGGAAGAATCCCAGAAATGTTATCTGGTGCAGGATTTAATAATGTTACAGAAGTAGCAAGGTATCGCTTTAACATAGTGTTTTTAGAAGCAGTGAGATAGACCCAACCCCATCGTGTTAACTTCTAGAAAAATTTGGATAGAACAAAGTAGAATCGTTTAGTTGTTGTTAGGAAAAGTTAATTTTTTTGTTCAGAATTCCAGACGTTAACTTTAC
Source organism: Candidatus Woesearchaeota archaeon (assembly GCA_964395935.1). Lineage (GTDB taxonomy): Archaea > Nanobdellota > Nanobdellia > SCGC-AAA011-G17 > GW2011-AR18 > CAYNBR01. The sequence goes on from CAYNBR010000013.1 coordinate 1,357, forward strand.
AGCTCAGGCTTTACCAATATTTTTATTGATGATAATTATAGCAAGCCAGAAAAACTAGATTCAAAAAAAGCAATGGAAATTAGTATATCATCAGATGAATGGTTACAAATTATAGATACAGTTGAACAATTTCCAAGTAGGATCATTCAAATGTATAATACAATTAGCTTAAACTGCAATAATAAATTTTGGGCAATTTTTTCTCTGTTAATTTTACAATTAAATGCAAATTTTGATGTAGAATGTACAAATTTTAATGTTCCAGGTTCAAATGATGCGGACAATAATTTTAAAGATACACACACCATTAAAATGGATTTGCCCAAATCTGGTTTACCAGTTCACGATTTGAATGGGATTATAAAAAAATCACAGCAATTTATAATATATTTTAACTTAATTTTGAATATTGTTGTATTCTAGCTTTAACCATAACTGTTTTATACTATTCTAAATGGATTATTAAAGATTTCCATGAAAATAATTCCAAAGAAAAGCATTCAAGTTTGGTATAAGCGAGAATATTCAGATATGAATGAATCAGTATACGGAGAACCAGTAAAACAATTGAAAGAATTTTTTAATATTCTTGCTAGTAATGGAAATAATAAGAAAATATTAGAATTGGGTTGTGGCGATGGAAGAAACTTATTGCCATTAGCAAAACTAGGATATAATGTAACTGGAGTGGATCAACACGGAAAAAAAGCTACAGAAGTTATGGCTAAAAACCTAGGATTAAAAGTTAATTTTATAGAAAAAGACTTAACTAAATTTAAATTTGAAAATGAAAAATATTATGCAATAATTTCTTCTGAAGTATTCCATTTAATGAATCGTAAAGATATATCTATCACAATAGAAAAAATGAAATTAGCAACAATGAAAAATGGGCATATCTATATTAGCATACTTACAAATTTAAAAAGATATTTTATTGAATCAAAAGAAGAATTCAAATATGAAGACCAATCAGATTATAATATAGAAGAAGCTGAAAAATTATTAAAATCAAAATTTAACGATTGGAAAATTATTAAGTTAGATGTCTTCCATGACGAACAAGATTGGCCATTGAGAAAAAGAGATTATCCAATTAAACCATATCATTGGTCTGGGGATTATGTTTATATTGTTGCTAAAAAGATTATTTAAAATTATTCACTTCTCAACGCATCAACAGGATTTAATTTACTAGCTCTATATGCAGGTAAAATTCCAGAAATCATTCCAATTAAAATAGAAAATATTAAAGTAAATATAATCAAAGCCATAGGTATAGACGTAGTCAAGGGAGTTCCTCCAGAAACAAAACTAACTCCAAGTTTAGGAATTCCTAAAGCAATTCCAACACCAAATAATATTCCAATTAATCCGCCAACTAAACCAACCAATCCAGAATTAAATAAAAATATCAACAATATATCCTGATTTTTAGCACCCAAAGCTTTCATAATTCCAATTTCTTTAGTTTTCTCCAATACAGAAGTAAACATTGTATTAGCTATTCCAACAGCTCCAACTAATAATGAAACAGCAGCAATCACTCCTAAAAATAAAGTAAATCCAGCCAATATAGCAGTAACCCTTTCAAGTATTGTTTTCATGGATAATATTGTAAAATCTTTTGTATCTGAATTTACATGCCTAACAATCATTAATTTTTTCTCAATTAAACTAACAACTTTTTCAACATTGTCTTGATTCTTAACTTTAACAGTAATTAAGTCATAACTCTTTTCAGCCTTACCAAGAACTCCCCTAGCATCACTTAAAGACATATAGATATTCCTATCATCTTGCCCAAAGCCACCGCTTTCTTTTAAAATTCCTACAACCATGAAAGCTTTTCCATTGATTATTAATTGTCTATTAATTATTACATCATTTTTAAAAATAGAATTAGCAATAGCATTACCAATAACAATTGAATTTGTATCTCCAGATCCTAAAAATCTGCCACTATCTAAAGTTGCAGTAGTCATATATTTCCAAACTGTTGTATCAACACCAGCTATGTTAAGCTTAGCAGTTTTTCCTAAATAATAAACAGATTCAGTTCCTGTTAATTGCACATTTGCAAATTGCACTTCAGTTATTGATTTAATTGATTGTAATTCCTTATTTGTTAAAGGATTAGCACCACTGCTCTGCAAAATTTCTCCAGGTCTTTGTCTGCATCTTGGTCCAGGACATTCACTAGCCCTGTCAAAACCGGGAGTTATTGTAATTGTATCTGCTCCCAAACCTCCAAGTTGTTTTTGTACATCTACTTGAAAACCAGAACCAATAGAAACAATTGCAATTATTGCACTCACACCGATTACTATGCCTATTATTGTAAGCCAGCTTCTAAGTTTACTATGCAATATTATATTTACTGCAATTTTTAAAGATTTTTGCAGTTTCATTATTTATCTTTATTTTTTCTCCTATAGTAAAAAATTATTGCTAGGATCGCAATTATTAAAATTAAAATTGTATAAACAAAGAACTTAGATCCAGAACTTTTTTTTAAATTTGGATCAACAATTACTGCATTTACTAAATCAGTAAATCCTTTTTTAACTTGATAAGTCATGCTTACAGGTATATTTTTGTTTAAAGTTCTTCTATTTCCAACAACATCTGTGTAATCTATTTGTAATTTCAAATTTAAATTTTCTTTATTTGGGTCTTTAGGCCTTACAAATGTACTAATTATTGTATAATCCCCTGCATTTAAATTACCTATAATAGAATCTGATGTTCCAAGTAATTCAAAATCTTCCTGATTCCCTAATTTTATAGTTATTGCACTTGCAGTATTTTTTCCAGTATTAGATACAGCTATAGCAATGCCATCTTTAGTAACATCTTGAAATGCAACATCAAAGTTTGCAGTAACATCATCTATCTTTACATTAAAAAAATATGAAGAATAAAGATTTGGATTATCATATGCTCTAAATTCAATTTGGTATTCCCCAGGAACTGCATCTTTATTTACATTTAACTTATAGTGCAAAGTTAATAAATCTCCGCCTTGTATTGCAGGATAACCATCTTGGCTGCTACTTGAAGCTTTATCAATACTTAAAACTGAAGGCAAGATCAAACTAAATTTTGGTTCAGGAACATTGCCGCCAGAATTTTCTACCCTAATATACAAATCAGTATAAGTTCCAGGATTTGCAGGATAAGGATCTTGTCTTAATGCAGTAATCCTAAAATGAGAAGAAGTAGTACTTACAAAATTTACTTTGTCTTTCGTATCTTGACTAAAATTTAAACCAGTTCCAGCTGCAAATACACTGCCGGCTAACATCAAACATAAAAATAAGATTACAATTAATTTTTTCATATCTTCCTCCTAATTATTATACTCTTTTAATATCTTTCCATCCTTTAGTTCTATTACTCTATCTGCATGTTTTACTAAGCTTTTATCATGAGTAACTATAACAATAGATTTTTCTTCTTTATTTAAATCTTGCAGTAACTTCATAACATTATCTCCAGTTTTTGAATCTAAGTTTCCAGTAGGTTCATCTGCTAATATAACTTCAGGATCATTTATTAATGATCTAGCAATAGCCACTCTCTGCATTTGTCCGCCGCTTAATTCAGCAGGTCTATGCCCAATTCTATCTTGCATATCTACAAATTCCAATAATTTACCAGCTTTTTTATATAATTCATCACTATTCTTATTCTGAAATTCTCCAGGCAATGCAACATTCTCTAATGCAGTTAGAGTAGGAATTAAATTAAATTGTTGGAAGATAAACCCAATTTTCCTTCCTCTTATTTGTGCCAATCTAGATTCTCTTAATTTTGAAGTGTCGTGCCCATCTAAATATATCTTACCTTTAGTTGGCGCATCTAAACATCCAATTAAATTTATTATAGTTGATTTTCCTGATCCAGATTTCCCAGTAATTGCTAGAAATTCTCCTTGATTAACTTTTAATGTAATTCCTTGTAAAGCATTTAACTTAATTTTCCCCATCTTATAAGTTTTCCACACTTCTTCTAAATGTATAATAGTTTTTTTCATATACTTTTATTAATTTTATAGAACTTAAAAACTTTATGCATTTATTTTTTTAATAACTCAATCTCTTTTTTTGTCAAATATCTGTACTTACCTTCTTTTAAATCTCCAAGTTCTATAGTCTGTATTCTTATTCTCTGTAAATCTATAACATTGTAATTCATTTTTTCAAGCATTCTTCTAATTTGTCTATTCCACCCTTCTTCTAGAATTATTTTAAATTTTTTATTGCTAATTTTAGTAATCTTACATTTTTTAGTTTTACCTTCTTCTAAATAAATTCCATTACTTAATTTTTCTAAATCTTGATCAGTTATTTCTTTAGAAATTTCAACAACATATTCTTTTTCATGTTCATATTTAGGATGTGTCAATTCATTTATCAAATTACCATCATTACTTAATAATATTAAGCCTCTAGAATCTTCATCCAATCTTCCAGCATATGCTAAATGTCCTAAGCCTGTTAAAAATCCTTTAATTGTTTTTTTTCCTTTATGCTCAAAAGAAGTTACATATCCAACAGGTTTATTTAAAATTACATAAGTATATTCCTTAGGTTTAACTAATTTATCTTTAAAATAAACTTTATCTTTATTTGAATCTACTTTAGTCCCTAATTCAGTTATTATTTTACCATTTATCTTAATTAATCCTTTTAGTAAATACTCTTCAGCTTTCCTTCTAGAACTAATTCCAGCTTCTGATAAAAATTTCTGTATTCTCATTAAGGCCATATCAAACACTTATAGACAAACTTTATAAATTTTCTTAACTATCTCAACCAATATGGTAAAAACAACTTTAGATGAAATAATGGAAAGAGATGGTTGGATTAAGGCAACATTTGCCCTACCAGAAGATGTTCCAAAAGAAACTCGTGATGCTTTTTTAGCCACATTTTTAGATAAGCTTAGAATTAAGTATCAAGTTACATATATAGAAGATGGGAATATGCGTGAATTATATATAAAGAATCGTGATGTAGAAATAAAACCATTCTATTTAGACGAACCTTGCAGGGTTGGTGGTGGCGGTTGTAATATGTGGTGATTTATGATTCTTAATTCTATATTTGGAAAGCTTTATATCCATTATCTTTTAATTTTAACTTATGGTTAAAGAAAAATCGCTTGTAGTATTCCAGGATAAAAAAATCAGAAGAACTTGGTTTAATGATGAGTGGTGGTTTTCAATAATAGACATTATAGAAGCCTTAACAGAAAGCGGAAGAGCGAGAAAATATTGGTCTGACGTAAAAACTAGACTCAGTGAAGAAGGATTTGAGCTGTCCGCAAAAATCGGACAACTGAAGTTAATGTCAAGTGATGGTAAATACTACATAACTGATTGTGTTAATACAAAGAATGCATTTAGGACCATTCAATCTATTCCTTCAAAAAAGGGCGGTAGAATAGCAGGCAATGCAAGAAAAGAAACAGAACAAGAATTGGGTTATCCGGTAACATCAAAGAAAAACTATCTTTCTGAACCAGAAAAAAAGAAGAAATTAGAAGATAAAAAGAAGAAATAAGGAATATTTTAAATTATGGTGTTGCTTTTAATTTTTATCATAAAGATAATAGTTTAGAGAATAACAAGGGATTATAATAAAATATATTTGGAAAGCTTTATATCCATTATCTTTTAATTTTAACTTATGGTTAAAGAAACAATAATGATCTTTGGTGCACACGCCGATGACAGCATAATTGGTGCTGGCGGTACAATAGCAAAGTACGCTCAAGAAGGGCATAGAATAATCAATGTCATATTCACAAGTGGCGAAGGAAGTTCTCCTTGGTTAAAAGAAGAAGTAATAAAAGAAGAAAGAGTAAAAGAAGCCATAAGAATAGACCAATTTTTAGGATGTGAAAAAACTTTATTTTTAAGTATAAGAGATAAAGATTTATTTGGGGGCATAAAACATAAAGGTTTAGTAACATTTGTTAATAATAAATCTTTAATAGAAAAAGTTTCTAATTTAATTAAAAAATACAATCCAGATAAAATATTCACACATACTAAAACTGATCCGCATGAAGATCATAGGTCAACGAATGAAATAGTTTTTAAAGCTTTAGCACTAACTAACTGTAGAGCTTCTGTTTTTGTATTTGAAGTTTGGAATGTTTCTAATGAGTCACATCCAAGAATGTATGTTGATGTCTCAAAAACTTTTCATAAAAAAGTAGAAGCCATGAAAATGTTTAAGTCTCAAAAAATGTCTGTATATGCCTTATTCTTCCAAGTTATTTTAAAAGCTTTCTTTTCTGGCTTCCACGCTAATTGTAGATTTGCAGAAAGATTTTATAAAATACGATGAACATTTAGTATATTTTATAAACTTTATTTAAATTCTTAATTCATGTTTAAAATAATCTCAGAAGAGAATGACGCGCGTAGTGGCAAGCTTAAAACTAAACATGGCACAATAGAAACTCCATTCTTCATGCCAATAGCAACTAAAGGAACAGCTAAACAAGTTTCTAGTGAAGAATTAAAACAATTAGGCAGCGAAGCAATAATTGCAAATGCTTTCATATTGCATTTAAAACCAGGTCTAGAAGTTCTAAATAAATTCAAAGGCTTACATAAATTTATGAACTGGGATAAAGTTATTTTCACAGATTCTGGTGGCTTTCAAATCCTAAGTAAAAGCTTTTTACATAGTGCAGATGAAAAAGGTGTTTACTTCAAAAATCCATTTGATAATTCTAAAAACTTTTTCACTCCAGAAAGTATAATGGAAATAGAAAAACAAATTGGAGCAGACGTAGCAATGGCCCTAGATTTTGTTCCCCATTATGGAAATAACAAAGATTACATAGCTGAGTGTACAAGAATTACGCATTTATGGGCAGAAAGATGTATAAAATCACATGATTCAAATAAGCAGTTATTATTCGGTATTTGTCAAGGCGGCACATTCAAAGAGTTAAGAGAAAAAAGTTCTAAATTTATTAATTCTTTAGATTTTGATGGAATAGCTTTAGGAGGTTTAGGAATTGGTGAAGGAAGAGAATTAATGTATAACACAGTTAAACTAAGTGTAAAACATTTAGATGAAAATAAACCAAGATATTTAATGGGTATAGGCTCTCCAGAAGATTTACTTGAAGCAATAAGTTTAGGTATAGACTGTTTCGATTCAAGATTTCCAACTATGAACGCCAGACACGGTGGAATATTCACTTCTAAAGGAAAGATAAATATTGAAAAAGCAGAATATAAATACGACACTTACCCATTAGATGAAGATTGTAAATGCTACACATGTAAAAACTTTAGTAAAGCTTACATCCATCACTTATACAAAACTTACGAACCAATTAGAGACAGGTATGGAAATATACATAATTTATTCTTTATTCAAAATTTAATTAAAAATGTTAGAAAAGCCATTAAGAATAATGAATTCAAAGATTTCAAAAAAGAATTCTTCAGAAATTATAAATTAAACAAGAATAAACAAACTAAATTTACTTATTCATGAATACCAGAAAATAATGGTTCAAGCAGAATAATGTTTATTAAATGTAAAGTTTGAATATTATTATGGCAATTTATAATCCTTCTGACTTAGAAATTATAGGTATATGTGGTAGGTATCCTGCTGAGACTACAATTCCAAAAGTTGCATCACCAATTTTCAGAATAAAAGCCACAGGAGAGGTAATAACTTGTAAAAGTCTAACAGACTCTGGAGAAGTAGAAAGTGATGATTTTATGTCTGCAGCTGAATGGGCTTTATATGAAGAGGATGATGATACTTACACAAAACTTGGACCATTTCAAGCCATAGTTAATGGGATACCTTTTGTGGGCCTAACTAGAATAGATTACGTAAACTCATCTGAAGCTCTTGGAAGATTTCAAAGATTCTCTGAAGCAACAAGAAGAGCAGGAGATCATTTTTATAGAAAAGGCGATAAAGATAGAGCCTTAGAATTTTACTTTAGGTGTTCTGGCGCTTCACAAACAGAAGAAGATTTTGCACGTGTGTTATTATGCGAATTAGATAACGAAATGAGAGAACACTTAAAGAGAGTAATTATACAATTAGGAAAAGATCCAGCAGAAGTAGTTAGGGATTTAACAACCAGACTAAACCAAATTTAATTACTGCTAAATTTAAATATCGGTAAGACCCATAATTATTATGCATCAGGAACATATAAGAGTATATGATAATACGGCTCATGATTTTATAAGCTGCGATTATCCAGATGTAATATTTACAGAAGGTGTTGGTCCATGCACAGCAATTGCTTTATATAATACAATTAATAAAAAAGGATACTTACTGCATCTTGCAAATTTAGACGGGAAAAATCTTGAAAAATATCTTCTCAAAATTGAAAATGATTTCTCAAATTTTAGAGTATATGTTGTAGGCTGTGCAGACTTTAGTGATGAAACTGAAGAAATTAAAGAAATATACCAAAGAGATAGAGCCAGTATAGAATTAATTATAAAAAAATATTTCAAAAGGAGCAAATATAGGATAAAATGGTCAAGAGAAAATTGCACTGTTGGATATTTAGGCTTAGACACATTAACTGGTAAATTTATTGTAGCATAAAATTGCAAATTACTTAAGCTAATGGCTTGTTTATATCAGATATTTAACTATCTAAATTATTATAAATTCTCTTTCTACCTTATTCTTATGGATTATATAGATACAATTATAGCAGATCTAGATCAGGAAAATATTTCTGAAATTATGAAACATGGCATTCCAAATCTAGAAGATTATAACGAGCTTACAAATATTGCAGTGGATTTAGCTAAAAAATTAAATGCAGACATAAGCATAGTACAATTAGGCACAAAATTCATGCATTCTAAATTAGGCGAGGCAATTACTCAAAAAAAAGTTCATGAACACACAAACATGGCTTTAGGTTTCGCTTTAGAATTCTTTAAAAATTATCCAATAAATGATGAAATAAAAAATAAAGTCATAGCTTGCATTAAGGAACACCAAGATAAACAATTCACTTTTATTGAATCAGAAATATGTGCCAATGCCCATTGTTATAAATATTTATTACCAAGACAAATGTTAAAAATGTTTTATAACTTAAGGCAGGAAGGCTATAACTTTGATCAAATATTTTTACTAGTTGAAGAAAAAGTAGATGAAAAATGGAATGCTTTAACTTTGGGCATATGCAAAAAAGAGCTTGAAAACAATTATAAAAAAATAAAGGAATTCTTAGAGTTATCTAGACAAAATAAAAATTCATAAGATTATTTTATACCCAAAACACAAGTACCATTTCCAGAAATTTTATGCACTTTCTTATATCCCGCTTCTTTAAACCAAGCTTCGACTTCTGTAAAACTATGCACACTTTGATATCTGGGAGATAAATAATCAAATATTAAAAAATCTAGAGATCTAATACTCAGTTCACGTTTTATTTTCATAGACTTTTTAATTATGTTTATAGGTAAGTAAACTAAACAAGCTGAAAATAAGGATAATGTCCTTAAGATTGAATATGGATATTTATAAGTTAAAAGATATTTACGCATAAACATGAATATATTCCTCTTAGAATATAACATTATGAAAAGTTTTTTCTTATTAACTCTTGCCAATTCTATAAAAGTTTTTTTCGGATCAGGTGTGTGGTGCAATACTCCTTCCGAATAAACTAAATCAAAAAAAGAATTTCTGAAAGGTAGAGCCATAATATCTGCTTTGACAAATTTAACATTTTTATCTTTAGATAATTGTATCAAATCTACACCATATACATTTTTAGAAAATATAGCTATATGTTTAGTTAATCTGCCACTGCCACAGCCAGCATCAAGTATTTTTTTATTTTTTAAATCCTTATGATTAATCATTAAGTCATTGCAGAATTTTTTAAATTCTTCTTCTTCACTTAAACCATAAGTTAGGTATTTAGTATCATAATTTTTCCATTGATATTCAAATGACCATTTTTCTTTACTATTTTCCATTTAATGTCCGAGTTAATATTACGCCCCCGATGAGATTTGAACTCACGACCCACAGGTTAGGAACCTGTTGCGCTATGAACCCAAATTTTTATTAATTTTCCAGGCTGCGCTACGGGGGCATAGAAAAAGTACATTGAATAATCTTTTTAAAACTATATGATGCCATAAAATATAATGTCTTTCTCTTCATCTGCTTGTTTTAATTTAAAATTCTTCAATAATAAATGATTAATTCCCTGAAATTTATTTGACTTTTTTAACAAAGTAATAACTAACTTACAATTCTTCTTCCCAACTCTTTTAATCTCTTCCATAGCCTTATTGTAATCTGAAAAATTATGAAATGAAGTAACCGCAATTATAATATCAAATGTTTTGTTTTTAAAAGGTAAATTTTCAGCTTTAGCATTTATTAAATTTTTATTCCCTTCTTTTAACATATTAAAACTAGGATCTATTCCATAAGTTTTACATTCAAAATAGTTAGTAGAAATTCCAGTACCACATCCAATATCCAACAACTTATATTTTTTATTAATTTGAATTAAATTAGAAATTATTTTTAGTTTATTTAATTGTTCTTCTCCATGCAAATTATTATAAGAATTTGAAATAATATCATAATCCATGCACAAAAATAATAAATTTAAATATTTAAACTTAAGTAATTAAAGATCAAAAACCAATCCATTTTCTTCAAGAGCGTTAATACAGGCCAATACACTTTCTATGTTTATCATTCTGCCCATATAACCCCTGGTAAGGTACTCTGGTGCACTATTTTTAAGAGCTACTTGTAATTTTTTTATCACTGACGTTTTTAATTCGGGCAATTCAGGCTTGTCATCTCCAAATTTAGTCCATTGTAATTTATATTGACCACGATCTAACCAAATAATAACTTTAAAAGTTTCAACTTTTTTATCAGAAGTGGATTTATCGCTAATATAGACAGTAAAGCTAATTTCCCCATTACGATCATTTAGTTTAGATAAACTTTCTCTTAATCTCAATAATCTGGCATTCATTTTAATAGTCTAATAAACTTTTTCTATCCTTAAATGGAATTACAACCTTATCTTCAATAACAACATTTGCTTTTCCGCAATTAAAGCAATGCCCACCAAATTGGAATGTATCTAGTCTTGAAAACCTGAAATTACAATTATTACACTTATAGCCTATCATTGCAGGTATATCAGCAGACTGCATAGTTTTATAGACCTCTGGCTCCAAACCTTTAGCAATCTTATTATAACACTCAAAACAAATCAAATTCTGACCGTCTTTCTCATAGATTGTTTGCCCAATAGGCACCTTTACAGTACACCTATTACATGAAACTAATACTTCTTGTTTTGGACTCACTTTTATCACATAATATAAGAATATTCTAAGTATTTAAATTTTATGAAGATTTATTATTATCAACACAATAGGCTAATCTCTGCAATGATTATACCATTCTCTAAATATTCTTACAAATATGTTAACAGTTTGTTCAGATATTGGTCTTTTCCTAACTTCAGCTAATTTTTCTCTTACTAAGTCTACAAACTCTGGTCTGTTCACAAATTCAAAATCTACATGTGGATTATAACTGACAGAAAATTCTTCATGTGCATCTATAGTTTCCTCAATCGCATCATACACAGCATATCCCCAAGTTTTAACAACACCTTCTTGACTCTCTCCAGTAAATATCTTATTAAGTCTTCTAAAAAGTACTCTTTCCCTCGCATTCATTTCTTTAATGATATGTTCGCCTTTGATTAAATTTAAGAAAAAATATCTAAAATCTGGAATACTTTTTATTTTAGTAACTATATGGTTTTCTGTTTCAGCCAAAGTTTTAAGATCAGATATTAAATTTGTAGTATTTTCTATTTCAGGAAGTTTACGCAATATAATAAACTCAGCTTTCAATACTTCATGTAATTCCAATAACAATTCATGCAAATATTCAAATCTAGTTTGAGGATAATTCAATGCATCATCTAAACGATTTATTCTTTTAGCTTTTTTTAATGCATAAATATCTTTTATAATGTCTTCATCTATCCCTTCTTCGTGAGTAATCTGCGCCAAATCGGTTTCTGCAAAACCAATTAATAGAGGTAAGTCATGTTTTAAGTTATCTTCATTTAATCCATTAATAATATCGGACTTTAAAGGTAATCTTAAATAGTAATATTGCCAAAGGTCATAGAACTTTTTATTCTCTTTTTCTAATTTTGCAGCTTTTCCCTCAGCAACAGCAAAGTAATTAGTTAATACCACATAAAAATAAGAATTTAAGAATATTTAATTCTATTTATTATTAATAACTTCTTCAACATACTGACAAGCCTTACAAATATCTTGAGAACAAGGTTCTTCGCATATTTTACAGCTTTTAATTTCTTTCATATCTTTATAATTTTCTTTTAATAATGGCAATATCTCTAAAAATGAATTTATAATATTGTGTTTAGTTCCAGGATAATTATTCTCAAACTCATTTAATACTTCTCTTAAGTAATTCCTATAAGAATCAGGATTATAAGGGCACTCATTAAATTGATCCATAAATCCTTTTACAAAAGCATAAGTTGCAATCTCTTTTTCAGTTAAAAAATACAAAGGCTTAATTCTTTTAATAAATCTATTATCAGCCTTTATCCCAGTTATTGGTCCTAGCCTTGCAGAAGTTTTAATATTTCTTCTTAAATAATTCATCATAATAGTCTGAGCTTCATCATCTAAGTTATGTCCAGTAGCTAATTTAGTAGCTCCAACTTCTTTTGATTTTTTATTCAATAAATGTCTCCTTAATACACCACAAATAGAACACGGAATTCCTTTATAGATTTTTAAAGTTTTATCTAAAGTTTTTCCAAATTCTTTTTCATAAGAAAATATCTTTAATTCAACATCATTATCTTTACAAAATTTTTTAAGAAAATCTAAACTTTTATCTCTATAATTATGTATGCCTTCATCTATAGCTATAGCCCACACCTTTACATTTCTTTTTTTAGCAGTAATCTTTTTAATTAAATAAAGCAATGAAGTCGAATCCTTCCCGCCAGAACAGGCCACAGCGATAATATCATTATCTTCTATCAATTTATACTGCGTTATGGTTTTCTGTACTTTTCTTTCAAAGTATTTTATAAAATCATTCTTACAAAGGCTTACATTGCTATTTGGAAGTTTAATTATCGGACTTTCTAAACATTTTTTACAAACCATCTACCCACCAGATATAACAGAGAGTAATTTAATTTCATCATTTTCATTTAGCTTAGCATCTTCTGTTACCAATTCATTATTTTTACTTATTAAAACCGTAGTAGGATTTATCTTTAACTTCTCTAAAACTTCTTTAATAGTGCTGGCCTCTACTTCTTTATACTCATTTATTCTTTCTATATAAATTTTCATAAAAAAGTTAGAACACAAAACCTTATAAATTTTGATTTTTAGTAAATTCTATGAAAAAGAGTTTAATTTTACTTCTTTTATTGGGTTTAACAATATTAGTAAGCTATAATTTACTCATGCCAAAAACCTTTAATGGAAAAATTGAAGGTGTATTCAAGCTTAACGGTCAATACAAATGTGATGGCTGGGATGATAAAGAGAATAAAATTAGTTTAGTTGTCAAAGATACAAAATTTAGAGCTACTTCATGGAGCAAAGATGGGCTTATCATAGAATCTGTAGGGGATATTTCTGATTGTATCTATGGTTGGGTTCCAAATACACCAATAGGTGAACAAGTTTGTATAACCAAAGAAGAATTTCAGAAAGGTGTTAATATCTTAGAAAAAAGCAAGGATACTGGAATAATAGTTAATTGTACAAGTTTTAAAGTAAATGAAACTTTTGAAACTCCTAAGGGTATTAGCTTTGTACCTCCTCCAGTTTAATTTCTTCATTTTCAATTTCTTCTAAATTACAAGTAGTTGCAGGATGTTTTGGTCCTAAAACATCACAAACTTCCGGTCCAATAGAAACTTCATAAGTTCCTATCTTTCTAGCAATTTTTATTATTTCTTCTTTATCATAAGTCAATAATGGTCTTAATATTTGTATTTTTACAGCTTTAGTTATTGCATTTAAATTCATTAATGTCTGGCTAGAAACTTGACTTAAGTTTTCTCCAGTAATTAAAAAATCACATTTCAATTTTTTAGCCTCTTTCTCAGCTAGTTTCATCATTAATCTCTTTGTTAAAATAAAATATAATTTATGTTTACACTCTTTAGCTATTTTGCCGCATTCTTTACTTATATTAATCACAATTGGCTTTTTAAATCCCAAAATTTTAGAAGCGGTCATAGCTTTTATTTCTGGCCCATTATCTGTAAAAGGTTCATAGGAAAAGTGTATTGGAATTATTTCAACATTTTTTTCTTTAATTAAATACCCAGCTACAGGACTATCAAACCCGCCAGAGATTAATAACATTGCTTTCATTGTTTATTGAACTGATTATGACAATTTATATTGTTAGTTATAATCTAAGAGTAGTTACAGTAGAAAGATTTATAAATATTAAGTTCTGCAAAAAATATAAGATGGTAAATGCAAAATTCCAGGGAAAGCCAGTAATAGACTTATCTAAAGTTCCTTTAGCAGGTTTCCTAACAGCTAAATTTGGAGAAGAAGTGTTTAGAGAAGCAGGAGATTTAGCATTAAAGAAATATAAAAGTGTAAGACCATTAATAGATCCAAATATTGTTTATCAAAATGGAGTAGTTCAAGGCTCAAATTCATTTTATGTAGTTTTAGTAAATGAAGTACTAAGACAAAATAGTTCTAAACAATTATGGACAGCATCACCTTCAGACATGGAAAGAACATTAAGAGCAGGAGATGTTCTAGGAATAAAAGGCAGTCATTATGTAGATACAGCTTTAGTCTTAAGATCAGCAGAAGATTCATATAATCCAAATAAGTCTTTAGCAGGAGATTTAGCAGAACAAGTAAGGAAAAGACAAGGAAAGAAATCAAAACTGCCAGTAATGATTCCATTAAGATATTTAGACTTAAAAGTAAATAACAATGAATACGGATTAAGCTTTATGCTAAGAGAAGATGCAGAAATAGTTCAGGCTGATGTTTTAAATAAACCTGGAAGATTTAGTTCATCTGATATTAATCCACAAACAGGTCTGCCAAATGAAACAGGAGATAGAGGTGACAGAGGACTATATATAAAACGAGACGGCTTGTCTAGGTTGTTCTTGAGCAGCGACTTGGACTTGGATTCCAGCTGGGACAGTTTGTACAACTCGAGTGCTTCTGGTCGGGTGGTAGTCTGTGGCGAAGCCGCTCGCGCTGAAAACTTAGATGGACTATTAGAGTATAAAAATAAATTTTTATAGATTAAAAGAGATTTTCATATACCTCTTTTGTTATTTCTTCTGCAGTTTCAATAGAATTACACTTAATCATTAACTTTCCATTTTTATAACAAGTAACTTCATAACCCTGACATTTAATTATTATCAATATGGGAAGATCTTCTAAAACTTCAAACCTGCTTTTAATATTTTTAAAATTTAATTGTATATTTTTTTCAGGTATGGCTTCAAAAGCCCCCCCAGTTTTACATCTTCTTACTATCATTTTAACCTAAATATTTATCAAATTGTGATTTAGCTTCTTCTTTAGTTTTAGCTTTAATTAAAACTCTTCCGCTTGAGAATATAGTCATATTGTTAAAAAACAAACAATGTTCAGTTAATTCAGAATTTCCAAATTTCTTAAACTTATCATTCAATTCTTTCAAATCTAAATTTTTACTTTTAATCTGATAAACTGAAGATCCGCACATTTTTATTACATCTTTAATATTTTTCCCATTCAAATATTCAAATCTATTATTGCAGGCATTACAATCTCTTGATCTATTTACTTTTATCTCTAAAGTTTTATTATTCAAAATTTCATAATGTAATAAACTTTCTCTTGGTTTTTGTTTAGTAATTACCTTGATTGCTTCAGTAACTTGTATTCCAGCAATAACATGCACTATTGTATTTAATATTCCAGCAGTTTCACAGCTTCCTAAATTTTCATTAGGCTCTTTAAACAAACACCTAAAGCAGGCTTTTCCAGGAATTATATTGTAAGTCATTCCCTTACTCCCTATTACAGAAGCATAAATCCAAGATATTTTCTTTTTTACAGAATATTCATTTATTAAAAATCTTGTTTCAAAATTATCTGTACAATCCAAAATTAAATCACTTTTTATTAAATCAATATTTTCATAATCCAAATCTACTGCATAAGCTTTTATATTTACTTCACTATTTATTTCTTTTAATTTTCTTTCTGCAGTTACAGCTTTTAAATCTCCAACATCTTTCTCAGTATACAAACTCTGTCTTTGTAAATTATTTAATTCTATTACGTCTCTATCAACTAAAATTAAGTTTTTAACTCCAGCCCTTACTAGTAATTCAGACACAACACTTCCTAAAGCACCTAATCCAATTACACTTATCTTAGCTTCCTCTATCAATTTCTGCTTCTTTTTACCTATTAGAATTTCTTGTCTTATGTAGCGCATCAAATAGTAAGTATAATAAAACTTTTAAACCTTGACTTTAAGAATCTTAGTATGGAATTAAAGAATTTAGTTAAGAAAGTATTAAGATATAATAAAAATGTAGATATAAATAAATTAGAAAAAGCTTACAAATTTGCAGAAAAGAATCTAGGATCTAAAAAAAGACTATCTGGGGGTTTATGGTACAATCATTATTTAGAAGTAGCATTTTTAGTAGCAGATTTAAAAGTTGATGATAATACCTTAATAGCGGCTTTATTGCATGGAATATTAAATAGAACAGACGTTACAGAAAAACAATTAACAAATGAATTTGGAACAGAAGTTACTAATCTAGTCAAGGGTTTATATGAAGTTAACTTATTGAAAAAAAATATTACAAATAAAGGATATGATTTTGAATCATTAAGAAAAGTTCTTTTAGCAGCAAGTAAAGATATCAGAACATTGCTAATAAAATTATGCGATAAAATTTCAAATATGCGCGAATTAGATTATCTACCAAAAACAGAACAAAAAAGAATTTCGCAGGAAGTAATGGATATTTATGCTCCTTTAGCCTATAGGCTGGGTTTAGGAAGAATAAAAGGTGAATTAGAAGATTTAGCTTTCAAATATTTAGAACCAGGAGCTTACAAAGACATTAGTAAACTTCTAGAATCATTAAGAGAAAAAGGAAAATCAAATTTGGCAAAAACTAAAAAATTACTTGACTCAGAATTTGAAAAAGTAGGAATGAAAATAGAAGTTCAATCAAGAGTAAAACATATTTATAGCATTTACAAAAAAATACTTGAAAAACCAAAATATAGTAACCAATTCCATGATGTTTTAGCTATTAGGATAATAACTAAAGACATTACAGACTGTTATAATGCTCTAAGAATTGTTCATAATTTGTTTAGACCAATACCTGATTTATTCAAAGATTATATTGCATTACCAAAACCAAATGGTTACCAGTCATTACACACAGCTGTTTTTCTAGATGAAGGTTCAATAATGGAAATCCAAATTAGAACTCAAGAAATGCACGAGATAGCAGAAGAAGGTATAGCTGCACATTTTAATTACAAAGGATTTAAACAAGAACAAGAATTCGATAAAAAATTAAGTTGGCTTAAACAATTGATGGGTGATGCATCTTCAAATAAGAATATAGATATGGAATTTTTTTCTGACCAAATTTATGCATTTACACCAAAGGGAAAAATGATAGAACTGCCTTCAGGTTCATCACCATTAGATTTTGCATACGCAGTTCATACAGAGCTAGGTAGTAAATGTGTAGGCGCAAAAGTAAATGAAAAATTAGTTCCACTAAAAACAGAAATAACTAATGGTGATGTCGTAGAAATAATAACTTCAAAAACAAAAAATCCAAATAGAGAATGGCTCAAATTCGTAAAAACTTCAAAAGCTAAAGCTAAAATTAAACATGATCTAAAAGAACATGGAGAAATTCCAACTTCAACTTATTATAAAAGAACAGAGCAAAATCAACATTTAGAAATGGGTTTAATACAAATAGAAGGAATGAAATTTCCGAAAATAAAATTTGCACATTGCTGCCACCCATTACCAGGGGACTTAATATCAAGTGTAAGTTCAGGTATGAATAAAGTTTCAATACATAAGAATAATTGTGAGTCTATTAAAGACACTAAAAAAATAATAAAATGTTCTTGGATGGAATTAAAAGACAAAGAAATAAGCTTAGCAGCTAGTGCAGATGATAGACAAGGTTTATTTGCTGAAATTTTAAATGCAGCTTCATCAATAGGTTTGAATATTAGCAATACTAAAGGAAAATCTCTTGGAAATAATCAGGCAGAATGCGATTTCACAACAAAAGTTAAAAATTTAGAACAATTAAATACATTAATTAATAGAATAAAAAAAGTTAGAGGAGTAAGAAATGTTCATTTGACTGATTTGTAATATTATAGTATATCCGTTAACCTTTTAAATTCTCCTGTCATATATCTATAACTAGTGAAAAGAAATGAATGCTGCAAAACAAATATTAGAAGAGAGTAAGGTCGATTACTACGAAAGTCCGATTTATGGCTTAGTAGCAAAATTAAGAGAACAGGGTTTTCAAGTAGCAGATACTTACGGGGATATTATTAATAAAGTATCAGAACCAACCCCTAGCGGTCTACAAATTTTGAAGAAGAGAGAAGGCCCAAGTAGGAAACTTTTATGGTTTACTATAGATGAACCATTACCATTGAAATTGGGAGAAATTCATGTTGACAATTGGTACAAAGAGGCAGATCCTAAAAATCAGTGGTTATTAAACGTTTATGGTAGAGATAACATAAAGTCATTAACAAGGTTAGTAAGCGAAGTAGTTAAAGAATATAATTCACGAGTAAATGCACAAGTAAACTTAAAAGTTGTGTTAGCAAACGAAGAAAATACTGCAATGCATAGCTCCTAGTTAGGACAGAATGAAGTGCCCATTAGGGAAAAATGGCATGATGAAGAATAATTTTCATTTTTTTATACAAAGGTATTATACTTATTAAAATTATTATCAAACTGGCATATTGCGCCAAATTTAATCCTAAATAATGTAAACCATAATCTTTAGGTAAGTCTTTAAAGAATTCTGTTGCAAATCTAAATATTCCATCTAAAAATAAGAAACTCCAAAATAAAGTTCCTTCTTTTAAATTCTTCAATTTTCTTATTCTTAATAATACTATAAATATTAAAATATAATAAGCACTTTGGTATAGTTGAACAGGATGCCTCAATCCTTCATAATCATTAAATTTAACAGCCCAAAATATATTAGTAACTTTTCCAACTAATTCACCATTAATAAAATTTCCAAGTCTTATAAAAGAAGCACCTAAAGATATTGGAATAATAAATAAGTCTGCAACTTTATAGAAACTAATCTTATGCTTTTTAGTATAAAAATAAGTCAATAAAGTTAAAGCAATAATTGCACCATGCGAAGCTAATCCGCCTTCCCAAACATAAAATATCTTAATAGGATTAGAAAAATAATAACTAGGATTATAAAATAAAACTTCAAATAATCTTGCTCCTAAAACAACAGCAATTACAGAATAAACTGTAAAATCTTCTATTAATTTTTCTTCTAAATTAAATTCTTTTGCTAGTTTCTTAGCTATGTAATATCCAACTAAAAATGCTAATGCAAATAATACTCCATAATATCTTATTTGTAAACTTCCAATATGAAGTAAAATAGGATCAATCATTTAAACCTCCACAACTTTAAAATCTTCAGCAACATCAGTATTCTTAAAAATAGTTTGCGCTTCTTTTTTCAATTCTTCAACATTCTTATATCTCTGGCTAAAATGAGTTAAAATTAGTTTCTTAGCTTTAGATTTCTTAGCAATCATTGCTGCCTGTTTGCTGGTCAAATGCTTATACTCTTTAGCTTTCTCTAAATCTGCATCTGCAAATGTACTTTCAGAAATCAATAAATCTGCATCTTTTCCAACTTTTATGCAATTATCACACATTCCAGTATCACAGATAATTCCTAACTTTTTACCTTTAACCAATTTAGTTGCTTTCTTAACAGTTATTTTTTTACCTTTCCAAACAATATCTTTTCCTCTTTGTAATTCTCCAAGCAAAGGATGCTGTGTTAAGCCAAATTTACTAGTATAACTAATATCAATCTTTCTTTTATCCTTCTCTTTCAATATGAAACCATAAGAAGGAACAGAATGATTTAATTTTACAGCCTCAATAGTAAATTTATTTTCATCTATAATAATTCCTTCTTTAAATTCTAAAACTTCAATTTTAAATCCATTTCCAAAATAAGCAGAATGTAAAATATTATGAAAAAATTCTTTCATTCCAGCTGGGCCATATACATATAAGGTTTTATTGTAATCATTAGCTTGTAAATTTCTTACAAATCCACCAATACCTAAAACATGATCTGCATGAAAATGACTTATAATTATTCTAGTTACATTTGTAGATTTTAAACCAGCCATCTTAATCTGTCTTTGAGTTCCTTCCCCGCAATCAAATAGTATATGTTCATTCTCATAATTTACATAAGTAGAACTAA
>CAYNBR010000014.1:0-15094 GCA_964395935.1 Candidatus Woesearchaeota archaeon
CTCTTATATATGAAGGGACGCGTGAGATTCATACATTAATTCAAGCTGAGTATGCTCTTGGATATAGGCAGGATAAGCCTCTTGAGCTCAGTATGCCTTCTTGGCCTTTTGATTAATCATCACCAAAAATTATTCTTTTTCTTTTAGATGTTGATTGTCTGCTTTTATAAGCAAGTTCAAAAGTTTCTTCAATATCCCCTATATTTTCTGCTACGAATAAATTAACCCTATTCTCTTTTCTTTTAATTTATTTAAGATTAGAGCAGTTTCTTTTAAAATGTCAATAGAAGGCAAGGCTGTATCAAATAAGTCTCCTGCAATTAAAACAAAACCTACATGTTCTTCTATACACGTATCGATAGCTTTTTGGAAACTTTTTAGGTTTATAGCTCTTAGATTTGATTCATGCCAGCCACCAATATGGCAGTCTGATAAGTGTGCGAATTTCATGTAATAAAAAATAACTCTAGATTTTTATAGATGATTATAGTGAAAAGTATATTATAATTTTACATCTTTTAACTTAACATCTATCTGATGCAGACTCTTTCTTCTTTTTGTAATGAAAAATACTAAATATACTAATAAAATTATACCAATAATTGAACCTATAATTATTAATTTCTGTTTTGTAGGTTTTAAGAAATTTGATTTTGAAGTTATGGGGGTTGAGGATTTATTTGCTGACTCTACTACTTCAGTTGTACCATTTGTAGTTTTTTTAGAGAATACACTAAATAATCCTTTAAAGAAATTAGATAATGAGAAACTTGATTTTGAAGTTAAATTTTGTTCAGTAGAACTTTGTGCTGTTTCTTTAGGTGCATTTGCTGCTTCTTGTTCTTCTTGCTGAGTTAGTTGTTTCCTTAAATCAATTTGCATAGTTTTAGAAAAGGAAAAACCTTCGCCAGATTCAGTTTCATATGTGCTAGATGCGAATAATGGGTATGTTGTTGCTGGCCTAGAATCGAATGGCTGTAATAATATATCTACAATAACATCTCCAGAAGCAGGAATATCTGAAAAAGTTCTCTCTAAATTTATATTTTGGTAATTACTTTTTAAGTTTAATTTCAAATTTTTTATAGGCCTACGAGAATTTGTATTTTGTACATGTACTTTTAATTTTGTATCACTTATTCTTTGAATTGTTATATCTGGTTTTATTTTTGCTACAGAGATTATTCTTTTAATTGTGTTTGTTCTATACCCAACAGGAGTAAGAACTTTATAATTAATTATAACTTCATTATTTATTTTTGTTGCATTGAATTTAAATAAGTAATCTGTTGACGTCCCTGTTGCCATTACCACATTTGATAGACTCATAGACTGCCTATTAAGACTAAATTTGGGATTGTTAGTTATTATTGCTAAACCTGAAGAAATTACTTCTAAACTTTCAATTGTTATACTCTCTTTAAACGTATTTGATATTTTTAATGTTGCTTGCACTAAGTTGTTAACATCATAAACTGATTGATCTGTTACTAAATCTATGCCAAAATCATATTTTTCTACATCCATAGAAATACTATCTTCTAAACTTTGTATTTGTTTTCCATCAAAAAAAGTCATCACTGCTGTTTTGTCTAAACTGCCTTCAGTTTTTACTCTTGCTCTATAAGTGCATGATACTGTATCTGTGCCTCTTACAGTATAATTAAATACAACATTGTTTCCATCTACATAACATAAACTATCTATTGTTGTAATTTCTAAATCTGAAGCGTCATCAATTACTGAAAAATCTAATGAAAAATCTCCTGCATTTTTTACTTCTAATTTTACAGTTATTGGATCTAAAACTGCAAGCTGACCGGTTGGGTTTCTGGTTTTAGAGAATGAAATATCTAATCCTTTTGGTATTAATGAAAAATCTGAAAATAATCCTTCTTCTGAGTCTCTAAGACAGGCTTCATAATATTCATCATTAGCACATTTGCCTTTGTAAAGAATAAATTTATGTGTTCCATAAGTTACTGCTGATTTGCTTATACCTGTAGAAACCCTTAAGGTAATATTATCTATAACTTTAGGTTCATTATCGTATAATCTCCCATCATAAACTGATGTTGCAGCTAAGACTGAAGGTATTAGAATTAAAACTAATAATAAAATTATAAAACCTCTTTTCATATTAATTTAAGGATTATTTTACTTATAAATGTAACTATTAAATTAATCTAAGTCTATCGCCATTCTTTAGAATATGAACGGATTCATCTAATCTGTAACCTAATGTTTCAGCTGCTGCTGCTAAAGTTAATATTTTTTCAGGTTCTCCTTGTGAAGGAATTAAATGTTTTGGTTTTAATAGTTTAATTAAATCTTTTAGATCTTCTATAAAAGCATGGCCTGATACATGGATATTCCTAAAAATTTCAACTTTATGAGTTAATAATAATTTTTCTAATCTTTCTCTGTTAGCAATATTTATTGGCTGAGGAATTGTTGAACAGGAAAATACAACCCAATCATGGTCTTTGAATGTGAATGGTAATTGTTTGTTTACTATTTTGTCTAATATTGAACCTGGTTCACCTTGGCCGCCTGTACATATAACTAAAAATTTATCTCTTTCATTGTTTATATTTCTTAAAATTCTTTTCCTTTGAGAGCCATAAGCACAAATATCTGCTCTTTTAGAAAAATTTACAAAACCTATATTTTCTGCTGCATAAATATATTTTGACATACTTCTTCCTAGAATTACAACTTTTCTCTTCAATTTTTCAGCCATTTCAATTGTGCTTTTTATTCTTGTAATATGAGAAGAAAACATCGTAACAAAAATTGCTTTTCCTTTTGAATTATTTTCTAATAAAGTTTTAGATAACATTTCTTTTGCTTTTAATTCTTCTGGAGTATGACCAGGAGATTTTGCATACATAGATTCCATGACTAAAGAAATTACTTTATTGGAATCACCTAGTTCTTTTAATCTTTTTAAATTAGTTTTTGGACCTAAAACTGGATTATTATCAAATTTGAAATCATTGCTGTAAACTAAATAACCTTCTTTTGTATGTAATACTATAATTGCGCATTGTAATGTTGAATGTGTGACTGTAACCAACTCTACTGTAATATTATCTGATATTTTCATTTGTGTATCTAAATCCATTTTAATAAATTTATTTGGCAATTTAATTTCATCATCTCTTAACATTGTTTTTAAAACTTCTATTGTGTAAGGAGATCCTATTATTTGACATTTATATTTAGCAGCTAAATATCTTACAGAAGCTATATGGTCGAGATGACAATGACCTAGAACAATTGCTTTTACCTTCGATTTCCAGTCATCAATTTTTCTATCATTTGGAACTGCACCTAAATCAATTAATTGATCTGTTGATAATGCTCTTGTACCTTCTTCAGTCTCTTGTGTAGCTAATAAACCAATATCAATACCCATATCGATAATTATGACTTCATCGCCAATTCTAATTGCAGACATATTTTTTCCAACTTCAGTATAGCCAGAAACTGCACATAATTCTATTTCCATGTTTATTATACAATTTTATTTATTTATATATTTTTGTAAAAGAATTATTTTAACCAAAGTAATCACAAATATTCACTAAATTCTTCTACATCAACTTTTGCCAATTTTAAAATAGACTTTAGTGTTCCAATTTTTATGTCATCATGCATTGGTACAACAGTCCCAACTTTGCCTTCAGGAGTTTCTTTTGATAGTCTTACATGACTTCCAGTTCTTCCGGTAATGCTAAATCTAAATTTATTACAAAGAATTTTAACAGCATCACGCCCTGATACTTTTCTTAGCTGTGGCATGAATATCAACCTCAAATGTAGTCATAATGGGTTTTTCTATTTTTTCTAATGGAAACTCTTCTAAATATAATTCAGTAGCCTCTCTTAAGTTTGAGACAGCTTCTTCTACAGTTTTTCCTTGGCTAGCTGTACCAACTTCTGGACATTCAGCTACATACATATCTTCTTCTTTATGCAACACTGCTGTTAATGTTTTCATATTAATATAAACTATTGAATATTTATATAGTTATCGTATAAACTTTGTAAAGAACGCTATTTGAAATCAATTTGAATGCTTTCTGCTTTTCCTTTTTTTACTTTAAATACGTTGAAATGTAAATGTGGTTCTGTTGTGAGCCCAGTCATTCCGACATAGCCAATAATGTCTCCAACGTTAACTTTTTGTTTTTCTTTTACTGGAACTTTTTTATCTAAATGACAATATTCAGCGAAACTTCCATCAGAATGAGCAATATATACATAATTAGTATATTTATCTACAAAATCTTTTATTTCTTCAGGACTCATTGATTGGATTTTATTAACGTCACTAATAAATTTATTAGAATCATTCTTTAAAGAAACAACTTGACCTGCTCTAGCCGCTAAAACTTCAGTACCTAAAGGAACGGGAAAGTCTATAGCAAATCTTGATTCAACAAATTTTGTATGATGCTCACCAGTATGTTTTTTAGATTTAATATTGCTTGGAAATGGATAGGAATATTTTGCCATTATTTATAGACATCATCTAAATTAATTAAATTAACCGAAGTAATCTTCTTTTTCTTCATGCGGCTGCTGTAATTTCTGAGATAGTCTAGTTTTTTCCATAACAGCTTTTAGATCAGTTTCAAATTTCCTTGCAGCAGCCAATAATGGTTTATAATCTAATTTTACTTTTAAGTAAGCGTCTAAAGCTTCCACAACTTTTGCTGCGGATTCTGAATCTGGAAGTTGTGAATGTGCTTCTGCAAAAATACAAGATATTGGAAATGCCTTAGCTTTTAATAATAAAGCTGCAGTTGTACCCATTACAATTCCTTCTGTTAATTCTTTTAGTTTCATTTTATTTTTATTTGAGAAGTAAAATAAATTAATAGCGGTTTTATCTTTAGAAGGCATACCTTCAACTACAATTATTTCTTTAGCTGAAACAGTTTTTGCTAATTCTAAAATTGAATCTGCTAAATCCCATTCATGGCCTGTAACTTCTGTTAATGATTGGATTATTATTATATTGTATTTTTTATTGTAGTAAATTGTTATTGGATTTACTACTTTAGATTCATGTATTGCTGTTAAAGGCATTAAATATTTTGATTCTATATGACCAATTTCTTCTACATCTAAATGATCAATTAAGAATTTTGTTGTTATTGTACTTACTAAACCCATGCTTGGAAAGCCTTGAATTATTGTTGGATTCTTTACTTTCTTTGTTAAAATTAACTTCATAGTATTCTATTACCTTATTTTCTTTATTAGTGTAATGTGAACTCCGGAGAGTAGTAAAATATATAAAGAATTGAGTTGGGGAAAAAAGGGAATGCGCCTGAAATATTTTAGAAATTTAGCTTTAGCCTTAAGTTTAACATTTTTAGGAATGGATTATACAGTACCTCAGATTAAGAGTTCACAACGTGCCCTTACCAATATAAATTATGGAGAAGATAATTCTAATCCTATACCTGAAGAAGAATACAAGCGAGTTATACTTTCCTTTCAGAGAAATAATTGTTTTTATTTAGAGGAGGTTATAGAAACATTAAGATTCAGCATAAAAGAAGCTACAATTAGAGAAATATCAGATATAATAGCTAAGAACCCAATTGGAACTTCAGAAAAGGGAGGACAGGCTTTTCTTAATTTTGACAGGCTTAGATTTTATGAAGGACGTAATGATTTGGATGAACTGATAGATACAAATACTAAGATTATATCTTGTTTGCATGATGCTCAAACTTATACAGATATATCTACTTGCTTAGGCCTTGCACCTGAAGTAATGATAGCCACTATAAGTTCAGATGTAAATTCCAGATTTAGTTTCAGTTCTTGTGCAATCGAAAGTTCTGATGAAGGCTGGAAAACTAAAGTAGGGAATATAAAGGCAGGCCTAGCAATTACAAGGGAGGATATTAGGCCTGAAACAGTTATTAGAATGCTTGAATCTTACAATGATGCATTAAAAATGATGTATTCACCTGGAAAACTTTATAGTGAAAGACAAATTGGCGGAAGGCTTGGAAATGTACATACCCATGACAATGCTACTGAATTCTCTAATAGAGATAGATGTTTGTCTAGGACTTATGATGAAGTTTATATTTTAATCAGCCATAATTTTCCAAACAACCAGAAATTTAAGTTATATTTGATGTATGCAGAAGATATAAAATTACTGGGAAATTATGGACTAAGTTTTCCACAATGTAAAACTAAAGATTAAATTTCTATTTTTCCTCTCTGCAAATCTGTAATTATTCTTCTAGAAGTTAGATCTATGTTAGGAAGACCACCTTTCAATAACCAATTAAATTTCTTAGCTATTTGATCTAAAATTTCTTGTGGATTCCAAGTATCTATTTTTATATTGTAAGCATTTTCTAAAATTTTTTTATCTTTAAATAAAACTTCAGAAATTATCTTCATAGCAATTACATCTGGATCTTCTACTTTAGCAGCGTCTTTTACATTGATTAGTGTGTGTTTTAATTCATTTTTTTCCATAAATGGGATTACCCCTGGAGTATCTAATAAGTAAACTCCTTTTGATATTTTTATTTTCTGAACACCTCTTGTAAATCCTGGAGATGGAGAAGTTTTGGCAGATTTTCTTTGTTTTAAAACATTAATTATTGATGATTTGCCTGTATTTGGATAACCAACTACACCTACATTCATTGGTCTTTTCTCTACCCCTTTAAAAATCATTTTTCTTAAGATTGTTGTTCCTAAATTTTTTGTAGCAGAAACAAATACATATGGTTCAAAATCTAATTTAATATTTTCAAAACTTTCTTTTACTAAATCTGATTTATTTAGAACATAAATTAATTTTTTTCCTTTTTTTCTTATTTTAGCTTCTATTTCTCTATTTCTAGATTCTTCTGGGAATCTTGCATCTAAGACTTGGATTACTAAATCAGATTGATTAATTACTCTATTTACTACTTCCCAAAAATCTTTCATGGAAAATATATAATTAAGAAGATATTTAAAACTAATTATAAGGGCCCTACCTCTTTTTCGGCCTAAGCATAGAAAGACTGAGTGCTTTATAAAGATTTATTGGCGAAGAATGCTATTTTGTTAAACTCTATTTTGAATTGTAATTTTATTAATTAGAAATTTTGTATTGTAGTTTATATAATGGATAAAAAATAGAATGTAATATTAAATAACTAATTAAAAGATAGTTTTTATATTTTTAGAATTGATATTATTTGTATAATCAAAAAGCGATATATATATATATATATATACCTTAATTCATTTAAATTACTATTAAAATTAAGAGGTGACATGATGAAAAAAAATATTAAACTATCTTTTGTTCTTTTTTCTTTATTGATTTTATTTGTTGGAAGTGTTTATGCACTTAACTGGAATTGGTTTTCTGGTAAGGCAACAACTACAACACAAGCGGCTGTTTGTCGTGCTGATAGTCTTCCTAATGATGCTACTGGATTTATATTAAATGCTGGACAAACTGTAAAGGTTTCTTCAGGCAGTGATAGTAACAATAGTGGAATAACTTACAAAATAAGATTAATGGGTACTACATCTACAGGGTCAAATAAAGCAGACATTAAAGTTACAGGTTCTAATGGTGAACAAAGGGAAGTTGTTGGGCAAGATACTGCTTTGCTTTTTAGTGGAGTTGGAACACCTATTAATGTTAGAGTTGAATATATATTAGACAGTGCTGGAACTGTAAACGATAAAGCCACAATTTATCTTTACCCTAATTGTGCACATGGTTATTATGGTGCGGTTTTAAATGCTGGACAAAATGTTGCTCTAAGAGCTCGAGGAGTTAATGCTGGAACTTATACAGTTACATTGTCTGGTACTACATCTACAGGGTCAAATAAAGCAGACATTAAAGTTGCTGATTTCCCGAGTAGTTTAAGAGAGGTCGTCTCACAAAATAGTGATAAGACTTTTGGTAAACAAGTTAAAATTAAAGTAAGAGATATAGTTGATAATGTTGGAACTATAAACGATCAAGCAACTATTTTTACCACAGCTTAATTTTTCTATTTTTTATTATTTTATTTAAATTTATTCTACATTTTACCTTCATAAATATTGGCAAAAATAGATAATAGCAAAGTTTATATATTTTCTTACTTTTCTTACAAGTAAGGAGTGGTTACAAAATGAGACTAGTTGAAGTAAAAAGTGCAACAATAACAAGTAAAGGACAAATTGCTATACCTAAAAATATTAGAGATCTCGAAGGTTTTACAGAAGGAAGTAGAATAGCAATTCTAGCTTTTGAAGATAGAGTAGAGTTAAGACCAATGAAGCAATTTAATGAAAAAATGTTTACAGCTTTAGCCAGCGAAAAGACACTATCCAAAGATTGGCTAAGTAAAGAGGATGAAGAGGCATGGAAAGATTTGTGAAAGGAGATGTGGTAGTAGTGCCATTTCCGTTTTCAGATCTTAGTTCTTCAAAGAAAAGACCAGCTTTAGTTGTTGCAAATTTAACTAGAAATGACATTATTCTAATACAAATAACAAGTGAAGCTAGAACTGATGAGTATGCAATAGTATTAAAAAATGAAGATTTTAAAAATGGAAGTTTAAATCAGATTAGTATGATAAGACCAAATAAATTATTTACTGCAGATAACTCTATAATTTCTTATAAAATTGGTTCAATAAAAGAAAATAAAATGAAAGTTGTTGAAGAAAAACTTATTAAAATATTTAAAAGTTAATTCATCCAAGGAGTTTCTAAATCATCAATACGCCAATTAGGTTTGATATCTACTTTTTCAATTTCTTTATTTCTAAATACATTATAGTTTGAATTATATTGTACTAAACCAGCAATAGCAATTTGAATCCCATTGTCGCCAGAATATTTTAAAGGACAGGCAAATGATTTAGCATTTCTATCTTTGCACATTATATTTAACATTTCAACAAATCTTTGATTAGCTGCTACTCCGCCTATTAACAAGGCTTCTTTTTTATTTGTATGTGCCATGGCTCTTTCTGTTACTTCTATTACCATTGCAAAACCAATTTCTTGTAATGAATAACATAAATCTTCTATTGAAACTCCTTGTTTATGTAATTGTTCGCATTTTGTTATTATTCCTGAAAACTCTACATCCATTCCTTTTACTACATAAGGTAATTCAACATATTTTCCTTTCTTTGCTAATAATTCTATTTTTGGACCTGCAGGAAAACCTAAACCGAAAATTCTTCCAAATTTATCTATTGCATTTCCTAAACCTATGGATAGTGCTTCTCCGAAAACTCTGTACTTTCCAGACTCATGTGCTATAATCTGAGTATTTGCTCCAGATACGAAAACAAAAACTGGATCTTTGGCTTCTGTGAAAAATTTCCCTTCTTCTAAATGGCCTAGTAAATGGTTTACGCCGACTAAAGGTTTATTATTTTTAATTGCTAATTCTTTAGCGAAATCCTTTCCTACTATTAAACTTGGAGATAAACCTGGACCTTCTGAAAAAGAGATAAGATCTATATCTCCTATTTTTAATTTAGCATCTTCTAAGGCTTTTTTTAGAACTTCTTCTTTCTTTTCTTTATGATGTTTAGCTGCTTCTATAGGGATAATTCCACCAACATCTGTTGTGTATTGCGCTCTAACATCTGCTAGAATATTCTTCTTACTATCTACAATTCCAACCCCCCATGTATGGGCAGTTGATTCTATACCTAAACAAATTAAGTTTTTCATTGATAAAATAACTTAAAAAGAATTTAAAAGAGTTTTGATTCTATGCTGGTGCACTTATACTAATATTTATTGGTAATATTAATCCTATATCCTGTAAATCTTTAGATCTCCTTTTAAAATTCAATATTTCTATACTCTTTACTTCTTCTGTCTTTTCATCTTTTCTTATAAAAACTCCTGGACTTATTTCTATAGCATAACATTCAGTAGGTTTTCCAACAGAGATTTGTAAAATATCTCCTTCTTCATCATAACTTATTCTCATATTTTCTTTCATTTTATTTCTCTTACAAAGTAAGCTGTTACTATAAATCCTTCGCCATTTAAATATTTAACTATTACTAGCAGATATTTATCTTTATTATTTCTATTTTTTATATATTTATAGTAATAACCAATTTTATCTCTAAATAAAATGAATTTTGTTGGATATTCTAAAGTGGCTATAAACTGACCTAAATATGTTGATATTTCTTTGTGATCCCCGCTGATGTGGCTCCATCGTTCATCTGTTAGATAAATAATCATTTTAGTCTTGTCTGTAACTTCTAGCAAATTCATAAAATAAAATATTATTTTTAGACTTAATATGTGTTACTTGTAGAATTTGCAAAAATTTTGAAGAATTTACATTAATTTAGCTTAAACTAAGCTTTATTGGTATTCCCAAATCTTTCTCTTGTAAGTCTTTGTATCTATCTTTAAATTTTTTAATTTCAATACTTTGTATTTCATCTGTTTTTTCATCTCTTTTTACAAATATTCCTGGGGCTATCTGTATAGAATAACCTTTTGTTGTTTTACCAACTGCTATTTCTAATGAATCTTCTTCTTTATTGTAGTGTAATCTCATTGCTTATTTCCTAAATAGTTTATATTATTAAGTATTATAAAGCTTGTTATGCCTAAAATAGATTTCATAAGACTTATTAACATAATATCTAATTAAAATATATGTTTGAATCAATATTAAAGAAAATAAAACCAAATAAAAAAGAACAGTTATTAGTAAATAATAAACTAAAAGAATTTCTTTCAAAATTAAAACTAAAAGATTGTGAAGCTTTTGTTGGAGGAAGTTATGCTAAAAATACCTGGTTAAAAGGAAACCATGATATTGATATTTTTATATTGTTTAAATATGAAGAAGAGATTTCAAATAAACTTGAAGTCTGTATCAAAAATTCTTTTAAAAAATATGAAAGAATACATGGAAGCAGGGATTATTTTCTAATTAATTTTAAAGGATTGAATTTTGAATTAATTCCTGTATTAAAAATTAATAATTATAAAGAATCTAAAAATATGACTGATGTTAGTCAGCTGCATGTTAAGTGGGTTAAAAAGAATTTAAATTATAGATTATGTGATGAAGTTAGATTGACTAAACAGTTTTGTAGAGCAAATAGAGTTTATGGTGCTGAAACTTTTATTGGCGGGTTGCATGGATACTTACTAGAAATTTTAGTTTATAATTATGGATCTTTTATTGAATTAGCCAGAAATGTAGCTGAATGGAAAGAAGGATTAATAATTGATGTTAATAAACATTCTAATTTTGAAAGCAAGCAAATCTTTCCTTTAATTGTAATAGATCCAGTACAGCCAAACAGGAATGCTGCAGCTGCTTTAAGTTTTGAGAAGTTTAAGTTATTTGTTAATACTTGTAAGGATTTTTTGAAAATGAAAGATTTAGATTATTTTAAAGTTAAGAAATTTAGTTTAAAAAATTATAATTTAATATTGAAAGCTAGGGCATTAGAAGGAAGCAATGATGTTTCTGGAACTAAATTATTGAAAGCTTATGAATTTATTTTAAATGGGTTAAAAAGAAATGGATTTACTATATTAAAATCTGATTGGAATTGGAATAAAGAGGCTTATTTTTGTTATGAAATAAAAGATAAAAAGTTGAGTAAATTTGAGAAATATTTTGGACCGCCTTTAAACATGAAAGAAAACGTTAAAGAATTTAAAAATAAATATAAGAGTTTAGAATTTGGTGTAGAAGATAATAGAATTTATGTTGTAAAACCTAGAAAGTTTAATGATCTTAATAAATTTATTAAGGTTTTAATTAAAGATAAAGAAATTAAGAATAGAATTAAGAAAATACAGACTGTTAAATAATTAAACGAGCCCAAGGGGATTCGAACCCCTATCAATCGGTATCTCCAATTTAATTCCGTAGCCGATTACACGATCCGGGTTATGCTATGGGCCCATACCATTCTTATTTTGCCTAGACTTATAAGTATTTTTAATTGAATTTTCTTACCAAAAGATTTATAAATAATTATATACTTGTAAATGTAGATGAGATTCTTGGTGAGAGTTCATGATGGATGAAATGAAATTATTAAAAACAGGAACTACAACTGTAGGTATAGTTTGCAAGGATGCAGTTATATTGGCTGCAGATAGAAAGGCAACTATGGGAGATTTGGTTTCTAATAAAAAAATGAAGAAAGTTGTTATAATAAATGATTCAATAGCAGTTACTACAGCAGGTTTAGTTTCAGATATTCAATTGTTAATAAGATTAGTGAGAGCTCAAATAAATTTAGATGAATTGAGAAAAGGAAAAAAATTAAGAGTAAAAGAAGTTGTAAATTTATTAGGAAATTTGGTATATAATAATATTAGAAAGTTTAGTACAATTCCAGGAATAACTGGATTTTTAGTTGCTGGAAGAGATAATACTGGATTAAGTTTATATGAATTAGGGGCAGATGGAAGTTTAATAAAATATGAGGATTATGCAACTGATGGTTCTGGTATGGTTTTTGCATTAGGAGTTTTAGAAGCAAATTATAAAGAAAATTTGAGTGTTGAAGATGGAGTTAAATTGGTAGTTTCTGCAGTAAATGCAGCAATTCAGAGAGATACTAATTCTGGATGCGGAGTAGATGTTGTTGTAATATCTAAAGATAGTGTTAAAGAAGTATTTGGAAAACAATTAGAAACAAAATTAACAGTTTAAGTTTTTTATATTAAAAGGAAATTCTGTAATGACAAAAATAATAGATGAAGTAATGAAGGATATGCCTCCTGATGCAAATATAGCTGATGCAGTATTTGAAGGAGCAAATATTGTATTGTATACTAAGAATAAAAATTTCTTTATAGATAATAAAGGGATAATTAAAAATGCTGTTGAGAATTTAAAGAAAAGAATCGAATTAAGAGCAGATCCTTCTATCGTATTAGGTTTAGAAGAAACTAAAGAGGCTATAAAAAAAATATTACCAGAAGAAGCTGGAGAAACTAATATAATATTTGATGTACAATTAAGCAGAGTTATAATTGAAGTTGAAAAACCAGGGATGGCTATTGGAAAAGGCGGGGAGACTTTAAAAGAAATTAGAAAGGCTACTTTATGGACGCCAATTGTTAGAAGAATTCCACCAATAAGAAGCCAATTAACTGAAAATATAAGGCAAGTTCTTTACGATTTTTCTGATTATAGGAAAAAGTTTTTACATAAAGTTGGAAAGAAAATATACGAAGATTGGACAAGAAATAAAAGAGAGGAATGGGTTAGATTAACTTGTTTAGGCTCTGCTAGAGAAGTTGGAAGAAGTGCATTTTTATTGCAAACTCCAAATAGTAAAGTATTATTAGACTGCGGATTTGATGTTGCTGCTCCAAGAGACCAGGCTTTTCCATATTTAGATGCTCCAGAATTTAATATTCAAGATTTAGATGCAGTTATTATAAGTCATCCGCATATTGATCACGTTGGCTGCGCACCTTATTTATTTAAAATGGGATATAGGGGACCAATTTATATGACTGAGCCTACAAGAGATATTTCTGCTTTATCATGTTTAGATATGGTTGAAATTGCAGGAAAAGAAGGAAATGAGGCATTGTATTCTAGTTCAGATGTAAAAGAGATGGTTAAGCATAGTATTTGTTTGAATTATGAAGAAGTTTCAGATATTACAGCAGATATAAGAATTACTTTGTATAATGCTGGGCATAATTTAGGAAGTTCTTTAGTGCATATGCATATTGGCAACGGTTTAACGAACTTTTTATATTCTGGAGATTTTAATTATGAAACTTCTAATTTGCTTGGAAGTGCTGCTACTAGATTTCCAAGATTAGAAACTGTAATGATGGAAAGTACTTATGGAACTAAATCTGATCCTACTCCTGGAAGAAAAGAAAGCGAAGAAGAATTATTAAAAATTATAAAAGAAGTTGCAGATCAAAAAGGAAAAATATTGATGCCAGTTTTAGGTGTTGGAAGAAGCCAAGAAATAATGTTAATATTAGAAAGAGCAATGAGAGAAGAAAAATTAGAAAAAATGCCAATATATGTTCAAGGAAGTGTTTGGGATATTACAGCAATTCATACAGCTTATCCTGAATTTTTTAATGCTAAAGTTAAAAAAGATATTTTTCAGAAAGATCATAATCCATTTTTAAGCGATATATTTCATAGAGTTGTAAGTCAGAAAGAAATGCAGGAAGTTAAAGATGGAAAAGGACCTTATATTGTTTTAGCTACTTCTGGTATGCTGCAAGGAGGACCTTCTTTAGAATATTTCAAACACTTTGCTGAGAATCCTAAAAATGCAATGGTTATGACTTGTTATCAAGGTGTAGGGAGTATTGGAAGAAGACTAGAAGAAGGAGAAAGAGAATTAAATTTTATTGCTGGCGGAAGTAAAAAGCAAGAAGTTTTAAAAGTTTTAATGCCTGTTTATAATTTAAGAGGATTCTCGGGGCACAGTAATTGGAAACAATTATTATCTTGGGTTGGAGCTTTAGAACCTAGGCCTAAAAAAGTTATAGTTGTTCATGGAGATTATTCTAGATGTTTAGAATTAGCTTCTGCTTTATACCAACAATATAGAATCGAAACTGTTGCTCCGAAGAATTTGGAGACTATAAGATTAAGATAAAGATTTGTTAGAGAACACATTAATAGTAAACAAACTGAAGATATCATTATAAGCTAACAATCTTTAAATAGTAATTAAACTCGAAAAAATAAAATATTTGGAGGTATTTCAATGACAAAATATGCAACAGTTCAAGGTGTAGGAAAAGATCTTACAAATGCAACTAAAGATTTATATACAGAAGTGCAGCAAGTTGCTGAAGAAAATGGATGGCCTGTTCCAGAAAGCTTAGAAGATGCAAATAGGTATTATGAAATAAAATATACTGTAGGAGTACGTAAACCAGGTAGAGGTTATACTGAAGGAAGAAGAAATACAGATTTAAATTTAGCATTAGACTCTGCTTTGAAATCTGCAAAGATTGAGGATAGGAGTAAAGTACATTCAACTCGTGTTAGTGCAAGATTAGATTTAAGAAAAGATGCACTAACTCAATC
>CAYNBR010000014.1:15194-21489 GCA_964395935.1 Candidatus Woesearchaeota archaeon
CAGCAGCAAAAGGAAAACCTTCAGGAGCATCGTCTTCAGTTAGTGGTGGAAAAGACATTACGGATTTATTTTAATTTTTTATTTTTTTTATAATTTTTTAAAAAGGGTTGTAAAGGATATAGTATGACACACCCATTTCCAGAAAGATCAAGAAAATTATATCAAGAATCTTTCGATAGCTTTAAAACTCTCCATCCAGAAGAATTTAAAGGCTCTAAGAAAAAAATAAAATATAGTCGTGCTTACGGAATTTCTCAAACTAAATTTTCTTATGGTTTTAATGATAATTTATTAAAAGGCATTTATGCTCCTTGGCCTCATGAAGCTCTAGACAATTCAATATATGTTGATAACTGTACAACTGTTATTCCAAGAATATACTTGGCTGCTGAATGTGTTGATTTAGATCCTCAAATTGTTCAATTTATTGATTTTCGTGATGTCAAAGAAGGAAAAGAGCATAGTGGTTATAGAAATAGTTCTCATTTTGCTATTACAGTTGATGTTGGCAGGAATTATAGATATCTAATAGATCCTTTTTGGGATAAATTTAATCCTATTATAAAAATTGGAAAACACCATATGCAACTTGGCAAGAATGGTAAGTCAAGTGCTGTCCGTCGTGAATTCAGAGAGGTTTTAGAATACACTCCTGAAGAATTTGCTGCTATGATTGAGAGATTGAAAGACCCTGCTGAGTCTTTAGATATGTTAGTTGTTGGACAAAAAATATATGATAGTCATCCTGTTAATGATAAGAATTGTGAAGTAATGGTTTACTATGATGATAAAAAAAATGTTTTAACAACAAGATTGCATATGTTTAATTATGGAATATCTGACAAAGGACTTTATTGCAATTTAATCTTAGGTGATAATGGGGATGTTACAAGTTACGATTTAAGATTTGTTTTAGGTAAAAATGCTTATTGGACTAAATTAGGAAAAGAAAAGACTGTTGCAAGAACTGATTTTTCAGGAGTTAAAAAAGTTAAAAAATTATTAAAAGATATTCCAAAGGATAAAGGCTTGGTTGAAGGAATTAAAAGCCTAGAGGAAGAATGTCAGGATTCTTTAATGGAATTGGTTGATGATTTATGGAATGATTTAAGTGAATCAGAAAGAAGAGCCATTAAGCCCCAGGTTTTGTCCCGTACTTTGTATGAAGACAGAGATTCAGAATGTAGATTTTCTAAGTCAGAACATGATGAACGTATTAAAAAATTGTATAATCGACAAAGAAAATTAAGTAAAAGAATGTGGAAGTTTTCACCTGCAGTAATGCTGCATAACTGGAAGATAGAAAAAATGGATAAAAAAGATGGTAAAAGACTTGACGCAAAGCTGGAAAAGTTGAAGAAAAGAAATAGTAAATGGATTAATGAAACTGATACTCTTTTGAGATTTCGTTATATTCGCGGTAAAGTTTATCACAGAAGAATGGACATGATATTATTTGCAAAAGAACTAGAAGGATATAGCATTGAAGATATGGAAGAAATGGTTGAAGAAAAAGATTTGGATTATAGATATGGTTATTTGGCAATGGTTTCCGATTTTATCCCATTTGCACTAAAAGGAAGAAAAGATTTAGAATTAAAAACATTTATGGACAATATTAAAGAAAAAGTTAAAGCAAGAAGATCAAGAGATAGTTCTTGATTTTTAATTTCTACAATTTTCTTATAATCTGCCATTAGAAAATATTTTAGAAACTGTTCCAGATAAGTCTTCAAATGGAATAATTTTTCCAGAACCTGTGTAATTTTCAGGAGTAACTTTCTTTTCTTCTGCTTTTATAGGTTCAACTTTAACTTGAGCAGGTCTTGTAATATTAGAAGTTGCCATTGGATTGCCTAAAGAAATAGCTTTTTCTTTTCTAGTAATTAAATCTTGCAATGCAACAATTAGTCTTTTTAGATCTTCAACAGACTCTTTTTCTGTGTCAAAACTTATTCTCACTTCCATTTTTAAGCTAGATTGATAGGAACATATATAAATAGTTTTTTATAATTCACAAGGTATTTAAGTAAGTTAATCTTACTAATAAGATAGACTTATTGGAGGAAAAATGGGAAAAATAGAAGTTACAAGTATAAGTTCAAGAGGACAAGTTGTAATACCACAAGGAATTAGGGATGATTTGAACATTCAAGAAGGAGAAAAGTTTGTAGTTATAGGTGAAGATGATACTATAATCTTAAAGAAATTGGAAATGCCTTCATTTAAAGGAATGGATAGTTTATTAAAGAAAACTAGAGAGTTTGCTAAAAATAATAAAATTAAGCCAGAAGATGTTGAAGAAGCAGTTAAAAGAACAAGATCAAAATGATTAAAGTAGTTTTGGACACTAATGTATTTATTTCTGGAATATTTTGGGAAGGAAACTTTTGTTCTCAAATAATTGATGCTTGGATGTCTAGAAAAATTGTTATGATTAGTTCTTTAGAGATTGTAGAGGAATTAGGAGAAACATTAAGAGACTTTAAAATAAGAATGCCAGAAGAACTGATCAAAGAATTGCAAAATAGGATCATTGAAAATGCAATTATTGTTGAACCTAAAGAAAAACTTAACATTGTGAAAGATGATTCTGATGACAATAAATTATTTGAAGCGGCTATAGCCGGAAATGCAGAGTACATAATAAGCCAAGATAAGAAACATGTTCTTAAAATAAGAGAATATGAAGGAACTAAAACAATTAGTCCTGAAGAATTTTTGAGGATAATATGAAATGTCCATTTTGTGAAAAAAAAGTTGAAAATGAATATGAAGCTAGTTCTGGTTGTAAAGTCTGCGTTAAAGATTGGACAGATAATATGAATGTTGACCACTATACAGACTAGGAAAATCTTAAATAGAAAAGTTACTCCTTAAAAATATGAATTTAAGAAATAAAAAAATATTATTTATTGTAGCTCCTAATGGATATAGGGATGAAGAGTTTATTGAGCCTAGAAGAATTCTTGAAAAGTATAACGCTAAGGCCATAGTGGCTAGTAAAGATGTGAAAGAGGCTAAAGGAATGCTTGGAAGCAGAGTAACAGTTAATTTAGATTTAAAAGATGTGAAAGTTAGTGATTATGATGCTTTAATATTTGTCGGAGGTTCTGGAGCTAAAATATATTGGGACGATAAGATGGTTATAAATATTTTAAAAGAAGCTCATTTGAAAGGGAAGATTATTGGCGCTATTTGTTTAGCTTCTGGAACTTTAGCTAATGCTGGATTGTTAAAAGGAATAAAAGCTACTGGGTGGGAAGATACTGAAAATTTAATAAATAGAAATGATGGGATTTATACTGGAAATAGTTTGGAAGTTTCTGGAAGAATAATTACGGCATATGGGCCAGAAAATGCTAAAGAATTTGGTGAAGCTATTGCTAAAGCATTAGATTAATTATCAAATTTAATTTCAGTTTTTCTTACTATTAAACCTAAATCATTTAAATCCTTACAAAGTTGAGAAATTCTTTCCACTACTTTGCGCTCTTCTTTTGCCCGCCTGCTTCTCTTACAGATTTTTCTGCAATCTCAGACAAGTTCTTAGGAATTCCAAATAAAACATATTGTAATGACATTTTAATCGAATAAAGTTTAGACTTAAAATTTATAAGCTTATCTAAACACAATATCTTAATTCATATGGAAATAGATAAAGGAATGCGAATTTATGATTTGAGTTTATATTTAGTTAAAAGCAAGACTTTAATTATAGCTGATATGCATTTAGGTTATGAAGAAGCATTGAATAAAAGAGGTGTGTTAATTCCTAGAATACAGTTTAAAGATACATATGAAAGACTAGAAAAAATACTAAGTAAATTAGAAATAGAAACATTTGTTGTTACTGGAGATTTTAAACATGAATTTGGAGTAATAAGTGAAACTGAGTGGAGGAATTTATTACAGATGATAGATTTGATATTAAAATATGCTAAAAGGTTGGTTGTAATTAAAGGAAACCATGATGTTGCTTTAGGACCTGTAGCAAGAAAAAGAAATATAGAATTATTAGATTATTATAAAGTTGAAGATATGATTATTTGTCATGGGGATGAAATTTTAGGTAATGAAGAATTTAATTCTGCTAGTATTATAATTATGGGACATGAACATCCTGCAATTGGTCTTAAAGAAGGAACGAAGTATGAAAATTATAAATGTTTTTTGAAAGGCAAATGGAAAAATAAAGAATTAATTGTAATACCTTCATTTAATATTCTAACTATAGGGACTGATGTTTTAAGAGGGAGATTATTAAGCCCTTTTTTACAACAAGATTTAAGTAAATTTGAAGTTTTTATTGTTGAACAATGTAATGTTTATAATTTTGGAAAAATAAAGAATTTACAATAGTTATATATAGTTTAATTCCTTAGATATTATGTGGGAAAAAATAAATTTGCTAAACAATTAAAATATAGTGCAAATAAATTAAAAAATGCAAAATGGTTTTTGCCAGGCTGGGTATTTTATGAATATTATAAAGTGCATAAGGCTAAAGGTGATAGTAAAAATAGAAGCATAGGTCAAGGAGCTAAAGCCGAAGCTATAAGATTGGCTGCTCTTGCATCCTTACCAATACCTGGAACTTATGAATTAACAACTACTGGCTTGGCTTTACTTAAAAATAAAATTGAGAAAGGGGAACTTGAGAGATTAACATTGAAAGCTTTTAGAGATTTTAGGCCAAAGGTTATTAGGTCTTTTAATAAAAAAGGAAAACCCTACTTAAGAATATTTTATAAAGAAAAGAAGTTGTATTTTGAAATATTTTATAAAGAAAAGAAATTTAACAGAAAATAATTAACTTTTGGAAAACTTGAAAAGTTATATAAATGAATCAATGTTTTAAATGTTCTTTGAAATCCTCAGCTAGTGCTGAGAATTGTCTTTCAAGATTACCCAATTTTGATTTTATTGTGGCAATATCTTCACTTGTGGTCCAAGACTTTACTACTAGAGCGATTACTATTGGATAGATTACCATATCACTTGTTGGACTATTTCCAAATATTTTCCATAATAATAAGAATATGCTTAATAATATTAATGTCCAAAATAATGCTTCGGTTATTTTAGTGTTCATTTAAAATCCCTTTCCACTTAATACTAAGTAGATAAATCCAAGTATTAATACTAATATTGTAATCAAATAAGCAACATCTTTTAATTTCATAATAAAATTAGGGAATTAAACTTTATAAATGTTTGGGACAAAATTTTCCAAATTTATGAAAACATAAAATCTTTAGTTGATTAGTAGTGCTATAAAACGAAGAAATAGAGTATAACAACAGTATTTACCTTGACGCGTAGTCCAGTAGAATATATTTATGGCTTTATATATTGTATTTGAGCGAACATCATCTGTACGATTTTTGTCTGGCAGCCCTTGCTTTAGAATCGTTTGGTTTCCTAGTTTCTTTTACTCTTATATCATTTACCATAAGGTGTCTGTCGTAATCCAAGAATGTTTTTTTTAATTTTTTATTAAACTCTGAAAGAGCTCTTGAAATAGCAACTCTTGCTGCATCAGTTTGTCCCTGCCAGCCACCGCCAACAACACTAACATTAATATCAACTTGAGAAGCAGTTTCTTCTGCCAATAATAACGGTTCCATTAATCTGTCTTTAACCATACTTGAACTTAGTGTATTTAATAATTGGTGATTAATTCTAACTATTCCCTTACCTGGTTTTAATGTAGCTTTTGCTAATGCTCTCTTTCTTTTTCCTATAGTCTGAATAGTTTTTTTTACCATTTTTTACCGTAGTAAGTTGATATGTCTCCAACCTTTATATAATGCAAAGTTCTAAGTTTTGAAGCATGAGCTTCTTTTATAGTTTCGAATTTCTTAGATTTAAATTGTTCTGGTACTCCCATGTAACATTTTATTCTTTTAAAAGCTTCTCTTCCACGCTCTTTCTTATAAGCTAGCATCCCTCTAATAGCTCTTTTTACTATCCTATCTGGCATTTTTGAATAAAAAGGACCGTGCAATGGGTTTCCTAAATCTTGTAATGCTTTAAATTTTTTCATTAAAAATACCCTATTCCCAGAAATTATCATATTTTCACAGTTAAGTATTACTACTGGCTCTCCTTCTAATGCTTTCTTAACTGCTACTGTAGCTACTCTTCCTAAAATTAAGTTTGTACCATCAATTATTGTATTCATCTTAAGTTTTGTATAAATGAAGTGTTTTTAAAGGTTTTTATTGTAATTTCTGCTGTGTAGTAAAGTGACATATGTCACCAGTCAAATAGGATTAGCTTTAGCTAATTC
>CAYNBR010000015.1:0-20794 GCA_964395935.1 Candidatus Woesearchaeota archaeon
AAATTTAATAATACATTTTGGCGGAGCCTTGAAAGAGAAGATTTAGAAATGAAAGGGGTAATATTTACAGACACAGATACTGCAATAAAAGAACATCCTGAATTAATTAAAAAATATTTTGGAACAGTTATTCCAATGTCAGACAATAAATTTGCAGCATTAAATACAGCAGTATGGTCTGGTGGTTCATTTATTTACGTTCCTAAGAATGTAAAAATAGATTTACCATTGCAGGCTTACTTTAGAATTAACGCTCAAAATATAGGTCAATTTGAAAGAACTTTAATAATTGTAGATGAAGGGGCAGAAGTTCATTATATCGAAGGCTGTTCAGCACCTTATTATGCATCTGATTCTTTACATACTGCAGTTGTAGAAGTAATAGCTTTAAAAGATTCTAGAGTTAGATACACAACATTGCAAAATTGGTCTGACAATATTTATAATTTAGTAACAAAAAGAGCTCACGCATATGAAAATGCATATGTTGAATGGTTAGATGCTAATATAGGCTCAGCAATTACAATGAAATATCCTTGTGTATACTTAAAAGGAGAACACGCAAAAGCAAATATTATTTCAGTAGCATTTGCAAACAATAATCAAAACCAAGACGCAGGAGCCAAAGTATTACATTTTTCACCAAATACATCTTCAACAATATTATCAAAATCAGTAAGTAAAGGTTCGGGAAAAACTACTTTCAGAGGATTAATCCAAGTAATGAAAGGAGCAAAAAATTGTAAGGCACATATGAAATGTGATGCAATTATGCTTGACAAGGAATCAAAATCTGACACAATTCCAAGTTTAAAAATAAATGAGGAAGATGTTCAAGTAGGCCATGAAGCAACTGTAGGCAAAGTAGGAGAAGAACAATTATTCTATTTAATGTCTCGTGGCTTAACAGAACAAGAAGCTGTAAGTTTAATTGTATCTGGCTTCTTTAAACAATTTACAAAAGAATTGCCTTTAGAATATGCTGTAGAATTCAATAAATTAATAGAATTGGAGATGAAAAATTCAGTTGGTTAATATGGAATTTGAAAAAATATCTGAAGATTTTCCAATATTAAAGAGAAAAATAAATGGGAAAAAACTAATTTTTTTGGATAGTGCAGCTTCTTCACAAA
This sequence comes from Candidatus Woesearchaeota archaeon, assembly GCA_964395935.1. Classification (GTDB taxonomy): domain Archaea; phylum Nanobdellota; class Nanobdellia; order SCGC-AAA011-G17; family GW2011-AR18; genus CAYNBR01. Next base: position 1,134 of record CAYNBR010000015.1, read on the forward strand.
AACCTTCTACAGTAATAGAAGCAGAAAAAGATTTCTATGAATTACATAATGCAAACATAAATAGAGGGATCCATACTTTAAGTGATGAAGCAACTAAAATGTACGAAGAAACAAGACTAAAAGTTTCAGAATTCATAAATGCAGATAAAAAAGAAATAATTTTCACAAAAAATACAACAGAATCAATTAATTTAGTTGCAAGATCTTTTTTAAGACCAAAATTAAATGAAAATGATTTAATATTATTAACAGAACTAGAACATCATGCTAATTTAGTTCCTTGGCAGATAATGGCTAAAGAATCAAAAGCTAAAATAGAAGTAATCCCCATAAACGAAGAAGGAATTTTAGATTTAAACAAAACAAAAGAATTATTATCAAAAAAACCAAAAATATTAGCTTTAACACATGTATCAAATGTTTTAGGAATAATAAACCCTATAAAAGAAATAATTAAATTAGCACATTCATATAATGTTCCAGTATTAATAGACGCTGCTCAAAGTATTCCACATATGAAAATAGATGTTCAAGATCTAAACTGTGATTTTTTAGCATTCTCTGCACATAAAATGTTAGGCCCGACAGGCGTTGGAGTTTTATATGGGAAAAAAGAATTATTAAACAACATGGAAGTTTTTATGGGTGGCGGAGATATGTTAAAAGAAGCAACATATACTAGTTTTGTTCCAGATGAAATTCCAAATAAATTTGAAGCGGGTACTCCAAATATAGCCGGAGTAGTAGCATTTGGCTCAGCAATAGATTATCTAAATGATTTATCAAGGGAAGAAATAGAAAGCCACGATAAAGAAATAATGAAATATGCCTTAGAAAAGTTAAATAAAATACCAAACATAAAAATTTACGGCCCTAAAGATTCAAAATTAAGATCAAGCATTATAGCTTTTAATTGTTTTACAAATGAAGGAAGATTAATTCATCCTCATGATTTAGCTAGTTTATTAGATGAACAAGGAATAGCAATTAGAGCAGGCCATCATTGCTGCATGCCATTACACAATAAATTAAAATTGCAGTCAACATCAAGAATTAGTTTTTACATTTACACAACAAAAGAAGATATTAATATTTTAATTAAAGCATTAGAAGGAATTACCAAAATATTTAATAAAGAAATAGAGGCATTAACAAAATGAAGCTTTCAAATGAAATGTACACAGATATGATTTTAGAATATTCTAAAAATCCAAGAAATCAAGGTTCAATAAATAATCCAGATTTTAAATTTAAAGATTTAAATCCATCTTGCGGTGATGAAATAGAAATACAAGGAAAAATAGAAAAAAATAAACTAAAAGAAATAAAATTTAATGGCCATGGTTGTGCAATCAGCCAAGCTTCAGCTGAAATGTTAACAGAATATGTTAAAGGCAAAAATATAGAAGTAATTACAGACTTAGATAAAAATGATGTTTTAGACTTATTAGGTATTACTTTATCACCAATAAGATTAAAATGTGCTTTATTATCTTTGAAAGTTTTAAAATATGGGTTATATTCACATTTAGGAAAAACATTAGATTTGAGAGAACAATATGAATAAAGATAAAATTATAGAATTACTAAAAACAATAAATGATCCTGAAATAGGTATAGATATTTACTCTCTAGGTTTAATTTATGATGTTAAATTAGAGAATAACAATATAAAAGTACTAATGACTTTAACAACACCAATGTGCCCATATGGTCCGCAATTAATTAGTGAAGTTAATGATAAATTAAAAGCTCTAGAAAGCATAAAAGAAGTAGAGGTTGAATTAACATTTGAACCATTATGGAAACCTTCAGAAGAAATTAAAGCGAGTTTAGGACTATGAAAGGATATAACGCACCAAAAGACGAAGGATATGCAGCTTCAGTTAGCTATGCACCTGTTAATACAAACAATGAGGTAAGTTATGGCTCATCTTCACAATCAATCATGCTCCCTATTTACAATTCTCCTACAGAAAACAAACCTAAGAGAAGTAAATGCCCTAGAGGCGCAATGTTAAACGAAATGGGCGTTAAATGTGGTGTAGAATGCAGAAGAGACTGTCTTAAGCTTGATGAATAAGTTTTTAAATTTACTCAATCAAAAAATTGAATGGTTATTAGAATTGAAGATAGACAGCATAGGCATTTTTATTTTCACGAAGTGAAACCTAATGATTTAGGATTTGTAGGCGATAGTTCTGAGATGATTAAGGTATATACTGCAATTAGACAGATAGGAAATACTAAAGCTACTGTAAATATTAGGGGCGAAACTGGGACTGGGAAAGAACTTGCAGCCAGGGCATTACATAAGCTAAGCAAAAGAGATCCTTATATCGCTGTCAACTGTGCAGTTTTTCCAAGGGAATTATTAGAAGCTCTATTATTCGGCATAGAAAAAGGAATTGCTTCAAATGTTATTGAAAGAAATGGTATAATAGCACAAACAAACAGCGGTACACTATTCTTAGATGAAATAGCAGATATGCCAATAGAAATGCAGATCAAATTATTAAGAACAATAGAAACTGGAGAATATCAAAGAGTTGGTGGAAATCCCGCCCAACAAAAAAGTTCAGACTTTAGATTAATCACAGCATCAAGCAAAGATTTAGAAAAATGTATAGAAGAAGGAGAGTTTAGGAGAGATTTCTATTATAGAATAAATGTCATACCTATAGAATTACCGTCATTAAAATCCAGAGGCACAGATAGCTTGCTGCTGGCAAAATATTTTTGCGGTTTAGCATCAGAAAAATATGGAAAAGAACTGCTTTTAAGCGGAAGTGCATTTGAATTAATTAATTCCTATGATTGGCCGGGGAATGTAAGAGAATTAGAACATACAATAGAAAGAGCAGTGGCTTTATATCCAAAAAGAGAAGGAAAATTAGAAGCAGATAATTTTTCATTTTTAAATAAACCACAGATTCAAAAAAATAAAGATTATGGCAATCCGTTATTAACCCTAGATGAGATTCGTAAAGAAGTTTTAACTAATAGATTGGCTCATTTTAAGGGAAATAAATCCAGGACTGCAAGAAGCTTGGGTATACATTTAAGAACACTGTATAGACAATTAGATGATGAAGATAAAGAATAATTTATTTATCTAGTTGTATTAATTTTTCCTCTTTATTCTCAAAATCAGTTAATTTCTTTACACCAAAACATAAGTCATAAAAGCTGCAGGATCCATCTCTCCATTTACAATAATATCCTGGGTTTTTTTCATAATCATTTATATCATTGCTTCCAGTATTAATCTGTATTAACTGGCATTCTTTCTCAGCTTTTTTAACAAGTTCTTCTGTAACGTCAATAAACTTTCTAGTACCATGTCTTAAAAAATGCAATCCAACCTTTTTAGGCAGTTTACCAAATTTCTCTTGAAACATTAAAGAATAAATTCCTAATTGTAACTTATAATCTTCACTAAACTCATCACTTTTAGATGTTTTATAATCTAAGATATATGTATCTCCATTAAAATTCATTAATGCATCTAAGTAACCTTGAACTTGGTATTTTTCAGAAAATAAGAACACTTCAGTTTCTGGTTTTATTTTAGTAAATGCTTCTTGAAAACTTAAATTTACCAATTCCTGCTTCAATCTTTCTAAAAAATCATTAATAAAATTGTTCAACATATTCATACTATTTTGATAATAATCCCTAATAATTTCTTTATCTAACTCTAATTTCAATAAAGCTTGCAAAGATTCTGACCAGACTTTATTATAAAGATTCATTAAATTATGTCTTAATTCTATATCAAAATTTTCTTTATTTACATTATTAATATCAATTTTAAAGAAATTTTCTAAAGCATCATGCACAGCTTTTCCAGTTAATGCAGCTATACTATCCTTCTTAGGTAAACTTAATTTATAAGAGTAATAATATTTCCTTTTACAAGTATTAAAAGTATTAATTGAACTTGGTGATTCTACTCTTGTCATATTCAGCCTCTTTACAAAATTAAAATCACTCTTTAATTAATAAAGTTTGTGCTAATATGACTATAATAACAAGAATTGTTAGAATAAATAGATGCAGGAGGAATAGTTTTAATTTTAGTTAATTTTAATAAGCTTGTATAATAAATTATATAATGGTTAAATTAAGATTGCATCAATTCTTAAGTAAAACTGGAAACTTTTCAAGTAAAAAAGAAATAATAGAAGCAATTAAAAATTCAGAAATAAAAGTTAATAATAATATTATAACAAATCCTCATTTTCAATTAAGTAAAAATAAAGAAGTAACACATAATGAAAAAAAATTAACATTAGAGAATAAAGTCTATTTTCTTTTAAATAAACCAAAAGGATACTTATCTACCAGATTAACAAATAGTGACTTAAAATTAAAGAAAAAAAGTATTTTTGCACTATTTAATAGACTAGACTCAAATATTGAAAAAACTTTATCTGCTATTGGGAGATTAGATGAAGATTCCTCTGGTTTAATTATAATATCAAACGACGGTGAATTAATCCATAAAATAGCTCATCCAAAATATGAAGTTTCTAAAGAATACTATGTAGGATTAGAGAAGGAATTAAAAGGAAAAGAAGAAATTGAGTCAGGAGTTTATATTAATCTAGAAGAAAATGGAATAATAAAAAAATATAAAACAAAACCTTGTGAGATTACATTGTTGTCAAATAAAACTTTACATATAGTAGTAAAAGAAGGTAAAAAAAGAGAAATAAGAAGAATGTTTGAAACTGTTAATAATAAAGTTCTAAAACTAGAGAGATTAAGTATTGGAACTATTAATTTGGAAAATTTGAAAGAAGGTGAATTTAAAGAAGTAAGTAAAGATTATATAATAAAGAATATATAACTTAAATTATAAAAACTACTAGATTATTTAATTATCATGAGCGCAATGGCTATAGATCAAGAGAATTTAGAAACAAGAGTTTACGAACATGATGATCATTTAACAATTGGGGGAGTTATAAAAATAAGGTTTGTAGATAAAGAAGGCAAAATTGTTTTACGAAGGGGAATAAGAGATAAAGTGAATCATATTGTTGAGGTTGTAATGCCTTGGGGAAATATATATACTGTAGCAAGATACAATGAAGAAGGGCAGGCAAAACAAACATTTGAATCATATTGTAAAGCACTAGAAAATGGCTGTACTATTTCAATTACAGGTCTTTCTACAGCAGTAATTTATCCTAAATCTTCTCATTAATCCTATTTGAAAGCTTCAAACGACACACTAGACACACTGGACAAATCCCCAGCCAACCTTTATAAGTTTTTCTTGAATCTTGTAACTTATGATCTCAGTAAAAGATAAACCCGATAGCCAGGAGAGTATAAAGAGCTTATTACATCCTTTTGTAAAAGAATGGTTCTTTAGTAAATTCAAAGAATTCTCTTTACCGCAGCAATATGGAGTACTAGAAGTCCACTCTAGAAATAATATTTTAGTTTCTGCTCCGACTGGGTCTGGTAAAACAATCACAGCTTTCCTAGCAATATTAAATGAATTAATAGATTCTTCAGAGAAAGGACTTTTAGAAAATAAAGTTTATGCAGTTTATATTTCTCCATTAAAAGCTTTAAACAATGATATTTATGTAAATTTAATCCAACCCTTAGAGGAAATAGAAAAAATTGCTAATAAAAAATTTGGAATAAGAATAGCTGTAAGAACAGGAGACACAACTCAAGCTGAAAAAGCTAAGATGTTAAACAAACCGCCGCATATCTTAATAACAACTCCAGAATCTTTAGCAATTTTATTATCATCATATAAATTTATCAATAATTTAAAGAATGTTGAATGGGGTATAACTGATGAAATCCACGCACTAGCAGAAAATAAAAGAGGCGTTCATTTATCATTATCTTTAGAAAGACTTCAAAGTTTAAGTCCTGGAATGTGTAGGATTGGTTTATCAGCAACAATCTCGCCTTTAGAAGAAGTAGCTAAATTTTTAGTAGGAACAAATAGATCTTGTAAAATTATAGATGCAAGATTCAATAAAGAAATGGATTTAAAAGTAATAAGTCCTGTTGAAGATTTAATCAATACAACTTATGATAATCTAAACAAAGAAATGTACAAATTAATAGATAAATTAATTCACGAACATAAAACAACTTTAATATTTACAAATACAAGAAGTGCAACTGAGAGAGTTGTTCATCACTTAAAAACACATTTTCCTAAAAAGTATACAGAAGTATTAGAAAGTAAAAATGAAACTGAAGTATCGAGTTTAATTGGTGCACATCACGGTTCATTAAGTAAAGAACATAGATTTGCAATGGAAGATGCATTAAGAAAAGGGAAATTAAAATGTATAGTTTCTTCGACATCTTTAGAATTAGGCGTAGACATTGGTTACATTGATTTAGTTATTTGTTTAGGATCTCCAAAATCTATAGCTCGAATATCGCAAAGACTCGGAAGAAGTGGACACCGCCTACATGCAACAATAAAAGGAAGGGTAATAGTTCTCGACAGCGACGATCTAATAGAATGTTCAGTAATGGTTAAAAATGCATTAGAAAGAAAAATGGATAAAATTCATATTCCTACAAATTGTTTAGATGTTCTAGCTCAGCAAATAGATGGTATGGCTATAGAAAAAGTTTGGGATTTAGATGAATTATTTAGTTTAATAAGAGAAAGTTATTGTTATTCAAATTTATCTCAAGGCGACTTTAATGAAATTATAAGTTACTTAGCTGGGGAATTTGCAGATTTACAAGATAGACATGTATATGCTAAAATTTGGAAAAATGAAAATAAAATTGGAAAGAAAGGAAAAATGGGTAGAATAATTTACATGACAAATATAGGAACAATTCCAGATGAAAGTTTTGTAACTGTAAAAATAGGAGAACATTCAATAGGGAATATAGATGAAGGATTCTTAGAGAAATTAAAACCTGGAGATATATTTGTTCTTGGCGGAAATACATATGAATTCAAATTTTCAAGAGGAATGGTAGCTCAAGTAAAAGCTGCTGAAGGCAGAAGACCAACAATTCCAAGTTGGTTTAGTGAAATGCTTCCATTAAGTTTTGATTTAGCTTTAGAAATACAAAGATTAAGAAAATTAATAAGAGACAAATTCATAAATAAAAAACCAAAAGAAGAAATTTTAAATTTTATAGAAGAATATTTACATTTAGAAAAAGAAACTTCAAAAGCAGTTTTCAATTATTTCTATGCACAATATAATTTCACAGATATACCAAGTGCTGCAAATTTAATAATAGAGCATTACACGGATGAAGATTATAAAAGATTCGCAATTTTCCACACATTATATGGTAGAAGAGTAAATGATGTATTAAGCAGAGCACTAGCTTTTGCTATAGGTAGGTCTCAACATAGAGATGTTGAAGTTGGAATAAGTGATAATGGTTTTTATATTAGCTGTGATAAAAAAATTAATGTATTAAACGCCTTTAAATTAATAAAAAGTAAGGATTTAGATTCATTGTTAGTTTTAGCAATAGATAAAAGTGAAATTCTAAAAAGAAGATTCAGACATTGTGCAGCTAGATCTTTAATGATTTTAAGGAATTATAAAGGCAATACAAAAAGAGTAGGCAGGCAACAAGTAAGTTCAATGATATTAATGTCAGCTGTTAAAAGAATTTCTGAAGATTTTTGTATTTTAAAAGAAGCAAGAAGAGAAGTTTTAGAAGACTTAATGGATATAAATAATTCCAGAGAAATTATGAAATCATTTGAAGAAGGGAAAATAAAAGTTAAAGAAATAAATACTGAAATTCCAAGCCCATTTGCTTTAAATTTAGTCCTACAAGGTTACTCAGATTTACTAAAAATAGAAGAGAAACATGAATTCGTAAAAAGAATGCATGATATGGTTAAAGCTAAAATTAGTTTAAAGAAAAAATAAAATTAACTTGCTTTTATAAACAAGCCTTGAGTAGATCCAACAACAAGTTTTATCTTTGATTCAGCATTAGTTAAACCTTCCTTGACTTTAACTAAATACTCTTTTAATTTTTGTAAATCTCTAGCATCGGCCCCAGACTGAATTAACTTAGAAGTTTCAAAACCAAGAGCAGCAAGTTTAGTTTTAGCATCAATTACTCCTTTTTGTGCTTCACCCACGTCTTTATCCCATTGATGAAGCAAACGAGTAGCTTCAGCTATTGTAATTTCATCATCTTTTTGTAAACTCTTTTTTAAATCTTTTAAATCATTCAAAGCTCTTTCCATCCTGCTGCTTATTAAATTAACATCCCAATTTAAACCATTAATGTTATTTTTTAATTCTGTAGATTGAGTATGTAAATATGCCGTTGCAGAAGCAACTATTATTTGATCAGCTTCACTTCCAGCAGTTACAGCAGCAGGTAATGGTTTTCCAGTTTTACTTCCATCGATTACAGCAGCCCTTGCCATAGCAATTACTTTTGGCCTAGATACAACCTCAACTCTTGAAGGTATGGCATCTCCATCCCTTAGATCTTTAGAAAGTGAATAGACTGAACCTAAAGCCAATGTTAATGCAACTATTGCAGAAGCAAGCCTCTTTCTATTTACTGAAAAATTAAGAATATTTACCACGTCATCACCTCATTATTTAATTATTTATATTTAAACTATTTAATAAAGCTTTTGATACAAACCCATTATATTGTAAAACTTAAAGAAAATCCTTATAAATCTCATACTATAAACTGCAACATGTCAAAACTAGAAAAAATTGTATTCACAACTTTATTTACTACTATATTTTTTTTCTCACCAATAAACTGTGGCTGTTCAATTAATAAAGAGATAAAAGATGAACAAGAAGTAGAATCAGAATGTAATAATTCATATAATAATGGTTTATACGAAGCTGCAGTAACTTCATGCAGCAAATTACTTTCTTTGGGTTATTTAGAAGCATATATAAAATTAGGAGATACTTATAGAGAGTTAGCAGAAGAAAAAATGAAGTTTACCCCGGATTGCAAAAAAGACAGGCAGCATTATCAAGAAATAAGAAGTTTGTTAGATTCTTCAGAAGAAAATTATCAAGCATATCTAAAAAGATTTGTTAATGAAACAGTTCAAGAGCAATTAGAAGATTCAAGATTATTATCAGAAACAAATGAAAGAGAGATGAGATTAAGACTACATATGTAGCTATTACAAAGTGAAAATAAAGTTATTTAATAAAAGTAAAGTTAATTCTAATATGCCATTAAGTTATATAAAAGAGGGAAATAATTACAAATACTTAACAGATGGTAAATGGCAATTTTCTAATTCAAAAAAAACAATCCCAATATATTCTCCATCAGATAATTCTTTAATAGGAAATATTCAAGCTGTAACAACAAAAGAAATTGATTTAGTAATGTTAAATGCAAAAAAAGCGCAATTAACTTGGAATAAAATACCTGTAAGTAAAAGAGCAGAAATAATAATTAAAGCATCTGAATTGTTATTAAAAAACAAAGAAGTAATTGCAAATTCATTAATTAAAGAAGTTTCAAAACCTAAAACTTTAGCTTTATCAGAAGTGGGAAGAACTGCAGATTTAATAAAATACACAGCAGAAGAAGGATTAAGAATTTCAGGAGAGATTTTAGAAGGTGAAGATTTTTATAAAACTGGGAAAAAGAAAAGAGCAATAGTAACAAGAGTTCCTTTAGGATTAGTATTAGCAATAAGCCCATTTAATTATCCAGTAAATTTAAGTTTTAGTAAAGTAGCACCAGCTTTAATCTCAGGAAATTCTGTAGTATTAAGACCAAGTACTCAAGGAGCAATCTCAGTATTGCATGCAGCAGAATTATTTTTAGAAGCAGGTCTTCCTCCAAATGTTTTAAATGTAGTAACAGGAAATAGTTCTGAAATTGGAGATTATTTAGTGCAGCATAAAGAAGTAGACATGATTGCATTTACAGGTTCTACTAGTGTTGGGAAACATATTGCTTCTCTAGCAAACATAAAACCATTACTAATGGAACTAGGTGGAAAAGACGCAGCTATTATTCTAGAGGATGCAGATTTAGAGTTAGCAGTAAAAGAATGTGTTCAAGGAACTTTTTCCTATTCTGGACAAAGATGTACAGCAATAAAAAGAATTATTTTAGTAAATTCAATAGCAGATAAATTTGTAGATAAATTTGTAAAAGAGACAGATAAATTAACTTTTGGAAAACCAGAAGATGATTGTAATATCTGTCCATTAATAAATATAAAAGCAGCAGATTATATCCAAGAATTAATAGATGATGCAAATAAAAATAAAGCAAAACAATTAATGTGTAAATTTAGAAAAGGAAATTTATTTGGTCCTACAATTTTTGACCATGTAACTAATAAATGTAGATTATATTACGAAGAACAATTTGGCCCAGTAGCAGTTATAATAAGAGCTAAAGATGAAGACGAAGCAATAAAAATTACAAATGATTCTGAATATGGTTTAGAAGCTTGCATATTTACGAAAAATATGAATAAAGCATTGCATATAGCAGAAAAATTAAATGTAGGAACTGTACAAATTAATGGAAAAAGTGATCGTGGTCCAGATAATTTCCCATTCCCATGTATAAAAAATTCTGGATTAGGTACACAAGGCATTAGATATTCTATAGAAGCAATGACTAGAATTAAATCTACTATATTAAATTTATAATAAAGCCTTATATTTAGTTAAAGTTCTTCTTTTAACTTCTAATCCAAATCTCTGTTTTAAAACAGGTAATAGTCTAAAATCTGAAAATTTCCATTCTCCATTTTCATAAAAGTTATGATCTTGTTGTAATTGCCTTAACACATAAACTCCTCTAATCTGGGTTAAACGATTACTAGGCATTAAATCTTCTACATACAAACTTCTCCCACCTTGAAGCTGCATAGTTAAATTTCTGACTAAACTAGAAATACTTGAAACAGAATATTCTAAATAAGTAGCAACATTCTCTTGATTTATTTCTCCCATATCAAAAGGATTATTAGATTGTAAATACTTATCTTGCTTTTCACATAAATATTTAACAATTTTAAGCTGTTGTTCAATAGTCCATCTTCTTTGCTTTACAAACTTTTGTAAATTGATTTTATTTTCTTCATGACTTCTTTTATTATATTCACTCACCTTTTTTCTCAAACCTTCATCGAATTCAGAATTATAAACTGCAGAATAACCAACCTCACTCTTCTCAACAAAAATTTGCGGCCTCTCCAAATAAGTTTTTCTTTCTACTTTATCCCTAACAGTTTTACAAGCATCAAAGAAATTCTGATTCCACACAATAGGCCTTCCATGACTTTCCCCATAACTATGAAAATCTTGCTTTCTAAGTTCAATCTTTCCATCAAATAATAATTCCAATTCTAAAGGAGATAAACGTAACATAACGTTACCAGAACTAGGTAATGCTTGTTTTAATTCAACTTTCAATCCTTGTCTTAATTCTAAACCCATTATAATGAAAGACAATATAAAAAAATTTATAAGCCTTCACAATTAATCAAAAATATGAAAGCACAGCCATATGTGGGAATTACAGGTCCAACAACAACTGAAGAAGTTGAATTTTGTGTAAAAGAATTCCAAGCTGCAGGTTATACAATGTCTTCTCCTCATGTTCCTATGTTAGGTTTTCTAGTTTCATATAAAACTTTATCTGGAGAACCTGGAAACAGAAGATATCCTAAATTTGCAGATTTACCAGGTTTATTAGAAAGAGCTAAATCCGACACATTCCCAATGATTCACTATAATTCAAGAGAACATGAGACACTAGCAGACCAAGTAAGTAGAGTTTTTGATCCAAATTATGATTTATGCAAATTTATTCAATTAAATGTAGTCTGGCCAAATGTTCAAGAAGTTCAATTAATGAAAAGAAGATTTCCAAAATTACAAGTAATTTTACAATTATCAGCAAGAGCAATGGAATTTAGATCATATGAAGAAATATTAGATAAGGTTGCAAGATATGAAGATAATATTGCTTATGTTTTAATTGATCCATCTGGCGGTGCAGGTTTAGAATTTCAACTAGGACATTCATTATTTTTAAACCATAAATTAAGAGAAAGATTTCCATATTTAACAATAGGCTTTGCAGGAGGTTTATCTGGAGAAAATGTAAGAAATAAAGTGACTGAAATAACAAAAAGAACTTTAGATCAAGATTTTTGCATAGATGCTGAATCGGGAGTTAGAGATAAAATAACTCTAGCTTATGGCGATGATATTTTAAATGTACAAAAAGTAAGACATTATTTACAAGAAGCAGGTAAAATTATAAGATAAAAAGCTTTATTAACATTAACTTCTATAAATTATTATGGAAACACAAACTAAAACACAAGAAAAATTAACAATTACAGCTAAAGCAGTTTCTAAACTAAAAGAGTTTATGAAAGGAGATAATAAAGAAAGTTCAGCCCTAAGATTGGGAATTTCAGAAAGTGGAGGCTGTTGTGGTGGTGTTCAATACGCTTTAGAGTTTGCAGATTCTCCAAGACCAAATGAAACAACTATTGAAAGTAATGGAGTTAAAATTTTCGTTGATGAAATGGCATTAAGTTCTATTTCTGATCTTAAAATTGATTTTGTAGAAGATAAGCATGGGGCTGGTTTTAAAATAGAAGCAGAAGTAAAAGAATCTAGTTGTGGTTCTGGCGGATGCGGATCAGGAGGCTGCGGAAGTGGCGGCTGTGGCTCCGGTGGTTGTTCTCATTAAATTTTTTCTAGAATTTAGTATAAGAATATAAAGGTAAATTATATAAATGTATAATAATATATTATGACATGGAAACCGTAACAATCTCAAGATCAGAGTACAAAGAACTCAAAGAACGTGCAGAATTAACTGATAGTTTACTAATTAAATTAGTTAAAGGGCTAGAAGACATAAGGGAAGGCAAAATAAAACCTTGGAAGAAAAAAATTACAAATTAAGTTTATTCTTTATTTCATCTTTGTATAGCGGTATTAAATGTTTTATTTTGTTTATAACTTCCTGTTGGTTCTTTTTATCACTTAAAGCTATAACGAAAACCACAACATATTCCTCATAAATCAAATAATAAATTCTATGATTCTTAACTTTCTTTTCTCTAAAAAATTTATAACCCAAGGGTTTACCAACATATGGATTACTTTTTAGTTGTTCTATTTCTTTATCAATTTGCTCTTGTAATGAATTATCTAATTTCTCAAAATCTTTATCGAATTGTTCCGTAGTATATATTTTGTAAATTTCTACCATTTTTATTAACAATGAAAATTTCTATTTATAAATATTACTCTAAATCATATTTAAGATTATTAAATTTCTCTCAAATTATTCATTTTTTCTTTCTCTTCAATCCTTCAATAAATTCATTCGCATCTAAAGCAGCCATACAGCCGGCACCAGCTGCAGTAACAGCCTGTTGATATCTATAATCATGTATATCTCCAGCTGCAAATATTCCTTCAACAGAAGTCTTAACATTATCATAAACAACAATATAACCATGACTATCTAACTCTACTTTTTTACCTAAGAATTTATTATTTGGTGTATGCCCAATAGCAACAAAAGATCCATCCATTGAAATTTCTGTGATTTTATTATTCTTAATATTCTTTAATTTTAATTTCTCTAATTTATTTCCTCCAATAAACTCAACAACTTCAGCATCCCAAATAAATTTAATATTTTTAGTATCAAAAGCAGCAGATTGTAATACTTTTTGTGCTCTTAATTCATCTCTCCTGTGAATTATAGTCACACTTTTACAAATCTTAGCCAAATACAAAGCTTCTCTTAATGCTGTATCTCCACCGCCAATTACAGAAACTTCTTTATTACGGAAAAAAAAGCCATCACAGACTGCGCACGCACTCACTCCTTTTCCAGATAATCTTTTCTCAGATTCAATTCCTAACCATCTAGCAGAAGCACCAGTAGCAATTATTACAGCCTTAGCTTCAAACTCTTTTTTGTCTACAAATAACTTAAACGGTTGTTTTTTAAAATTAACAGAAGTAACATCTTCATCTATAATCTCAGCATTCAAAGATAAAGCATGTTCTCTCATTTTCTTCATTAACTCTGGTCCTTGTATTTTTCCAAATCCTGGAAAATCATCTACATCTGTAGTTAACATTAACTGCCCACCTGGATTCCTGCCGCCAATAACTAAAACTTTCAAATTAGCCCTAACAGCATATATAGAAGCAGTTAATCCTGCAGGTCCAGAACCAACTATAATTACATCATAAAAATCTTTTTTAGCCATAAAATCATTCCTTTCTCTTTATATTTAAAGTTTACTTCACCTCTTTTCCGTAAACACTAACTCTATTTTTACCAGAATTTTTGCTAAAATATAACGCCTTATCAGCTTTCTCTATTAATTCTTTACTTTCATCAGCATCCGAAGGAAAGTTAGCTACTCCTAGGCTTATAGTTAAATTTCCATTAGGCTGCATTTCCTTTTTATAAAAATTATAATCAGCAATTGTCTTTCTAAGTCTTTCAGCCTTCTCTGCTGCAAGTTTAATATTTGTATTATAAAGAATAACAACAAACTCTTCCCCGCCATATCTAGCAGCTATATCCCCATTTCTTGTATTGTGCTTTAATAAATTTGCAATGCTAATCAAAACTTGATCACCTTTAGGATGGCCGTTTAAATCATTATAATGTTTGAAATAATCGACGTCAATCATAATCAAGCTTATTTTATATTTTCCCCTTTTAGCATTATTTATTTCTCTCTCGATCTGCGACATAAAATATCCATGGTTATATAAACCAGTCAAAGGATCCCTAATTGCAGAATTAAAATTCTTTTCATTGTCTAAAGCTAATTCCAGTGACGGCCCAATAACTTCATATACAAAATTTTTAAGTAATAAAATTTCATAATCATTAAAGTTATTTTTATCAAGTTTATTAACAACAAGATCTCCAAAATTTGCTATAGGCAGTAAAAGAGAAGATTGTGCATTAATTTTTTTTAATAATTCGCTTCTTCTTCCTTTTTCATTATCAAAATTCTTATCAAAAAATATTTTTTTGGAATAAAAAACAGAATATATCCTGGAATCATGCAAAACCGCCCTCCCATAATAAAGATTATATATTTCTTTTAATACACCAGATATAGCTACGCATCTTAGTTTATTAGTCCTCTCCATTAAATAAAGTTCAAACATATATCTCCCGAAAGATTTATGTGAAATTAAACATTTCAAAGCAACTTGAGCTTTTAATTTTGATCTTTTCTGCCTATTAATTTCAATTAAACTTGTAAATAAAAAAGCAATATCTTGGGAATTAATTTCAGAAATAATTCTATTTACCTTATTTGTAAACCAGAGCATATTTTAAGCAAAGGCATTTTTATTAATAAGTCTTTCTAGAAATTTTAAAATAGTTACAATTATTTTTTAACACACAATTACTACATTCTGGTTTCTTCCTGCAAAATCTTTTCGCATGTTCTACAATCAAGGCATGATATTCATTAAATAATTCTGGATTGTTTTCTAGATTATCGTAAAATAATTTCTGCAGCTTATCATAACTTACATCTTTTTCACACAAACCAATCCTTGAGAAAATTCTTTTAGTATAAGAATCGATTACAAAATAAGGAAGATTATAAGCATATAATAGGATAGAATCTGCAGTCTCATTTCCGATCCCCCAAACTGAGAGTAAATTCACTCTATTAATTGATTTATTAGAATATAAAAATTTAACAAGTTCTTTAAGTTTCTTAGCTTTTTGATTGTGATAACCTGAAGATTTAATTAACAAAGCCAGGTTTTTTAATGGTAATTTTCTTATAGATTTTATATTTAATGCATTATTTTCGCTTAGTTTATCTAAGGCCTTTTTAACATTATTCCAGGAAGTATTTTGGGTTAATATTGCCCCTAAAATAATTTCAAATCTTTCTTCATTTGTCAGTTTGTCTCTTGCCGCATAGACATTACGTATTGGCCACCAGCCTTGTTCTCCATATTCATTAAATAAGATTTTATAAGTTTTTTCTATTTTATTCATAGAAATAAAAATTAGAGATAATATTTAAATATTAACGTTCTAATCTTAGAAATATACTTTCTAAGTATTTCTTCTTTCCATCTTTAAATATAGCATCACATTGCAAAATTATAGGTACTGTAGGATCCCCATTAATATTAACTGAGAAATTTGAACTAGTCTTCCCAGACAATACAACATGATTATTATTCCCCCTTTGTATGAAAGATTGATCATTTAAACCATAATAAGTTAAATATACTTTACCTGTACCCTCTGCAATTTTAGAACATGAAAATTCAGAATCAATTGTAACTGGTTTCTCCCCGACATTAGCAACTTCAAAAGTTAATATAGAATCTCCTTTGATTTTAACAGAATCTGGTGCAACAACACAATTTCCAGAACAACCAACAAATTTAGTTTTAACTTCAGCTGGACACATTTCACAATCTTTTGCACAACCAGTAGTTTTACTTAATGTATTGCATCCTTCATTTAATTCACATACTTTATTACCGCAGCAATTGTCTATTATCGCATAATTACACTCACCATCAGCAGTCTTAGTATCGATAGTGCATGCATTATTATCTTCACAAGGATTATTAACAACTACTGGAGTATTAGTTATATCTTTAGACTGGCAGGCAGATAAGATTAATAAACCAATTATGAATAAACCAATTATGAATAAAAACAAATATTTCATGTATTAATTTTCTTGAAATATAAATATAAAACTTTCTATTTCTAAAAATCAGAATAAATTCCTAAAATATGTAGATTATAGCCAAAATGCTTTTAAACCTCTTTATAATGTAATATATCAATGGATATACAAGGTAACAATAAAGAAAACACGATAAAAACAATTGAAACGTACAATAAAGTAGCAAGTATCTATTCAAATTATAATTCAGAAAAATTACTACAGTTTCAGCTTGAAAAGTTTATTTCTTTATTATCTGAAAAAGGCAAAGTCTTGGATCTTGGTTGCGGTCCAGGGAGAGACTCTGCTTATTTCAAAGAATCTGGCTTAAATGTTGTTTCTATAGACTTATCTGATGGAATGATTGAAGAAGCAAAAAAATTGAATGTAGATGTAATAAAAATGAATATGCTTAACATGACATTTAAAGAGAATGAATTTTCAGGTATTTGGTCAATGGCAAGTTTACAAAATGTTTCAAAAGAAGATGGAAAAAAATTAATTAAAGATCTTCATAAAATATTAAATCCTGATGGAATATTATATATCGCAGTAAAAGAAGGTGAGGGTGAAGGATTAATTTTTAGAGAAAGATATAATGGTCAAATTTTTCACGCATTTTATACAAAAGAAGAATTGGGAAATTTACTGAAAGAAAATGATTTTGAAATTTTAGAATCTACAGTTTCAATAGATGAAGACACTAAATGGATAGAAATATTTGCTAAAAATATAAAAGTAAAGATAGAAACATAAAGTTAAGTTTAAATAATTTTTGATTCTTTAAAATTTATATGGGTAAAATAATAAAATTAAGAGAGATAAATAATCTAATAAAACCAAATACATGCACACTAGTTGGTGGTGTCTTTGACTTATTTCACATTGGCCATTTAAGATATCTAAGATCTGCCAGTAAATATAGCAAACCACTTGTAGTTATTGTACAGACAGATAAAATGGTTTCAGTAAGAAAAGGTTTAACTAGACCCATAATCCAACATAATTACAGAGCAGAAATAATTTCTTCATTGGATTTTGTTGATTATGTTATTATTTTAGATAAACCGTCACACTACGACGGATATTTAGAAGCAATAAAACCAAAACACTTAATTTTTTATAAAGAAAACTTAACTTACAGAAAAAGAAGGGCTAAAGATATTGCAAAAATATTTCCAGATATAAACATAGTATTTATTACAGGTAAAAAGATGGAAAGTACAAGTAAAATAATAAAAAGAATATTAGAAAAACCAAATTTAAAATTTAAAGACCATATTAAAAAAGAATTACATTCTTTAGCAGAACAAAGTCAAGCAAAAGTTGGCAAAATATCTGCAATAATTATGAAGAATAATAAAATTTTAGTAAAGGCTGGAAATACAAAAACAGAGTTACATGCTGAAAGTATTGCAATAAGACAAGCCATAAAAAATAAAATAAATTTAGAAAATTGTCAATTATATATTCTAATTCCCCCATGTATTTCTTGTGCTGAAAGAATAGCCAAAAGTAAGATTAAAACGGTTTATTATTTATACCCCTATGGAAATGATGATGGAATAAAATTATTAAGAACTAGCAAAATAAAAATAAGGAGATACCATTAGTACAATTTTAAATCTTTAATAATTTTATCCAGTTTATTTTCTTCCTCAGGTCCAATAGCTAAACAAGTTATGGTTCCAGGTTCTACAGTAGTTCTTCCAGCATCAGTTATTAAAGCAGTTACTAATCCAGAATCTTTAGCTAATTGATTATAATGCCGCAATTCTTCTAAATCTTTGACTTTCAAAACAACCTTAGTCATTCCATTATTTCTCCATTTAGCAACTTTATCTTTGTCGCTTCTTAATACTGCTTCTACAGATGCATGACTTCCCTGAGAAATTGCTTTGCCTGCCGGAAGCTTTAGATCCTTTCTAATTAGTATTGCTTGTTTCATATATTCTTTTAGAAATAATCAGCCTTATAAGTATTACTGAAATAATTTTTTTATGACAAGGCATGTAAAGTATGATTTAACCAAAGAGCTTCAAGAAGCAGTTCATCATTTAAAAGAAGGATTTGGTCTAGAATGTACTCTATCTGAAGTTTTGTATTTAAGAAATTGTATCCAAGAATCTATAGAAGCAAACAAAAAAGGTAAGAGTTTCTATGCTTCTTCTAGTCCTATGGTTGATGGCGTAGTTGCTCTTTTCAAAGATTATTATGAATTTGATTGGTGGGATTTATGGGGAAAGTTTCCAGCAGGACATAGAAAAGCTAGAGAACCAATTATAGGTTTAGTAATGTCTAAATTAGTTGCAGACGAAGAAGGCTTTGATATAGACCAAAGATTCAAAGAATATCTAAAAAGAGTTCAAGAAAGACAATATTATCCATTTATACAAAGACTAAATTTATAATTCTATTTTCCAATAACCTTAATATCATTAAATAAAACCATCGGGGAATAATATCCAGCATTATGTTCTAATTTATTAGACATAACTTTTATATCTTTCATTAATTTAAAGAAATTTCCAGCAATCATTGCATCCTTAATAGGTTCAATTTCCCCATTCTTAACATAATGTCCTTCAGCTATCCCTAAAGAAAAATCACCAGTTGTAGCATCCATTGTATGTGCCCCGATTAAATTTCTAATAAAAACTCCTTCTTTTATTTCTTTAAATATATCTTTAGAATTTCCTTTATTAATTATTAAATTACTTATACAAATACTAGGAGTAGAATTATATCCTCTTACACAATTACTAGTACTTTTTTTTTTTACATAATAAGCATTATAACTATCATACAAAAATCCTTTTAATACCCCTTTATCAATGATAACATTTTATTGACTAGCCATTCCTTCATCATCATAAGGCCTAGTACAAGAATATCCAGAAACAGTAGCATCATCTACAATATTTAT
>CAYNBR010000016.1:0-19771 GCA_964395935.1 Candidatus Woesearchaeota archaeon
TTAATTTTTGGATCGAAATATACATTGTAAGATAAGAACTTTTCATCTATATAAATCTCTTCAATTACACAAGGATCTAATTTAGTTAAATCCTTAACTCTAACAAAGGGAGTCATTTCTTAATAATTTTATTACAAAAGTCCCGATAACGCAACAATGCACAAAAATAGAAATATTTATATACCACTTGCTATATATTTATATCATATGCTACAAGAATATACCAGATATAGGATTTTACAAGAGTTCTTTGATTGCCCTAGAAAGAACTTCCAAATGAGAGAAATATCAAGAAATACAAAAATAACACAGCCAGCAGTAATAAATCACCTTAAAGCTTTAATTAAAGAAGAATTTATAATCAGAGAAAACAAAGGAATATATCCAACATACATAGCAAATAGAGATAATACAAAATTTAAAATATATAAGAAAATAAATATGCTGTTAAGGTTATATGGTAGTAAACTCATTGATTATATTTATGATACTTGTTCACCTAAAGTAATAATACTATTTGGTTCAGCATCAATAGGAGAAGACACAGAACAAAGTGATATAGACTTTTTTGTGGATTCCAAAACAAAAGAATTAAATTTAGGAAAGTACGAAAAATTATTAAAAAGAAAAATAAATATTTTATATGAAGAAAATTTTGGTAAAATTGCTGGGGAATTAAAAAATAATATACTAAACGGGATAATCTTAAAAGGATATTTAAGAGTGTTTTAAAATGGAAGGATTAATAAGAGTAACACCAAATAAGGAAAAGGCAAAACATATATTAAAAATTGCTGAAATGACAATAGAAAGAATACAAAGAGTAGACGTTAAAGAATTTGTAACATTAACAACAAAAGATTATTACGATGTGATAAAAGAACTAATGACTGCAGTAGCATTGTTGAACGGTTATAAAACAGAAGGAGATGGAGCTCATAAGAGATTAATAGAATATATAACAATAAAATATAAAGAATTCAAACAACACGAAATACAAACTATCGAAGATATGAGAGAAAAAAGAAACAAGATCTATTATGAAGGAATGTTTCTGTCAGAAGATTATCTAGAAAAAAGAAGAGAAGATATTAAATCAGTAATAACAAAACTAAAAAAAATAATAGAATTATTAAAATGAGCAATAAATGGAAATGTACAGTATGCAAGTATGTTATAGAAGGTGAAGAACCTCCAGAAGAATGTCCAGAATGTAAAGGTAAATCTCATAAATTTAAACCAATGTATAAATTATTAAAAAAAAGATTTGAATTAATGGGCTAAATTTAAACATAAACTTATTAAAAAATTAATCTGATCTTGGGATATCTGTTAATATTCTAGAAACCAAATTAGTGAATTCATCAGTAAGTTCATAATTTGCCAATCTTATTCTAGTTAAGTAGCGGGGGTTTTCTGGATGATCTGGTCTCTCTTCCCTTGTAAAGTAAGCTTTGATAGCATGACCTTGAAATGCTATAAGTCTAAAATCAAAAGAAGCGCCTCTCTGTCCATTTGTAAGTTTATCCCATTCTTCTTCTTGAACGACAACTCTCTCAACACCGCCTAATTCTTTTAATGTATTTAATGGTTTATCTAAAATACCATAATCTGGAGAAATGTGCCTGTCTCTTCCGTAATAAAGAAACTCAAAATTTCTTTTAATGTCTTGTTCAGCCATAATTTAAAACATAACAAAAAAATTTATAAACCTATCTTAACCATTTCTATTATGGAAAAAGTAGGGAAAGTTAATGATATTAAAGATAAATCTTGTATTAAAATTAAAGGTAAAGAATTAGCTTTATTCAAAATAAAAGATAAGTTTTATTGTATTGATAACTTATGTACGCATGCTAATGGTCCACTATGTGAAGGCAATTTAAACGGTTTAACTATAACTTGCCCATGGCATGGTTCTAAATTTGATATCAAAACTGGAAAAGTAAAAGCTCCTCCAGCTATGAAAGACGTTAAATCTTACAAAGTAACTGTAAAAGAAGATTATTTATGGATAGACTTATGAAAACTTTCGATCCTCTAGAACCATTTGAAAGTAAATTATTATTAAAAGAAGTTCTAAGTAAATTTAAAAATTTAGAATACAAACTATATGGTAGAATTCCTATAAAATTTCACAGAGGCAAACCAACAAAATATGAGTTTGATTTAAATCTTGGAGTAATGCACTTCACAGAATTAGATTTTCAAAACTTATCTAAAATATTTAAAGAAATAAATTCTAAATGGAAAACTCAAATGACTTATTGTATTTATCCAGCTAAAAATGAAAGAGCCATGATAATAAACATTAGAGGTTCTCCTAAAGCCCCTTCTGAATTGGGTTAAAATATTCTAGATTTTATAACCTTCCATAAAATATTTTCTTTCAGTTCGTGTCATATCACTTTTCATTTTTCAGTCTTTTAACTAAATTGCTCATTTCTTACTCTCTAAAAATTTCTTAATAGAATACTCAATAACATGACTTTTATTTCTAAATATTCCTTCTTCTAATAAATCTTCTATATCTTTTAATGTAGACTTATCTATGGATATACTAATCTTAGTTTTCATACAAAGTAGGATAAAGTAAGATTTTATAAGACTTGCGAATTTGTTACTACTTTATAATTAAAATAAATAAACTAAAACTATATAAACTAGTTATACTTAATGTTTAAACATGGTAGAAGTCGAACTTAAGGAATGGGGTAATTCAATCGGTGTTATAATACCTATTGAAGAATTAAAAGAATTAGGTTTAGAAAAAGGCGATAAAGTTGAAATAGAAATAATAAAAAAAGAGACTATAGATGGCTTTGGAATATGTAAAGGTGGAAAATCCTTTAAAGAAGATGAAGAACATGAAGAATTTTAAAAAATGATTTATATTATAGACACTTATGCATGGATTGAATATTTTGTAGGTTCTAAAAAAGGAGAAATATTAAAAAAATTATTCCTAGATGAGAAAAATAAGTTTTTCATAGTAGAATGCTGTTTAGCTGAAATAAAAGGTTGGTGCTTAAGAGAAACAAAGGACTTTGATAAATTATTCAAAATAGTAAAAGCAAATTCAAATATTTTAACTATAACAGAATATAATTGGATAGATGCTGCAGAAGAAAAATTTGAACAAAGAAAAACACAGAAAACTTTTGGTTTAATAGATGCAATGATCTTAACAAAACAAAAAGAATTAAACTGTAAAGTTATTTCTGGAGATAAACACTTTAAAAGTCTGAATAATGTATTATTTATGGGCTGAGTTAATCTTATAAACTCCCACTATTTACATAATTACATAAAGATGGCTAAGAAATATGTTTAGCTTTAGTGTTTTTAACTAAACGCTTATTCTAATTAATATTTCTTGATAGTTCAATATAACTATTTACGCATTATCTTAAGGAGAAAAATAAAATGGATTTTAAAGAATTAAAAATCAAAGAAGAAATAGTAAAGGCATTAACAGAAATGGAGATTACTGAGCCTACTGATATTCAGGAAAAAGTAATCCCGGAAATTAAAAAAGGTTTAGATGTAATAGGTGTATCCAAAACAGGTTCTGGTAAAACTTTCGCATTTGGCCTGCCATTAATGGATAAAATAGTTATTGGTCAAGGCATTCAAGCTTTAATTGTAGTTCCAGTAAGGGAATTAGCAGAACAAGTAGGAAAAGAAATTAGGAAATTTACTAAGTACTTAAAACCAAATATTGTAATAGTTTACGGCGGAGTATCTTTAGGACCACAAACTGATGATCTAAGAAGAGCAGACATAGTTGTTGGTACACCAGGAAGATTATTAGATCATTTAAACAGAAACTCATTAAACCTATCAAAAGTTAAAATTGTAGTTTTAGATGAAGCAGATAAAATGGCTTCAATGGGTTTTATTGAAGATGTAGAAGAAATTCTAGCAAAAACACCAAAAATAAGACAAACTTTGTTATTTGGAGCAACAATCTCAAATGAAATTGCAATGTTAAGAGACAGACACATGAGAAACCCAGTTGTAATGAAATCAGCTATGCATGTAAACGAAGCTTTACTAAACCAATATTATTATGATATTGATATGAAGGAAAAGTTTTCAATGTTAGTTCATTTAATTAACAAAGAGAATCCAAAATTGGCGATGATATTCTGTTCAACAAGAAGAAATGCAGATTTAGTTGCTAAAAACTTGCAAAAAAATAATATAGACGCACACGCAATTCATGGGGGTTTATCCCAGCATGGAAGATTAAAGGTTTTAGAAGGATTCCATAAAGGTAAACCACATATTTTAGTTGCTACAGCTGTGGCTGCTAGAGGATTAGATATAAAAAATGTATCTCACGTATTTAATTACGATGTTCCAAGAAATCCAGAGGAATATATCCACCAAGTTGGAAGAACTGCAAGAGCAGGTGAATCTGGAAAAGCTATAACTTTACTTGGGCAGAGCGATCATGATAACTTTTCTGCTGTTCTAAGAAGATATCCTGTAAAAGTTGAAAAGCTTCCTAGAGAAGAATTCGCAAGAATTATGTTTGATGCTGGAAAAAGATTCCATTACGGAAACGATAGAGACAGAAGTGGTGGAAGAGGAAGATTTGGAAATAGCAGAGGATCAAGCTCTGGAAGATTTGGATCTAGAGATAGAGATCGTAGATCCGATGATAAACCAAGGCATAGATTTAATGCTTAATTTTCTTTTGTCCATTTATTTTTTCTATACGTAATCTTTTTAAATTGTAAAAATTCTAATTTTTTAGATGCCGCGATCGCCTAATCCGGTATGGCACTAGAATAATATTAATTATGGTGAACCTGGAAATGTACCTTGTTAGCTAGACCCTCACGGGTATCCCGGTTCAAATCCGGGTCGCGGCGCTCATATTTCTCTGTGTGTTCTATGGAATTTTAAGCATGGGCGTTGAACTAAAAATGTAGCGCCGAAACTAGGATACTAACTAAATGTGTGTGTCTCACTCTAAATTCTTGTGAAATTGAAAGTAGGCGTTATGCTAAAAGTGAAGCGTCTAAATGGGGACAGATGTAAAAAGTGTGTGTTCTATTATTTTAAACAGTTTTATAAATTTAATAATCTTTAAAAAATTATGGATAGAATAGACGAAAAGGGTTATGGGAGGGGAAATATTCATTCTGATTTAATACACAGGCAGATTGCTTATAGGAACATTTATTTAAAATATAGGGAGAAATACACTTTGCCCTTCACAGAGTATGTTGTTCACCATATAGACACCGATCAAAATAATAATTCTGTTAAGAACTTATATATTTGCACAAAAGAACAACACAATTTAATTCATCAAGAACAAAAAAATAAAAGAAAGAAATTTGCTAATGCTTCTGAAATTGATTCATTCTTAAATAATATAATCCCTAAAGAACAAACAACCCTTCAAAATGATTATCACAATAATAAAACCGTTTTATATACAAACTTAGATGAAATTGAAAAAGTAGAGAAAGCGAGTATAATTAAAGAAGAAAAGGCATATAGGGTTGAAGATAAATATCCTTATGGCTATACAGAATATGAAGAATACCCAAAAAATGTAGAAGTTTTGGAAGCTAATCCTAAATTAAATGAGTTTAAGTCACAATATAAAGACTATAAGAAAAAAAATAAAGTTATTAGACAAGCGCTTAGACAAGGAAAAAAATTAAGTTTAGATGTAAATACTGAAAAGTATAGCTTTAAACACAATAATAGGAAAAATCTTATTATAGCAATAAGTGTAATAGTTTTAATCTTTGTTATTTTTGTTTCTAATTATTTACCTCAATATATTAAAAATTCAAGATACGAAAACAAGTGTTTAGAGGTATGTAAAAATGGATTAAATAAAGAAGATAGCGGGGATTTCTACGGAAAGGGTTATGTATATAATTTAGATAATATAAATGAAAGATTAACCTGCCTTTGTAATGGTAATAATGGTGGATTTGCGTATAATATCCCTCTATCTAATAAAACTAAAAAATAGCAAGCCAACCAATTAAATATATAACTAAAAATAAAACAAGCGCACTCACCAGCATTGTGAAAATAAACAGAGATAATAAGAAAATAATTTTTCTTTGATTATTTATTTTAGATCTTTCTATTGTCCAACCAATGAAATAAGAGACGAACGCACCAATAAACGCAGAAAATGCAATTAAGAAAGTCTCAAAATAAAATTTTTCTAACATTTTTACCAATAAACATATTAATTTTATTGTATTTAAATTTTTCTGGAATAAATTCATCCCCCTTCAGCAGCATAGTTGATCTTAAATAAAAGGCTAGGTGCCTACATTTTCTTATTTTTGTAGTCACATAATTCATTATTCATCTTATCTTTAACTTTTTTATTTTTTATTGGTCTAAAGCTGAAATAAAACCTTGTATTTTCTCAACCATATCATCTTTATTATTATATTCTATAAAGTCCTTAGATACAAAATTGATTGCTCCAGAATAACTTGAACCTTTTTTGAATATACAAAGTATTTTCTTTCCAAAAACCTCTGCTCTACCAAGTTCTATTCCTTGCCCTGTAGATGGGAGTGATACTTCAGCAATTATAAGATCCGAATTTTTAATTATATCGAGAGTATTTATTTTAGAATTGTTGCCTTCATGAGGTAAAAATAGTTCATGCTCTTTGAAGGATTTTCTTAAAGGTTTGTATAACTCAGTTTCATAATCAAGTCCACAAGAATGACAGACATACAATTTCATGATCGGGAGAAGGTTTAGTTTGTTATAAATATTTCGTTAATCTTGCCACCTTGCAGCAGCATCGTTGACTTTAAATAAAAGTTTAAACATTTAATATTTTATGAGAACTTTAGTGAAATATAAGAATAAAATAGAACACACCTCAAATGCATCTGCTTTGGTCACTTAAATTAATTGTCCACATTTTATTAAAACAATTCTATTTTGTGGACAATTTACCTCCTAATTGTTCAACTAGAATTTCAAAAATTTTATTACAATATTCTTTATATTTTTTTATATTATGTAAATCTATTGATTCATAGTATTGTTGTCTATTTTTTACAGGTATGTAAATTTTAGGATAATTAGCCTTCATTAATACAAAGTTCATTAATGCTCTTCCTGTTCTTCCGTTTCCATCTTCGAATGGGTGTATTTCAACAAATTGTGCATGTAGTAAACAAGCTAGAACAAATGGATGTATCTTTCTTTTATTTTCATAGTAAAATTTTATCATATTTTTTAATAGTTTTGGAACTTCTTTCTCATCTGGAGGTACAAAGTCTGTTCCTTCTATTTTTACAGGAAAGAATCTTATTCTTCCAGGATATATTACTCCTGTGTTTTTTGTCAATATTTCATTTATTTTTTCTATAAATTCAATTGTTAATCTTCCTTTATAATTTTTTAAATAATCTAAACATTCTCTTCCATTTATTGCTTCGTTATAGTCTTTTGCAGGAACTCCTGAAGGTATTTGTTTTTCTTTTATTACTAGGTAAGTTTCTCTAAGAGTTAGTCTATTTCCTTCTATTGCATTAGAATTATATGTAAATCTTATAACAAAATCTGATTCTTCTTTCTCTATAACTGTTTTTGGTAATGTTTTAAGGTGATTTTTGTAAACTTCTTTGAAATCATCAATTATCTCTAGTTTGTTCGCATCTATATAATCTGCATTGTAAATTTTGTATTCTTCTAGTTTTAATTCTTTAAGTTTTTTTGCTATCATTTCCTGACTTGGTTTTTCAGTGCCTAGTTTTATACGTATTTTTTTCCATTTATTGGGTCCTAACCTTATAGTTTTTCCTAAATAATAGAAATGTTTCTTTCCAGAATTTAATTTATCAACATATGCCATATTATAATATAGTCCACATTATATATAAACTTTACTATTTGTGGACAATATTTGCTATTAGTAAGCAGCATAGTTGATCTTAAATAAAAGTTTACACATTTAACAATTTATGAAAACTTTAGTGAAATATAGATTATTGGTTGATTGTTAGAAGAATTTAATCATAAGCAATAGTGCGTTAGTTAACGCACTAGTTTCTAAGTATATAAACTTAATTATGTTTTGGAATGGGGCTCATTAATGGACCTTTAAAGGTTAAAATAGCGAAATCTTTATATACTTATTATTCATTATTATTGAATAATCATTCACTTTTAATGAATATGAAAAATACTTCAAAAATACTGGGCTTCCTTTTAAGGAATAGAGAATTGTATAATATTAATCAGATAGCTAGAACTTTAAATTTAAGTGTCGGAAGTGCTCATAAGATATTAAAAAGTTTAGAAGAAAGGAATGTAGTGAATATAAAAGAGTTAGGAAACGCAAGTTATTATAATTTAAACTTTAAAAGTCAAGAAGCTGTTAAGTTAATAGAATTAATATTAATCGAAGAAAAAAATAACCTATTGAAAGAAAATAAAATAGCAAAAGTTTACGTTCAAGATATAGAAAAATTCAACGCTAAGTGTATAATCTTATTTGGTTCTATCTTATATAAAGAAGAACAGGCAAAAGATGTAGACGTATTATTTCTAATAAAAAGTAAAGAAGAAGTAAAACAAATAAACAAGTTCTGTCTGGAAATATCAAAGATAAGAACAAAAAAAGTAAATCCATTAATCTTATTAGAAGAAGATTTAATAGAAAATATAAAAAACCAGAATAAAGCTATAATTGATATTATAAAAAGTGGAATAATACTAAAAGGAGAAGAAACTTTTGTAAAAATAATAAAAAATGCATGCTGAAAACAAGTTTGAGTGGTGCCTAAAGAAAGGCAAAGAAGGAGGAAGAGGATTAAAAGAAATAAAACCAAATCTAAAAGAAGCCAAATACCACATAGAAAAAGCAGTATACAATCTGAAAGTAACAGAGTCAAACATAGAACTAGGTTATTCTGATTGGGCAGTATCTTCATCTTTCTATGCAATGTATCATGCAGTACTAGCCTTATTGTACAAGTTAGGATATGAAAGTACAAATCAAGAATGCAGCATTGCAGCAGTAGAGTACTTCATAATAAATAAGAAAATAGACTTAGACCTTAAATACATCAAGATGATCGATCCAAATGTAGAAGAAAGCATAATAAAATTAAGGGAAAGATTTCAATACGGAACAGAAACAAAAATAAGCAAAGAAACACTGAAAACAATACAAAATAATGCTAAAGAATTTGTGGAAAAATTCCAAGAATTAATCTAATCCATCACTTCTCAGCAGCATAGTTGATCTTAAATATTTATTAATTAATTTTTACCATAAGTACAATTATCACATATCTTGGTCAATTTCTCAATATATCTTACAAGTTCCTTACAACAAAGATTACATTTATCTTCCATTTTTAATACCTAATTTAAAACAAACCCCTCTTTCTTAACTTCATTAACTAAATAGTGTATTTGTATATCTTGAATTTTAAACTTAGAATGTAAGAATTCAATAAACTTATCTAACTCTCTAATAGTTTTATGAACTGATTCAGCAATAAAATCATATCCATTATTAATTTTATAAACAGTATTAATGTTATTGTGAAAGCATAGAAATTCTTTCAAGGCATTTTTCTCACTTTTATCGATCTTTATAATCAACTGGGCTTGTGTAGTATAACCTAAATTGTGAAAATTAAGTAAAACGGTGTTTTTAACTATAAACTCACCATTCAAAACTTACAACATATCAAATAAAGTCGAAACAGGAATTTCAGTTTTTTTACTTATTGAAGTTAACTTCTCTCTAGAATTTTCTCAAAATATAAAAACATTTACACCTCTATTCATAAAAAGATATTATAAATTAAGCTTCTTGCCTCCAGAGCTTAATATTACTAATAAGTAGTAAAATTTATAAAGAACCGATTATACCATTTAGTATGGCACAACAACAAAATTTATTCGGACCAAGAGTTTCAGATGAACCTAAAGTTCAACAGCAAGAATTAGATTTATTAAAATCAACTAAATTATGGATAGCTGATAGACTAGAAGAATCCGGACAATTCTTAGTTATAGATCCAAATTATAAATTTAAAGATAAAGTATTAGATGCACAAGCAAAAAGAAACTTATATGCAGAAAAAAAAGAATTAAGTCCGGGAGACAAAACAAATAAATTTTTAGTAGTAGTAAGCACTGATCAATTAACACCTGCTAGTCTAATTGAGGAAAAATTAAATGAAGCATACAAGAAGGGAATAGCTATGATGTTCGTTCAACATAAAAAATCTCCAACTAAAGCGCATACAGAAAGCAGAGAAGATTTTGAGTTCTTCAAATTTGATCCAGGTTACAGTAACCAGGCAAGAGAATCATATTCACATGAACAAAGAAGAAGACATATCCAAACTAATGCACATGAAAGAAAATTAAATGAATTAACTTCAGGATATGTAGTCTATTTCAATCCTTCTGGGAAATTAGAAGTAATAGAATTTAGAAAAGGTGTTATAGGGGATTATATATATAAAGAAACCAAATTAGCTGGAATATTAAAGGGGAAAAAACTCGGGACAATAGAATACAAAACAATAATGGATCATTCAGTAAAAAGTGCCTATCCTTTATTCACATTGAGAAGAGCTCCTGGAAGCAGATTATTGCAGGCTGAGCCTATATTTTATGATGACTTTTCAGAAACAGCACACCTATTAGCCTGGTCTTCTTCATTAGAAAAAATTGGATATAAAAGAAGAGATATGGAATCTCTAAATGAAAGAATTGATACAGCTTTAGAAAATCGTAATGATGATGAACTTGCCAGATTAACAAAAATACTTGGTAAAAGAAATTTAGGCGAATATGCAAGAGAATAATTCTATCTAGAATATTTCACATTTATTCTTTTACAATATTTATTAACAACACATTTAGAACAATAAGGACTTACAGGTACACAAACATTCTGGCCATATTTAACAAATAAGTCATTTAAGTCATGCCAATGTTTTTTGTCTATTATCTTAACCAATTCCATTTCAGTTTCTTCTGGTTTTTTAGTCTTAACCCACCCTAATCTATTAGAAACTTCATGAACATGTGAATCTACAGGTATATGACTATTCTTCCCATAAGCATAACACATTACAATCCCCATTGTCTTCCTACCAACACCTTTTAATTTCAATAATTCTTCTTCTGTATCAGGAACTTTAGAATTATATTTCTCAATTAAAACTTTACAAATTTCTTTTAAATTTCTAGCTTTTCTTTTATAAAATCCAACAGGGTAAATTAACTTTTCAATTTCCTTAACATCCAGTTTAATTAATTTTTCAGGACTATCTGTTTCCTCAAATAATCTTTTAGAAGCTAATGCAGTTACTTGATCTTTAGTTCTCAAACTCAATAAACAAGAAATTAAAACTTTAAAAGGACTTTTTGTTAAATCTGAAATTTCTGTAACTATTGGATTTTCATATTTCTCACAATCTTCTTTCATTAATTTAATTATTATCTCTATGTTTTTATTTAATATCAACTTTATCTCCTAAATTAAAATTATCAGAAATATTAGCATTTATCTCTAAAACATATTTAGCATTTACATTTGGATAAATTACTTCACAGTTTTCATTACATCCTTGATTATTCCTACTAATAAAAACAATTTCTTTATTTTTATTAACCCATATTAAGTCTAAAGGAATTAAAGTATTCTTCATCCAGAAAGGATGATTATCTTCTTTATCAAAAATAAACAACATTCCCTTATCAATATCTAATTGATCTCTAAACATTAATCCTTGTTCTATTCCAACATCTGTTTTTGCTAATTCAACATTAAAACATTCTCCTTTTATACAAACTTTATTCTCTTTAAAATTAGTACAGCCAATAATAAATATTAAAAAGATTAAAAAAATAAAACATATTAATTTCTTCATAGGATTAACAATCTCAATTTGTTTAAATAACTTTAGAATAGAATACTTAAGATATATTCTACAAAATATATGACATAGTATCAAATGCTCGCGACACACTGGACACACTGGACATGCGCCCGGCCAAAGTTTATAAATTAAAATTTCTAAAATATAAATAATGTTAAATTTAGATGAAAAAAGACAAATTGTAGAAGGTTATATTAGAAAAAACCCTACTTGCACATATTTAGATATTAAGAAAGCTACTAAATTAAAAATAGAAAGATTATATAAAAGTATGAAGGAAGCTTACAATAATGCAGGTGTTAAATTATCTAAAAATTTATCAAAGAGGGATAGAGAAGAGCAAAAACAAGATGTAATAGGTTTTATAAAACAAAACCCAGAATGTGGCATAATAGATATTAGTCTTAAGACTCAAGTGAATGTAGAGAGGGTTTTTGGAGGTATTAAAAAAGCTTACAATGCTGCTGGAATTAACTATGTAAGAAGAGAAAATTGGAAGGGTTTGGTAAAATCAGGTAAATCCGTAAGGTGGAGTAAATTTGAAAAAAGAATTTTTAGAATATTGAAGAATTTTGGAAAAGTTGATGAAAAAGTAAGAACCAATTCAGGTATAGCAGACTGCGTGTTTACTTATAGAAATATAGACTATGTAGTAGAAATAAAAGATTTCAGAAGCAAAAATAATATTCATAGAATGCATATAGTTCAAATTGTCCGTTACATGAAAGCTCTAAATATAAACAATGGTTTAATTATATGCCATAAAGAAAATTTTCCGAAAAGAGAGGATGGTAGGAATATTTATATAGAGAATTTAGCAATCAGAATATTGTCTGAAGAAGACCTAAGGGGCTGTACTTTAACCAGGCTAGAATCTTTTGGTGGCCAAAATTAACGGCTCCAATTAATGGAGCGATGAGCTGAAAAGCAATGATTAAACAAATGGTATATCGCTTTTGATGAAGATACCGTTAGATCAGGGTTCGAATCCCTGCAGCCCCACTTATTTTTTATTAGCTGTTTTTGTAAAAAATGTAATTTGAAATCCTTCAGGGTCATCTGCTTGTATTTCAAAATGTACAACTCTATTCATATAATAACTAAGAGTTTTAAACTTATAAATATTTGTTTTATAAATTATAATTTTTCATAAGTCTTCTTCAACAACAAAGCATCTTCTTCTATATTTGGAGATTCACAAGTAACTACACCTTTAATTTTAAATTCTTTCCAAACTCTAATTAAATCTTTATAATTAATGTCACACTCATTTAAATTCAAATGATTCTTCTCTCCATTTTTAGTAAAAGCAATTCCCTCAGTATGTATGTGCATATTATCTAAACATTCCCTACCAAGATTCTTCTCTAATTGTATAAGTATTTCTTTCCAGTCTTCATATCGATTTACTTTACCTAGAGATCTAGCGTAATGATGTGCAAAATCTATACAAGGTAATACTTGCTCACACTCCTTGCTAAGTTCGATCAACTCGTTTAGTTCTCCCCATTGACTAATCCTTCCACCAGTTTCAGCTCTTAACCATATTTTATTTCCTTCATCTTGTAATTGTTTAACGATCTCTTTAACAGAATTAACAACAACAGAAGTAACTTTATTTTTATCTCCTTTTCCATAGTATGCCATATGATAACAAATGCTCCAAGACCCAGCTAAATTAGCAATCTTACATGCATCTAAGATTCTTTTTTTAGAAGCTTCTATTTTAGTTTTATCATCAGAATTTAAATTTATAGCATATTGCCCATGTGTAGTTAATATTACTTCATTTTCTTTAGCAGTTTTATTTACTAGAAGAGCAGTTTCTTTACTCAAGTTTACAGAATGAACAAACTCTATCTCCATAGATTGTAAATTTAATTTTTTAATTTGCTTCACACCTTCAATAGTATTCCTAGGTTTAGTGCTCCAAGGAATTCCAGCAGTTCCAAATAATAACTTTTTCATAAAAAAACTTAGAGTTTATACTATATAAATATATTTTAATTAAATTATTTTAAACTAAAATTATGGATTACAAATTATATGCCATAGATTATGTCGCAGTTGCCTATGTAAAAGAAAGAAATGGTTCATTGCATTTTGTAGCAGAATGCTCAGGAAAAGCCTACGAGTTAGCAATAAATCATTTAAGATCAATAGGAATGAGGGGTTGTTTAGAATTGAAAGTTACAGAATATAAACCACAATTAAAATTACCAGAAGTAATAAATGGAGAAGCATTCAATCTAAATCCAAATGTTTCTATAGAAGGAAGGGAAATTAATTTCGGATTCGGAATAGAAAAGAAATAAATATATTTCATATTTTCACTTCTTAAATGGCACATAAACAAGATTTCAATGGCTTACTTGCAAGTATATTATTTGGAGCACTTATTACTATTGCTGGAGTGAAATATATGAGTCCACAAGAAAAGCCTGTAAAACCTAAAGTAGATCATTAAATTCAAGGCAGACAAATTGAAAGAGAATTAGAAAGAATGCTTGTAAAGTTTAATTTCCAGTCATTATCCTATACAGATAGGAACGGAAAATCTCAAGAATTTTATTCATCAGGATACAATAACAACTAAAAAGTAGTTAAAGAACGATAAATTTATAAATAAGTTACTCATTATCGATTCAGCATGAAATTCAAAATACTATTAATATCTTTATTGTTTGTCTTATTTGCAGTAAATGTATTTGCAGTTCCTACAGTAACAATTACCCCTCATAATCCATTAAGTAATAATAATTTATTATGCTCAGTTTCAGAAGTACAAAGTCAAGAAGCTTTAATTTTTGAATGGAGAAGAAATGGAGTTATCCAAGAGAGTAATTTAATATCTGTAGATTCTCAAGGAAGTCATTATCTAAACTCATTAACTTCATGGGGGGATAGAATTTCCTGCACTGCTTATTTTTTAGGAAATAATATAGGAACAGACACAGTAAAGTTAAATGACGCTCCGACAGCTGATGCTGGTTCAGATCAAACTGTTAATTTTGGTGAATTAGTAACATTCGACGGCTCTGCTAGCACAGATCCAGATGGTACAATTGTTAGATATCAATGGAATTTTGGCGATGGCACAGCAGAAGAAGGCCGGGTTGTTAATCATTTATATGCAAGAACAGGAACGTTCAGGGTTACTTTAACAGTTACAGATAATATAGGTGTAACAGATGCAGATACAGCTTTAGTTACAGTAAATCAAAGAGCCGGAGCTTCTAATTTAGTAATAGAATTTCCAAGAGTTTTTAAAGATCAATTTAGAACAGAAACAAATGATATTATCAGAGGTGGAAATTTATTTGTCAGATTACATGTATTTAATAGCGCAACAGGAGCAAACGTTCCAAATAGGGTTAATGATTTAACTGTTACATTAAAAAATAGAAATACAGGAAGAACATTTACTTTAGTTCCATTTACTGGAAGCACCCCGGAAGGTTCAGTTGTTAATGGCCAGAGAAGTGGATTATTTAATGTTTTAAATGGAGTTTATTATTACAGATTATCTAATTCAGTATCTTTAACAGACGACGTTTTAGGTGTAAATGATTTAATTGCAGTTTTAGATGGTGCAAGAACAGACATAAACCTAAATATTTTAAATAAATTTCCTAGTGCAGTAATTTCTGGCAGCGATAGAACTGTTAATGTTAATACTAATGTAAGATTTGATGCTTCAAGAAGCTCAGATTTAGAAGATCCAAGAAATGCATTGCAGTTTGTATGGGACTTTGGAGATAATACCGCAAGAACAAATGATTTAACAACAGATCATATATTCAATACTCCTGGAATTTATACAGTAAGTTTGGGTGTAAGAGATAGTGATAATGGTTTTACTATAAAAACAATAAAAGTTACTGTAAATGGTCCTGGTGCTCCAGGAGTCGGTCATCCAAGTTTCACAGTAAGTGATCTTAATCCTTTTGTATTAGACACAATTTCATTTGACGCTTCATTAAGCACAGTTACAAATAGTAGAATAACTAATTACCAATGGAATTTTGGCGACGGTTCAACAGCTTCAGGCTCATTAGTTGAACATATATTCAATGAACCAGGAAGATATACAGTTACATTAACAATTACAAGTTCTAATAATGTTAAATATAGCACTTCAAAAGTATTAAATGTTAGAAGTTATGATAGCTCAAATCCAGAAGAGCCTGATGATAATGATAGGCCTGGAATGAGACAAAATAGAGCAGATTTTGATAAGCAGGGAAGTTTAAATGTTAGACGGTCAACTTTACATAGTTTCAAAGTAGCAGGAATAACTCCTTTAAATTTTAAAACAACTTATCATCCAGGAGATAATATTTTCCTAGTATTAAACTTAAGAAATGAAGGCAATTCTTATGAAAATTTAAACTTAAAATTATCTTTATTAAACTTAAATGTTCCTATGCAAGTGTCAAGTGTAAGGCTTGCACCTGGAAGTAATGTATTAAAACAACTTTCTATACATATACCAGAAAATACTAAAAATGGATTATATTCAGCTAAAGTAGGGGTAGATAATGGTTTAGGAGACGTGGCACTTACTTATTGGCAGTTTAAAGTAGCTTTTTAGAGTAACTTGGTGTTGTCACCGCAAAGTTTATAAAGAAGCTATAACTATCAATTGCTAACACTATATAGTAGTGTCATTGGAGGAAATAAAATATGAAAGCATTTAAAATTTTTACATTCGTAATGTTATTTTTAGTAGTAGTTAGTACAGTATTTGCGCAAGCATTTGTATTACCAAATAGGTTTGCAGGTTTTGCAGGCCAAGCTAATTTACCAGTAGTTAGTTCTACTAGAGCTGATTTCAGAATTGACTCAGTTAAAGTTAATGATTTAGAAATGTCTGGTTCAACACCAGTTTACGTTCAGAGAGGAACAGTAGTTCCAGTAGAAGTTCAATTTATGGGCACAAATAAAGATGCTTATGATACAAGAATTAGAGTATATATAGGTGGTTATGAATATGGCGATGTTCAAGCTGCAAGTGATATTTTCGAAGTAATACCTGGAGTAAGAGATTCCAGAACTTTAAGATTAAATGTACCTTATGACTTAGAATCTAGTGATACATACACATTAAATGTAGAAATGTACGACGATGATAATAGTATAAGAAAAACATTCAAATTAAGAGTAGAAGAAACAAGAAACTTAGTTAGTGTATTTGATGTTTCATTCAATCCTTCTGACAACGTTCAGGCAGGAACACCTTTATTTGCTACAGTAAGAGTAGAAAATTTAGGCGATAATATAGAAGACACTGTTAAAGTTACTTTAAGCATACCAGC
The DNA here is from genome assembly GCA_964395935.1 of Candidatus Woesearchaeota archaeon. Taxonomy (GTDB): domain Archaea; phylum Nanobdellota; class Nanobdellia; order SCGC-AAA011-G17; family GW2011-AR18; genus CAYNBR01. The sequence continues at coordinate 17,249 of CAYNBR010000016.1, forward strand.
ATTAAACTTACAAACAAGCCAATATGTTGATAGATTAGTAACACAACAAGATTTAAACTCAGATGATTCTGGTTCAAGAAGAACTGCTGCTTCAACAAATGAATTAGCATTAGTATTACCAGAAAACACACCTGAAGGCGATTATCAAGTTGTTGTAAGAACAGAATACAATAGATTACATGATTTCAAAGAAAAAACTTATGTAATACATGTTAAAGGCACAGCTGCAGCAGTTGTTCAGCCAGTAACAAACCCATTGAGTATCAATGTTGACACAACTGCTCAAAAAGTAGTATCTGGTCAAGGTGCTCAATATAAGTTTTCAGTTTCAAACATGGGTCAAAACCCTTCAACTTTAAGCTTTGAAGTACTTGGTGCATCAGATTGGGCAGCTTTCAGAGTTGATCCTCAATCAGTAACAGTACCAGCTAACTCAGCTAAGGATGTTAATGTTTTCGTTGCACCAGCAGAAAATTTCGAAGGTGCTAAAACATTCACAGTTAGAGTTAAAGATGCTAACAACAATGTTGTTGCTGAAAAGACTTTAAGTTTAGAAGTTGCTAATAATGCAAGCCAAGCAGATACACTTAAAAAGGTATTAGCTGTCGGTTTCGTAGTATTACTAGGAATCTTAGTATTATTGGGAATAGTTCTTGTTATCAAGAAACTAACTCAAGATAGTGAAGATAAGCCTGTTGAAGGCCAAACTTACTACTAAACTTTAAATGTTTAAAGGGAGTGAATGAATTGAAAAAACTTAAACAAATTTTTATTTTATTTATAATATTTTTATTAATTAGTTCTATGGTTTCAGCCGCTAATGGCTTTAAATACACAACAAGCGAATCTGCTAGTCCATTATGTCCCAGAGAATCTGGTTTATTTAAAGACGTAATTAAAAATACTGATTCAGTTGTTAGATCTTATACAGTAAGTTTATCTGGAGGTGCATCTTCTTGGAGTACAGTTCTTCCAAATAATCTAATTTTAGCACCTGGAGAAGAAAAAGAAGTATTTACATACGCAACACCAAGAACAGACACTCAAGCAGGAACTTACGATTTAAAAATTAATTTTGTTTCTGGTTCTAATACAGACACAGTACTCCACAATATCATTGTTAAAGATTGTTATGGCTCAACATTAACAACTACAGCACAAACAAACACAGTTTGCCCTGGAGAAATTTCAAGATATGAGGTAAACATAGTTAATAAAGGAGAATATCAAGAAACTTACTCTTTAAGTGCTAGTGGTGAAATACAAAATAAAGTTAGTTTAAGCGATAAACAAGCAATATTAAATAAAGGTGAATCAAAAAAAGTTATAGTTTTCGTTAATACTCCAACAGATTCTGGAAAATATGGTTTTAATGTTTTAGCGTCATCTTCATCTGGGAAATCAGAAGCATCTTTACCTTTAAATTTAAATGTAAACCCTTGTTTCGATTTTAAATTTGGTGTTCAAAGTGAGAAAACATCTTATGATATGTGCGATAGATCTACAAACATTGTTCAATTAAGGGTAGAAAATCAGGGTTCAGTTTATAATGAATTTAATTTAGAATTAACAGCACCAGAATGGGTAAGATTAGAAAGAGATAACCTAGGTTTACAACCAAAAGAAGTTAGATTTGTAAATTTATTCATAGCTCCAAATTATGGTGTAGAAGGAAGTTTCAAAGCTCAAGTTGATTTAGTTCCAACAAAAGGAAACTTAAAAGCATCTACAAGTGTAGACATTAAGGTTAGAAAATGTACAGGCGTAACTTTAGAATTAAAAAACAATGAATTCAAAGCTTGCACAGGTGTTACAAATGATTTTGAAGCTACAGTAAAGAACATAGGAGAAATACAAAAAACATTCCAAATGGGTTTAGAGTCTCCTGCTTGGGTGTCATTCAATAGTGTTCCACAATTTACTCTTAAATCAGGAGAAGAAAAATCTATAGTGATTAGAGCAGTACCTACACAAGATGTTCCTAAAAAAAGTTATAGCGTAAAAATAGGCGTAAAGTCTGGCGATGAGAGCAGCGTAGTTGCAAATGCAGGTCAAGAATTTAAATTAGAAGTAGTAGACGTAAAAGACTGCTATAAACCTTTAATAAATTCAGAATACACAAATGCAGTTATTTATTATGATTCAAACGTTCCAATACCAATTACAATAACAAACACTGGAACAAGACGTGCAGATTATAGTCTATTCTTAACTGGCAACGCAGCAAATTTCGTAAAACTTAATCCCACAAAATTAAGTTTAGATGCTGGTGCAAGTGACAATGCATTCTTATACGTAGCTCCAGATGTAAATGTTCAACTTGGTAAATATAATTCAATTGTAACAGTAAACTTACAAAATGGGGAATTATTAGCAAGTAAAGAATTCAATTTTGAAATAACTAATGCAAAAGAGAAAGCTACAAATATAGCTGCAAATTCAAATTCTACAGCACTAAATAATATAGGTGTCAAAGAAAAAATTAAAAATGGTTTTGCAAAATTAAAGAACTTCATTTTAACT
>CAYNBR010000017.1:0-18248 GCA_964395935.1 Candidatus Woesearchaeota archaeon
TTATTTACTGCAGATAACTCTATAATTTCTTATAAAATTGGTTCAATAAAAGAAAGTAAAATGAAAAATGTTGAAGAAAAGCTTATTCAAATATTTAAAAGTTAGTAAGAAAACCAATTAATTATTCATGGAAAGAATTAAATAAAGGATATTAAACAAACTAATAATGCTTAGTGATAAAGAACAAAAAAAAGAGTTTAAGAAAATAGCTTCTAAGAATCCTGAGAAGTATTATGCCGTTGAATATTTAAGAAAAGAAGGATTTCAAAGAAAACAATGTTCTAAATGTAAAAAATTCTTTTGGAGTGTAAATAAAGATCAGAAAGTTTGTGGAGATTCTTCATGTTCTGGAGGTTTTAGATTTATTGGAAATACTCCTGCTAAAAATAAATTAAGTTACATTGAAGTTTACAAAGAATTTTCTAAAATGTTTAAAGAGTTTGGATATACTCATGTAAATAGATATCCGGTAGTTGCTAGATGGAACCCTACAATGGATTTTACTATTGCCAGCATAGCTGCTTTTCAACCATTTGTAGTTTCTGGAGAAGTTAAGCCTCCTGCAAATCCATTAATTATTCCACAATTTTGTTTAAGGTTTGGAGATATAGATAATGTTGGAATTACTGGAAGCCATATGACTGGTTTTGTAATGATTGGACAGCATATGTTTGTAGATCCTAAAGATTGGGATCAAAATAAAGTTTTTGGGCAGATACATCAATGGTTAATAAAAGGTTTAGGACTTTTGAATAACGAAATTACTTTCCATGAAGATGCTTGGGCTGGTGGTGGAAATTTTGGTCCCTGTATAGAGTTTTTCTCTAGAGGTCTAGAAATTGGAAATCAAGTTTATATGTTGTATGAACAAACTCAAGAAGGAAATAAAGAATTAAATATAAAAGTTTTAGATATGGGAATGGGGCAGGAAAGATGTGCTTGGTTTTCTCAAGGTTCTGCTACAATTTATGACGCGACATTTCCTAAAGTTATGAAGACATTATATGAAATTTCAGGATTAAAAACTGATGAAAAATTAATGGCTAAATTTATTCCTTATGCAGGTTATTTAAATGTTGATGAAGTTGAAGATTTAGATAAGGCTTGGAAAGAAGTTGCTAAAAATGTTGGAATTGATGTTGAAGAATTAAAGAAGAAAATATTACCGTTAAGTGCTTTGTATTCTATAGGTGAACATTCTAGAGCTTTATTATTTGCTTTAAATGATGGGGGTTTACCTTCTAATGTTGGCGGCGGATATAATCTAAGGATATTAGCTAGAAGATGTTTTGATTTTATTGAAATATATAATTGGAAGATTGATTTATTTGAAATTTGTAAAGAACATGCTAAAGAATTAAAAGAACAATATCCTGAGTTATCTGAAAATTTAGATGAAGTTAAGAAAATATTAGATGTTGAGAAAAATAAGTATAAAATAAATAAAGAGAAAGCTAAAAGTATAATTGATAAAATTGTAAATGAGAAACAAAAAATAGATACTGAAAAATTAATTGAATTATATGATAGTAATGGGATAGCTCCAGAGATGATTGCAAATGAATTAAAGATAAAAGTTCCGGATAATTTTTATGGTTTAGTTGCAGCAAGGCATGAAACTAAAGTACAGGAACATCAAACTAAAAGAGAAGAGGTTTTAGATCTAGATGAATTAAAAGAGACTAAAGCTTTGTACTATCAAGATTATAAATTGAGTGAATTTAAGGCTAAAGTTTTGAAAATAATTGGAAATAAAGTTATATTAGATGAAACTGTATTTTATCCTACTTCTGGAGGGCAATTACATGATATTGGAAGTATAAATAATCAAAAAGTTGTAGATGTTTTTAAGCAAGGAAAAATAATTGTACATGTTTTAGAAAATGAACCTAAATTTAAAGTTGGAGATATTATTAATGGAAAAATAGATTTTGAAAGAAGAATGCAGTTAGCGCAACATCATACTTCTACACATATTATAAATGCAGCTGCAAGAAGAGTTTTAGGAAAGCACATTAATCAAGCTGGCGCTAAAAAAACTTTAGAGAAAGCACATATTGATATTACTCATTATCAAAGTTTAAGTGAGAAAGAATTAAAAGAAATAGAAGATGAAGCTAATAAAATAATTAGTCAAAGTATTCCAATTAAGAAAAGTTTTATGTCTAGGGATACAGCTGAGAAAAAATATGGGTTTGCGATTTATCAAGGAGGAGTACCTATAGGTCAAGAATTAAGGATTGTAGATATAATTGGCGTTGATGTAGAAGCTTGTGGTGGAACTCATTTAGATAATACAAAAGAAGCTCAGAAAATAAAAGTATTAAAGTCTACTAAGATTTCTGATAGTATTGTCAGATTAGAATTTGTTGCTGGAAAGAAAGCATTTGAAGAAGAAAATAGGGAAGGAGATACTGTAAGGGAATTAAGTAAATTATTAAATTGTGATAAGAAACAGATTCCAGGAAGATTGCAGGAATTATTTAGCTTATGGAAAGATGTTGTTAAGAAGGATAAACCTTTAGATGAATTTAAACTAATTAGTAAAGAGAATTATGAAGGTGATATTATTGAGAAAGCTGTTGAAATTTTAAAGACACAGCCAGAACATTTAGTAAATACTGTTAAAAGATTTATGAATGAAATTAATGAAAAAATAAAGAAATAAAATTATTCTTGTAATCTTAATTTCTTGCTTTTAGGATCATAATTGAAAGTGAATGTTTCATCTCCAACTCTGTATCTTTTAAATACAACTAAATTTGTACCTGCAAGTCTTCTTTCTGTATACTGTGCTTGAGGTGTTGATCTTGCACCAACTCCTGAGACATAAGAACAATTTAGTTCTATAAGCTTAGCATTAGCTTCTGCTTTTGTAGTCGGGTCTTGTACTCGACCATCTACTTCTCTAGTTGTACAATCGTTAGTTGCATAATCTTTTTTAATTTCTGAGCCTTCGTCAAACATATAAATGCTTACTCTATGTGCTCTGGGAGTATCTTCTTCAGCGTCAAGAGGTGTGTGATGTGCTGTTGCACATGCAGTACTTAAAGCTAAAGCTGCAATACCTGTAAATAATCTCCCAGATTTTAAAATTTGATTTAATTTTGACATTTTGTTATCACTCCTGTGTAATATCTAATTCAATTTAGATAAACCACTTTATTTATATAGCTTTCGATTTGCTATAGATATATCATTCTATAGAAAATCTTATAAGCGTTTGGCTAATTCTATTCATTTTAACACTAAAAAATGGTAAATCAACAACAACCAATATTCATTTTATCTGAAGGAAGTCAGAGAACTAGTGGAAGGGATGCTCAAAGATCTAATATAATGGCTGCTAGAGCAGTAGCTGAAACAGTAAGAACTACTCTAGGTCCTAAAGGTATGGATAAAATGTTAGTTGATTCTTTAGGAGATATTATAGTTACTAATGATGGTGTTACAATATTGCAAGAAATGCAAATAGAACATCCTGCTGCGAAAATGGTTGTAGAAGTTGCTAAAACTCAAGAAAATGAGGTGGGAGATGGAACTACTACTGCTGTAATTTTAGCTGGAGAATTATTAAAAAATGCAGAAAGATTATTGGATAAAGAAATACATCCAACTGTAATAACTAAAGGTTACAGATTAGCTGCTGAGAAAGCACAACAAATTTTAGATAATATTGCTGAAAAAATTACGATTAAAGATACAGGGTTGTTGAAAAGTATAGCTATGACTGCAATGACTGGAAAAGGTGCAGAAGTTGCTAAAGAAAGTTTAAGTGATTTAATTGTTACTGCTGTTAAGAATGTTATGGAAGAGAAAGATGGGCAAATTATAATCGATGCTGAGAATATTAAATTAGAGAAGAAAGTTGGCGGAGGAATAGAAGATTCTGAATTAATACAAGGTTTAGTTTTAGATAAAGAAAAAGTACATATTGCAATGCCTTCTAAAGTTGAAAATGCTAGAATTGCTTTACTAGATGTCGCTTTAGAAGTTAAGAATACGGAAATTGATGCTAAAATACAAATAACAGATCCTTCTCAAATGCAAGCTTTCATTGATATGGAAGATAAAATGTTAAAGGATATGGTTGAAAAAGTTATTAGAACTGGAGCAACTGTTGTATTCTGCCAGAAAGGAATTGATGATTTAGCACAGCATTATTTAGCTAAAAAAGGAATTTATGCTGCAAGAAGAATTAAGAAAAGTGACATGGATAAATTAATCAGAGCTACAGGTGGAAATTTAATTAGTAATTTAAATGATTTAAGTGCAAAAGATTTAGGATTTGCTGCTCTGGTTGAAGAAAAGAAATTAGGAGATGAAGAATCTACTTATGTTACTGGATGCAAGCAAGCTAAAGCTGTTACCTTATTAATTAAAGGTGGAACACCTCATGTTGTTGATGAAGTTGAAAGAGCTATAAAAGATGCAATTGGAGATATAAGTGCAGCATTGAAAGTTGGAAAAGTTGTTGCTGGTGCCGGCTCTACAGAAGTTGAAGTTGCAAGAGGATTAAGGAAATTTGCAAATTCTCTTAGTGGAAGGGAGCAATTAGCAGTATTAGCTTTTGCTGATGCATTAGAAGCTATTCCAATTACATTAGCTGAGAATGCTGGCTTGGATCCTATTGATAGTTTAACTGAATTAAAAGCTGCACATGATAAAGGACAGATATGGGCAGGATTAGATGTATTTACTGGAAAAGTTGTAGATGCATGGAAGAAAGGAATAATTGAACCTCTAAAAATTAAAACTCAAGCTATTAAATCTGCTTCTGAAGTTGCTGAATTAATATTAAGAATAGATGATGTATTGGCAGCTGGGAGTAGAAGTTCTGGAATGCCACAAGGAATGCCTCCTGGTATGGAATAAACTTATAATTTCTTTATTACAAATCCGTTATTAAAATCGTCTACATAATAACCTTTTAATTTTATTTTTTCTCTTAATTCATCTGATAATTTAAAGTTTTTATTTTTTCTTGCTTCTTCTCTTTGTTTAACTAATTCTTGTATTTCTTTAGGTATTTTTGTTTCTTCTTCAAATATACAGAATACTTGATCTATCTCTTTTAAGAAATCTTTTATTTTTTTAGAATCACTTTCTGATAATTTTTCTTCTGATAATAATACATTAATTTCTTTTGTAAAATCAAATAAGACAGTTAATGCATTGTGCGTTTCAAAATCATTATCCATTTCTTTTTCAAAGTTGGATTTATATTTTTTAATTAAAGTAGACAATTTAGAATAATTTTTAGCTTTAGATTTGTAATTATTTAATTTTAGCAATAATTCATTGAATTTATTTAAAGAGTTTTTTGCTTGTTCTAGAGATTCTTCTGAGAAATCTAAAGGTTTTCTGTAATGTGATAATAACATTAAAAATCTTATTACTCCTTTATTGTAAACTTTTAATGCATCTCTTATTGTTTTAAAATTTCCTTTTGATTTAGACATAGTTTGTTTATTTACATTCAATAAACCAGTATGCATCCAATATTTCACAAATGGTTTTTTCCCTGAGATTGCTTCCATTTGAGCTATTTCTGCTTCGTGATGTGGGAAGATTAAACCTAAACCGCCACCATGGATATCGTATTGTTGACCTAATTCCTTTTCAGTTATGGCTGTATCTTCTATGTGCCAGCCAGGTCTTCCTTTTTCTAGTTCTGTTTCCCAATAAGGCTCATTTTCTTTTTTAAACTTCCATAAACAAAAATCTCCTTTGTTTCTTTTTTCATTATTCTCATCTATCCTAGAAACATCATCCCCTTCTTCTTCTTGAGTTCTCTTAGCTAATTTACCATATTCTTTATCTTTTGATAAATCAAAGTAATAACCGTCTGAAATTTTGTAAGCGTATCCTTTCTTAATTAATCTTTGAACTTGAGAGACTATTTCTTGAATATAGTCTGTAGCTTTTGCATATTTGTTTACTGAACTTATGTTTAATTGTTTCATATCTTCTAAATAATAACTTTCGAATTTTCTAGCTAAGTCTTTCCAAGAAATATTTTGTTCATTTGCTCTTTTTATTATTTTATCATCTATGTCTGTTATGTTTTGTAAGTAAAATACTTTATAATTTTTATATCTTAAATATTTTACAATTATATCGAATTGAATATATGTTTTTGCATGACCTATGTGTGAGTAATCATAAACTGTTGGGCCACAGACAAAGAACTTAATCTCTTTATCTTTTAATAATTTAAACAATTCTAGCTTTCTTGTTAAAGTATTGTATAACTTAATAGCCATAAACTTTTAAGATTTTTGTAGTTTTTATATCTTTCTAGATTTATCTTTAAAATATAGTTCATAGTATAATAATAACCTTAATAAACGAAGCTTTAAGCCAGTTTTAAGAGGTATTAAATGAAAGTAATGTTATTTACAAAAGGGATAGAGAATCTAAAGACAGAAGCATTAGTTGTTTCTACTTATCAAAATTTTGATGTAGATAATTTAGAAGAATACAATAAACTTTCTGAAGGTTTAGTAGAAGATTTAATTAAAGATAAAGAATTTACTGGTAAGTTTGGGCAGATTTCATTATTAAGATTAAAAGGAAGCATTAGAAGGTTAGTTTTAGTTGGTTTAGGTAAAAGAGAAGAATTTAATGTAAATAAAGCAAGAGAAGCTGCGGGAAAAGCTGCTGTGTTTGTAAGAGAGAAAGGTATTAAAGAATTTAGCTTTTTATTATTTGAAGATTTAATGCCAGGGGAGGCTTCTTATTCTTTAGTTGAAGGTGTGAAATTATCTTTGTATCAATTTAATGAATTTAAAACACAAGGATTAGATGAAATAAAGAATATTGAGAATTTTACAATTGTAGCTAATGGAAATAATTTTATTGAAATTGATAAAGGAATTAAAAAAGCATTGGTAGTAATAGATGCTGTTTATTATGTAAGAGATTTGCAAAATTTACCTAGCAATGTAGTTACTCCTTTATATTTAGCTAATAAGTCTGAACAATTAAGCAAGAAATTTAATTTGAAGTGTACAATATTTGATAAGAAACAGATGGAAAAATTAGGTATGGGCGGAATATTAGCTGTAAATAAAGGAAGCAGCAACCCGGCTAAATTTATTGTATTAGAATATAATGGTGGAAAAGAAACTATTTGTTTTATTGGAAAAGGAATTACTTTTGATTCTGGAGGAATTTCTATAAAACCTTCTGCTGAAATGGATGAAATGAAATTTGATATGAGTGGGGGAGCTGCTGTTTTAGGGATAATGCAAGCTGCTAGTGCTTTAAAATTACCTTTTAGAATTATTGGATTAATTCCAGCTGCTGAAAATTTACCTGGAGGAAATGCTTACAAACCGGGAGATATTATTAAACATTATAATGGAAAGACTTCTGAAATTATAAATACTGATGCTGAAGGAAGATTAATATTAGCTGATGCTTTAGCTTATTCTAAGAATTTTAATCCTTCAGTTGTTATAGATTTTGCTACATTAACGGGAGCTTGTGTTGTTTCTTTAGGAGATGTTTATACTGGATTGTTTTCTAGTAATAAAGAATTAACTGAGAAATTAATTAAAGCTGGTGAAAAAACTGATGAATTTATGTGGGAATTGCCCTTACATGATAAGTATAAAGAGTATATTAAAAGTAATGTTGCTGATTTGAAAAATTTAGGGCCTAGAGAAGGCGGGGCTATAACTGCTGCTGTATTTTTAAAAGAATTTGTTGATTGTAAGAAATGGGCACATTTGGATATTGCTGGAACTGCCTGGACTAAAACTAATAAAAATGTTTTAAATCCTATTGGTGGCACTGGAATTGGGGTTAGATTAGCTTTACAATTGCTTGAGGATTGGAAGAAATAGCTTCGATAGATTTATAATTCTTTAATTTAATAAACTTCTATGAAATTTTTAATTGTTGGAGACTTGCATGGCAATATGCCTATTATTCATTTTAAAGATTTTGATGCAATAATTGCTCCAGGTGATATTTGTCCTGATAAATACATGAGGCCTTATTATGATAAATGGTTTAAATATATCAAAGAACATAAAGATGTTAGTAGTGTTTCTAAATTTTTTTATAAAACTACTGGTTTAACTAAGGAAAAGTCTAAAATTATAACTAAGAAATCTTTACATGTGGGAAGAAAAATTCTTAAATTTTTAGATTCTTTTGGTAAACCTGTCTTTTTTATTCCTGGTAATTGGGACTTTTTTCAAGATACCTTTATTTATGGAGATGGTCCTGTTGTTAAATATAAGGGCGCTTATATGGAATATTCTATGGGAACTGAGAGAAGTCTAATTAAGGGTTTTAAAAATATAGTTGATTGCCAGTTAAAATTACATAAATTTGAAAATTTTAATATTTTTGGATATGGTTATTCTAGTTTTCCAGAAAAGCCCCCTATTAAATATAAGAAAAAATCTAAATCTAAATATTTAAAAATATTGAAAATGTATGATATGTTCTTTGAAAATATTGAAAGTAAATATGTTAAATATTCTAAAACAAAACCTATGATTTTTTTAACGCATAATGTCCCTTATAATACAAAACTGGATATGGTTAATAATAAAAAATCTTGGGCACATAAACAGCATTATGGCTCTAAAGTTGCTAGAGATATTTGTTTAAAGTATAAACCTTTAGTTTGTATAGGTGGACATATGCATGAACACTTTGGAAAATGTAAATTGGGGAAAACTACAGTTATTAATGCTGGATTTGGTTCTTATGTAAATGTTTTATTGGAAATTAAAAATAATAAGATTAAACAACTGAAATTTTATAGAGGAAAAAAGGAGAAACATAAACATTAACTTTCTTTCTTTATTTCTGGAGATTTTTCCCATAAGGCTAGATAAAACTGTTTCATTAATTTTACAAATGGTTTGTCTCTTATTAACATTGTAACATTAGACTTTATTAAGGAGATCATTATTTCTTCGTCGTCTTTAATAGCCATGGCTACTCCTTCATTTTCTATCTTACGCCACATCTCTCCTTTTTGTTTTAACCATTTCTGCACATTATTCTTGGTTTCTTCATCATACTTAGCCATGTCTCTTATATCTAATCCTCTTCTTCTTGCTTGTTTGTTCCAACTTAGCCATCTTGCTTTAGGTTCTGAATTGTATTTAATCGCATATTCGTATTTTTCAGTTTTTTTTAACTCACTTAATACTGTATAAAAATTCTTTTTCCCATAAGAAACTATTATTGTTTCTTTTGCGCCTAGTTCGTAAATTTTTTTTAGAGATTTAATCTCTTCTATTGTTCCGATTATATTTCCTTTTTTCTTTTCAGCTATTTCTAACAATACTTTTGGATCTGATGGGATATATTCTTTTGTTATGCCTGGAACTATTCTTATTATTCCCTTCTGTGATAAAGACTCTAAAACGTCATAAATTCTGCTATAAGGTACTGTAGATTCTTTTGAAATCTTAGTGGCTGTTGTTCTTCCGAATTTAATTAAAGCTTTGTATGCTTTCGATTCATAAGTTGTTAATCCTAAATCTTGGTAATCTATTTCCATACACTACTCTAGTGGTGGTAAAGTTTAAATATTTAACTAATTACTAGTATTACTATAAAGGAGTAAATAATAAGGAGAAAAATAAAATGAAATATGAAATGAATTCAAAAATCAAAGAAGAAATGGGAAAAATGCACAGAAAAATCCTTTTTTGTACATTGGGTTTAGCAGGAACTTTAAGTTTTGGTAATCTATTATATGATGTTGGAAAGCAACCTGATAAATTATATGATAGACTATTGAATCTAGCTGAGGATGTTGCAGATACAAATTATGATGGTAAATTTTCTAAGGAAGAAAAAGTTGAAATGTATAGAGAAATGGGACTTAAATTAGAACCAGGTGAAAGATCACCTGACCTTTCAGAGTCAGATTTAATAGATTATATAGAAAAATATTATAATAGGAAATAAAATGACAAAGAAAAACGCTTTGAGAGAAAGGAAATTTATAAATGATTTAGTATCAAGGGTATCTAAATTAGCGAAGACTTCTGGTCTTAGATTACGAGAAACTGAAATTCGTAATTTCAAAAAATTTGTTTATAATAATGAGGCACTATTAGTTTCTAATCCTTATGTTAGAATGAAACCAGCGGATCCAGGTTATTCTTATTCTACTGAAAAATATAGAAAACGTCATATTCGGGAAAATTACTATAGTCTCGATATTTCCTATTCACTTATGGATAAAGATGAACTTCTTTTTTTTGTTGTTAAATCTGATGATTTTGATGAGGATACTTGCAGACATTTCCAATTTTCATTAAATACTAAACGCAAAAACTCATAGAAAATGTAATAAAATAATTAGAGAAAACTAAAACTTGGGTTACATTAGTTTAAACCATATATTAAATCTGCAAGCTTGTAAAAATTATTTCTTAATTCTTTTGCTGTTTTAGCTTTTAATCCAATATTAAGCTTTGAAAGTTTTATTATATAACTAAATGAATGATTCATTGTTTTAATTAAAAATTTACTTTCAAAGTTAGAGTTTATTCTATCTAAATCATTTAAGTAAAGGAATAAAGCGTCGTATTTCCTACTAAATGAGAATTCTTTTGAAAACAACTGTTCATAGTTACCAATTATAAATCTGTAACCTTTGGCTATTTCTTTTATAGATAAATCTCTGATTAAATTTGGATGCCAATGCATTTCTATTTGAGGCCATGAGAAGTATATTAAAACTTGGAGAACTAAATCTCCTGTTTTGTAATTTGCTAATTTTAATATTTCATCTTGATGATCTCTTCTAGAAAATTTTATTAATTTTCTATTGTATTTTTTCTTCATAAAATTATTTAAAGTATCAAAAATATTATGTACTTCTTTATAGAACTCTGAAGGTTTAGCGTTAGGTTTTTTAGTTACAATTGTATCAATATCATTTAATAAATTATAACTGCCTATGGTTCCAAAATGCTGTATTGATTTGGTTTTTCTTAACTTTTTCTCTAGGAATAATCTTACATCTTCCCAAGTGTAAGGCACTTCTTTTTTTATGTTTAAGTTTTAATAAACTGTCAGGTATTTAAAATTCACCTTTTGTAAACTCTTCCTCTTTTATCAAAAACTTGAATGTATAAAATTTTATTTTGGAAATCAATATCAACTAGGGCTCTAAAATCTCCAACCCTTAGTTTGTAAACATTTTTTCCTTCAAAGTGTTCTAAATATCTGAATGGGTCTTCTTTTACTTCATCAATCTTATCTAAAACTCTTTTAATTAATTCTCTAGGTAACTTAGATAAATTTTTGCTTGCTTTTTGATGCTACTCTACATTGAAAGTCATTTTAGAAGTTTTTTCTTTAATTCTTCATGAGAAATATATTCTTTTTTAGAAGTTTTACGTGCTTCTTCTAAATCTTTAATAGCTTCTTCTGTTAATTCTCCTTCTTCAATAAGGATATGTTTAATTAGAGCCATATCTCTCTTTAGTATTTCTACTTCATCATGCATTTGTTTAATTTCTGTTTGAGTCATATATTTTAATAGACTTAAAACTTTATATAGCTTTCGGCAAATTTTATGTAAATTATTATCTAAAAATTGTAGATATTTCTTATCGTTAAGTTTAATATTCTATTTTAATTCTTTTATTCTATGAAATTCCCAAAATTAAACAATAAAGCAATACTAAGTCCGATGGCTGGTGTAACAGATGTAGCTTTTAGAGTTTTATGTAAAAGATACGGTGCGGGATTAGTTTATACAGAATTAATTAGTAGTGCAGCTTTAGTAAGAAAGGCAGATAGGACTAATTATTTAATACAGAATTCAAAAGAAGAAAAGCCTATAGGAATACAGTTATTTGGAAATAATACAGAAGAAGTTGTTGAAGCAGCTAAAATTGTTCAAGATCAATTTGACTTTATAGATATTAATTGCGGATGTCCGGCTTGGAGTGTTATTAGAACTGGAGCAGGAAGTGAATTATTAAAAAAGCCAGATAAAATAAAAGAATTTGTTGAAAAATTAGTTAAGAATGTTCAAATTCCTGTAACTGTTAAAATTAGAATTGGAATTAATGATAAAAATATTAATGCTGTTAAAGTTGCTAAAGTAATTGAAGAAGCAGGAGCCAGTGCTATTGCCATTCATGGAAGAACTCAAGAGCAAGGTTATTCTGGATTTGCTAATTGGGATATAATAAAAGAAGTTAAAGAGAATGTTAAGATTCCTGTAATTGGGAATGGAGATGTATTTACTCCTGAGAAATTTAAAGAATGTTTAGAGAAAAGTAAAGTTGACGGCATAATGATTGCTAGAGGGGCTATTGGGAATCCTTATATTTTTAAACAAGTAAATGATTATTTAGAAACTGGAAAATATAAAAAAGAAGATAAGGTAAAATTATTTTTTGAATATTTAGAATTAGCAGAGGAATTTAATATTAATTTTAGTTTAATTAAAGGACATGCTGTTTCTTTTACTAAAGGCATTACTGGCGGAAGTGAACTGAGAAATGAATTAACTAAAACTAAAAGTGTTGATGAAATTAAAGATATATTCGAGAAAATTGAAAATTTAAATTTGTCTGTGTTGTAAGTCTACACTTATAATTGAATCGCCTTTAGGACCAAAATTAACTTTTCCTTCTACATACTTACCTTCAAGAACATGAGGGAACCAATGTCTATCTGCTATCCACATTTTATCATAAGGTATTGCATTTCTATGGAACCAATCTGGTCTCATTTCTTCACTTTCTTTCGGATCGCCTTCCCATTGTCTTACTAAATAAATATGAACTGTTTGATTCCAATTTTCATTCTCAGGCGGAAAATAAAAATCAATTTGACCAACTTTCTCAAGATCTTTTGCTGTAACGTCTAATTCTTCTTTTAGTTCTCTAATTGCAGCTGTTTCTATAGTTTCATTAGGATTTACTTTACCACCATAACCATTATATTTTCCAGCACCGAATCTTACTTTTTTCATTCCTAGAAGTATATTATCACCTTTACATAGAACACACAATGTCGCCTCTTTCATTACTCCATTTTAAGAAAATTAAGTATAAATATATTTAGGTATTGTAATATCTGTTTCGTTAGTTAACTTTTTATAATCTTATTTATGCCTTACTTCTATGGTTACTTTTTACATTGTTAGGCATGGGAATACAGAATTTAATTCTAAAGATAGATTGCAAGGTGCGCAGATAGACGCACCATTAACAGACCAAGGATATGAAGATGCATTTTTCTTAGCTCAAAAATTGAAAAATATAAAGTTTGATGCTGTCTTCTCCAGCGATCTTGGAAGGGCTTTCATTACTGCTCATATAATTGCAGATAATCTTAAACTTACAGATAAAATTTTCAGAATAAAGGAGTTAAGAGAAATTGACTATGGAGATCTGAGTGGAGAGTCTAGGCAAGGTATTACAGATCTCCCATTTAAAAAAGATTGTAAGATAAAAGCTCCTAATGGCGAAAGTTATTTGGATTTGCAAGAAAGAGTCGTTAAAACTATTTTGGATTTGTCTAATAAAAATTATAAAAATGTATTAATAGTTTCACATAGGGGCTGTATAAGGTGCCTTTTAGCTAAGATTCACAATAAAGATCTTAATTTATTTTTAGATGCAAAAGTTTCTCATAGATTCATTGGTAAACTAGAAATTGAAAATAATAAAATATTGCATTTTGAAATACTAAATGAATAACTTTTTATATGTTAATAATTTCTTAATTTTATGTTACCGAACTTAAATCCAAAACAAATGGAACAAGCTATGAGAAAGCTTGGAATTAAACAAGAAGAAATAGATGCTTATGAAGTTATTATAAAAACTAAAGAAAAGAATTTAATTATTAGAAATCCTCAAGTTGTTAAAATTAAAATGCCTGGAAATGAAAGTTTACAAATTACAGGAGATATTGAAGAAGAAGCAAATATAAGTGAAGATGATGTGAATACTGTTGCTGAACAAGCTAATGTTTCTAAAGAAGAAGCAAGAAAAGCTTTGGAAGAAAATAATGGTGACTTGGCAGCTACAATATTAGAATTGAGTAAATGATTTATTGTTCATCTTTGTGATATAGATCTAGGAATTCTATTGTTTCATTATTAAATGTGTATGAAAGTCTGAAGTGTCCTATATAAACTTCTCTTGTTCCTTTTCTTACATTTCTCATTGGTTTCCCTATGTCTGGATTTTCTATTATTTTCTTAATTTTATTTTTAATACTTTTTTGAACTTCTTGGTCTTTTATTTTAGAAATTGTTCTTACTAAGTTTTCATCAAATACGACATTTACCATTTATCAAGTTCATCAATAAACTTCTCAGAAGACATTTTTTTGTAATCACCTTTTTCATGTCTTTTGTAAGCTTCTTCAGTTCTTTTTGCGAATATTAAATCTTCTTCAATATTTTTATCGAAATCTTTAACAGTTTTAAGTATTAATTGTTTGTCTCTTTTAATTATAACAAATTTTTCTCCTTCTTTAAAATCTCCCCTCATGCTGCTAGGGATTACTATTTGACCTTTAGAACTCATTGTTGTTATACTGATCTCTGTTTCCATATGTAAGATATGTCTTACTTGTATATAAACTTAATGTTATTAATAATAAATTCATTTTCTAAAACGGGAATGAATAAATAGTTTTCTCACATATTATTTTAAATGGAACAAATATTACAAATTCAAAATTTAATAAAAGAAGCAAATAAATCTTTTAATGCAGCAAACCATCTAGCTAATGTGACTTATAGTTTATTAAAAGATAAAAGATTGATGTTGTCAATAATTAATAACTTATGTAGTGCTTCTTTATCTAGTATTGCAGCAATATTATACTATGAAAAGTTATATAAACGAATTCATACTTTACCAATGGATATTGGCTCGAGATTAGATATGTTTGAAAATACAATGAGTAAAAGATATAAAATAAGCGAGAGTGCTGTTAGCGTGACTAGAAAATTAAAACTAATTTTAGATCAGCATAAACAAAGTCCAATTGAGTTTTCGAGAAAAGAAAGTTTTGTGATATGTAATGATGATTACAGCCAAATTAATGTTGTTGATATGGAAAAATTAAAAAATTATATTTTAAATGTAAGAGAATTAATAGGATTAGTGAATAGTCTAAAATGTTAGAAATGAATGAAGTACCAATTCCAGAAGAGGAGTTGAAGAGAGCAGATCACTTAGTATATGTTTCTTTAAAGTATACTAGAACTTGTGATATTATGAAGAATGCTGTTAAAAGATTGATTTCTGCTTTTGAATTAGCTATGACAGAGTATTTAGAACATCTAAGGAAGAATAAGAAAATAGAAGAAGTTCCAGCTTCAGTTAAAGAAAGGGCTATTGAAGTTAAAAGAATGATTGGAAATCCTGTTCAGAAATATATGACTTTGTATAATTTATTAAAAAGAATTGATAAGGCTGAATATACAGCTACTGAAGAATTTAGGAAAAATGTAACATTAACTACTAAAGAACCTAAACCGTTATTGGTTAAAGTTGAAAATCTATATGAGTATTTAGAAACTACTAAAGCTTTTGTTAAGTTTATGAAAGAGAAAATGAATTAGAAGTTTTAGAAGGTGCGGAAACTTAGTTTCTGCTAAACGTCGGTATATAAGAGAAAGTTTTATTAACTAAGTTAGAAGTGAAAAATATACATGACTAAGACAAGATTTATTGGGTGCTTTGCAGCAAAAGGAGGAGTAGGTAAAACTACAAGTTCTATTAATTTAGCAGCAGCATTAAATTATTTTAATAAAAGTTCTATTTTAGTTGATGCAAATTTAACAACGCCAAATGTTGGATTATATTTAGGAATTCCTATACCGCCAGTCACACTACATGATGTTTTGGCAAATAAGAATGATATTACAGAAGCAATTTATACACATAAAAATGGAATAAAAGTTGTTCCTGCAAGTATAGCATTAAAAGATTCAAGAAAAGTAGATGTAAATAAAATTAAAGGAGTTGTTTCTGAGTTATATGGACAAAGTGATTTTGTTATTGTAGATTCACCTGCTGGATTGGGAAAGGAAACTTTATCAGCTTTAAAATCTGTAGATGAAGTATTAATAATTACTAATCCTGAAATGCCGGCTGTGACAGATGCTTTGAAAACTGTTAAAGTTGCTAAAGAATTGGGGAAGACTGTTTTAGGTGTTGTAGTAACTAAAACAAATTCTAAAAATGCAGATATGCCTTTATCAGATATTGAAAGAATATTGGAAGTTCCTATAATTGGAATAATTCCAGAAGATAGAGCAATTAAATTCTCCCAAGTAAGAAAAGAACCTGTAATACATATTTATCCTAAGAGTGCAGCTGCAATACAATATAAAAAATTAGCAGCTGAATTATCTGGGGCAACTTATAGTGAGAAAATTGATTTTGAACAAAAAGGAATTGTTTATAGTATATTGAAGTATTTAGGATTTAAAGATTAGAGAATAATAAAATATAAAAGGAGAAAATATTTAAAAATAAATATGGCCAGAAATGAATTGGCATTGGCTCAGCAAATTGTTTCTCATGCTGCAAGCTTAAGAATCTCCGATCAAGAATTTAAGATGCCTGTCATGGCTAAAATATTAGAATTTAATAAAGATTTTGCAGATTTTAAAGAGTATGGTGGAGAGAAAGGAAAACAACCTGTTGAAGGTGTTCTTGCAGATGTATCGCAGTTAAT
Organism: Candidatus Woesearchaeota archaeon; assembly: GCA_964395935.1. Classification (GTDB taxonomy): domain Archaea; phylum Nanobdellota; class Nanobdellia; order SCGC-AAA011-G17; family GW2011-AR18; genus CAYNBR01. Next base: position 16,717 of record CAYNBR010000017.1, read on the forward strand.
AGGGATTCTTGCGGATTTGGATGGAAGTGCTGATGGAAAAAATTTGTCAATATCTTTATACTATAAAAGATCCAATATGAAAACTTTAATTGATAGTACAATTACAGAGCTCGGAGAACTTAATAGACATATTGTTGCTATAAATCCAAGTGAAAGAAGACAGATTAAAAAACCAAATTTAGAGAGAGCAGAAAAAACAAGAAAAGTAGTTTTAGTAAAATTGGAACAGATTAATACTTTTTTAGATAAATTAAGAATTGAATTAAATAAGATGGTAAAATTAAAAGGTGTAAAGTCTGGAATTCAAACTGCTGCTATAGAACCAGAGAGACACTGGCTGCAATCTTTAATGTTTTGGAAAAAACCGAGATAATTCCAGCACAACCTTTTTATATTCTTTGAATCATTTATTCTTGTTATGATAGTGAGTGAAGTTGGTAATGGGGAAAGAGATAGGTTAACTTATACAGATTTTCAAAGACATTTAGATGGTCTAGGCAGAAAATTAGCTCATGGCGGTTATTTAAAAATTCTAGCTAGGGTTGAAGAAAGAGATAGAGGTTTTAGAGTTGCTAGATTGGGTGCATTATATGCTCTTGAATTTAATCATGGTGCTGTTTTGTATCCAGAAAGACATTTTGCTGATATAATTTTTGGAGAAAAACCAAATATTGATATTGCAGCATTAAGCGGCCAAATTAATGGGAGATGCCATGAATTAGCTAAACATATAATAGTAGATCCAATTCTTTATGATCCCGATAGGGTGGAAGTTAAGCCTTACGATGGAACTATTAAGATTTGTGATGGTCTAGTATTTAAATTAAAACCTGTTGCTGTTGTTCCTACTGACTTTGAAAGTTTTGGAGAGGTTATTTCTAATCAAGTAATTGCAAATGAAAGTAGAGTGCTTATATCTGAGTATATGACAAAAACTAGAATGAACAGATTTGAAAAACTTTAGTTAATTTTTTATAACTTCATAATGAAGTCCTATAACTCCAGATTTTTTTAATATATCTTCTAATCTTTCAGTGCTATAAATTCTACCAACTTTTGGGAAGCCCCAGTTTTTATCATTGCTTCTTTCTACAAGACTTTCTGCTTCTTTTTTAAGATATAAGCCATAACCTACAATTCTTCCATATGGTGGACTTATCCATGAAATTAATACATAATCATCACCTAAAGCTTTTAGTTCCCTTACCAAATCTCTTATGGTTTTCTCATTTTTTATTTCTCTTATGCTTGGATATGTAGCTAATTGACTATCGGTTTTTAATTTAGATAAAGTGTGCGGTTCTTTTCTAGATTGATATAATTTATAGTTGTCATTTTTCATACTTTTGTATAAGATAAATAACTATTCATTCTTTGCTATTAAGGATTTAAAATAACTGAACATTTTTTGGTGCCTGAACATTTAAAATTAAATATTTCGCTAGATTTTTAAAGCTTTAGTCCCTTAAATATTTACTATGAAAATGAGAAATTTAGTTAATAGCAGCTTAGTTTCTGTAGTATTATCTTTA
>CAYNBR010000018.1:0-16419 GCA_964395935.1 Candidatus Woesearchaeota archaeon
TTTCTTTTCTAAATCTTCTCTTAATTTATGGTATGCTGTTGTAGATTCATACATTGCACCTGCACCAGCTAAAAATTTTCTTTCAGATTCTGGAATTCCCAACCTTTCGAATGTTTTTTTTACATTTTCAGGGACATCTTCCCAGTTTTTTGCCACTTTATTTGTTGTAGATAAAAAGTAGGTTATACTATTGAAATCAATATGTGATAAATCCGGACCCCAAACTGGCATTGGCATTGCTAAAAAACTTTCATATGCTTTTAATCTTATGTTTAACATCCATTCTGGTTCGTTTTTATATTTTGAAATATTTTCTACTACTTCCTTACTTAATCCTTTAGGAAATACTTTCAAATATTCTACATCATCTTTAAAATTATCTCTCTTTCTTGCTGTATCTAAAAAGCTTGTTTCAGTTTCCATTTTTTATTACCTCTTCGTATCCTTTATTTTCTATTTCAGCTGCTAATCTAAAATCGCCAGACATTACTATTTTCCCATTGTGAATTATATGAACAAAATCTGGTTTTACATAATTTAAAATTCTATTGTAATGAGTTATTAATAAAATTCCAGTATTGTTTTCTTTTTTTGCAAAATTTATCCCTTCAGCTATTAATTTTAATGCATCTACATCTGCTCCAGAATCTGGTTCGTCTAAGATTGCTATTTTAGGTTTTAACATTATCATCTGCAGAATTTCATTTTTCTTTTTTTCTCCACCTGAGAAACCTTCGTTTAAGTATCTAGTTGCAAATGATGGGTCTATGTTTAATTCCTTCATTTTTTCTTTTATTAGATTATTAAATTCTAAAAATGATACATCTTTATTTGATTTAGAATGGGCCTGCTTTAGAAACTGTGTTATTGTTATTCCAGAAATTTCTGAGGGATATTGGAATGCTAAGAAAATTCCTAATCTTGACCTTTCATCTACTGATAAATTTGTTATATCTTTGTTATTGAATAAGATTTTACCTTTATTTATTTTGTATTTTGGATGTCCCATTATTGTAAGTGATAAAGAAGTTTTACCAGAACCATTTGGACCCATTAATGCATGGACTTCTCCTGGATTTATTTTTATAGATAAATCTTTTAATATTTCTTTACTTTCTACTGATGCATTTAAATTTTGAATTTCTAAAGTCATTTTGCCTCTATATTATTAAAACAGACATCACAATTTGAGAACTCTTTATCTGTAACTCTATGTAATTGACATACTAATCTTTCTTGTCTTGTAACATTTAGTAAATGCTGTATTTCTCGCATAGCATCAAATTTATTTTTTATTTTTGAAGCTGAAGTTTGAATTTCATTTTTAACTCTTTCATTAAAATTAAGTTCCTTTGCGCCTCTTTTATTGTTTAAATATTGAGTAACTGCAGATTTAGTAATTCCTAGTTTATTAGCTATTAGAACCTGCTTTTCTCCTGATAGTTTCATAGCTAAAGTTAATTCTTTTCTTAAGGCTGGAATTACATACCATACCTCTAATTCTTGCGGTGTTTCCATATAATTAACAGCGTTAATTTCTTTATAAAGTTAACTATAGTGTACTCTCTAATGAGACTATTTGAAAGTTGTAAAAGAAAAGATTTAAATATTATTAGAAAATTCAGAAAAATATGAATGGACAAGATATAGCTTTAGAACAACCTGAGACTACTCAAGTAATTAGAGAAAGAGGGAAGGCAGGAGAAATGGAAGTTAGATCTTTGGAAGAAAGGACATCAGAATTTGATAATCATTATGGGCCTGATATAGACATAGCACGGTTTGGTGCTGTTTCTGGTTATGCATTAATGAGACTAAGAGAACTTTTGAAGGATTCAAATCCAAACTATTATCCTATACCTTTATCCAGGAATAGATCTAATGAAAAACAGTTTCCTTTAGAAAAAAGTGAAGTTTATGGGAGATTTAGAGATGGTTGTATTGAGATATTTGCCGAAGAAGATTTAACTACTGGAGAGGTCGGTTTCACTTATGGCAGACTATCCAATTTTACTCAACTTTATGCTTTGAGAGATTCTTTTGAACAAACAAAAAATTGGTTCTTTCGATTGTATGGGGCACCAACACTCAACAGTGTTAGAAATAGGATAGTAAATCTTACTGTTTGGGAAATTGATACAAGGTTAGCTTATCAGAAAGCTTTGGGATTAGTACCTCATGATTATAAGAAGGCTGAAGATGAATACCATGTTAAAAAAGCAGCTATAAGTCCAGTATTAATAACTGAACCTGTTGTATCAAGTAAAATTGATGCGCAAGGATCCCATGTAATGGATCATAGCCATATGGAATAATTCTAGGAATTAACTATTCTATAAAGCAAAAGGCTTATATATTCTGTTATACCGAATAATCATTAGGTATTACAAAATGATTACAGAAAAACAAAAGCAGATAATAAAGGCTTTAATGCAAAGTAAAGAAGGACTTAATATAAATCAAACAGCTAGAACTACAGGTTTAAGTGCTTCTTGGACTTTTGAAACTTTAAAGTTATTAGAAAAACAAGGATATTTAATTTCCATAAAATTAGGGAATGCAGTATTTTTTAGAGTAAACTGGAACGACCTCAAAACACAGAAATTAATAGAACTAATTATAGTAGAAGATAAATTACAGATAAATTTGCCGCAAACTAATTATAAGATTGTGGAAAAGAAAGAAGAAGTTACTAAAGTAGAAGTTCTAAAAGAGAGTTTTTATCAAAGACAAAACAACCCTATATCTTCTAGTTTTTCTTATGGTACACAAACTCAAAAAGGAAATTTTAGTTATGGTTCTAATATTCAACAAGGAAGCATTGGATATGGAATTGCGCCTGCTGGATCAGCTGGAGTAAGTTCAGTTTTAGGAATGTATGCAAGTTCTGGAGCTTTTGGATCTGTTGGATATTCTGGAAGCAATGAAAATGCTGCAGAAGGAAGATTACATACAGAAATGAAAGTACCACCAGATACTTTAGGATCTAGAGTTTCTAGAAACGTTAATAGTTTTTCATTAAAAGATCATACGTCTACCCATATAGAAAGGAGTGTTTCTGGATGTAAGTACTGTGGGCCTGCTATCGTTGTGCAATGAGATCGATAGCTTTAAAAAAGTTTTGATTTTAATACCAATATTATGAACTTTTACAGACTAGATTTATACGGAAAAGACTTTCTTGGAGAGCATGCAACTAGTGGGAGAATTCCTGAATTACCTGCTATGCATGATTACTTAGAAGGACTTAGATTGGTCAGAGATACTTTACGTGGTTTTGTAAACAGATTGGAAGGTGTTCATGATTATTTTAGGGAAAGCAGAGTACCTACTGGGTCAGATCCAAGACTTAGAGAAGTTGGTTTGGTTGTATTTGATGATGAGCATGTTGGTACATTATGTAGTACTACTGAAGATGGCAGAATTATACTTGGTAAATTAGAAAAAGCCTTAGATTAATTATCTAAAAGCTACTCTTGTAAAGAAATCTATATTGCCCAACATCCATAAGGTGTAAACAATTACTGCTAATAAGCCAAGCATTACAAAAAATAATAGAAACTTCATTATAAAATTTAATTTTAACCAATAAACTTGTTTCTTTGCAACATTTAAATTTTTTAATTGTATTTCTTCACTATAGGTTATATTGTAATTATTACCTTTTTCATCTTTGTAAGTTATTGATTTTGGCATATATTTCTTTAATTAATTTTATTTATAAGGATTCTTGTTTAAAAATGGTAGTTTTTTAAAATATAAGTTAAGCTCTTTTTTGTGTTTTTATAATAAATCTATAATCCATGTGCCAATATATCAATAATAAAACTTAATATTGTTTATTTATATAAGAATATTCTTTTTATAATAATTATTAGTTTACTTATCTTTTAAACTGAATAAATGCTTATTAACAAATTATTGCAGCAAAAATTGGGCGAACTTCTTTTCGGGCTTTATTTTTTTATATTAATAGATCTTAGATGAGCAAACTTAATAAATGATGAAATTTGGGAATTTTTAATGAAAAACAAGAAGTTAGCTAAATTATTTTGGGCAATTGCTTCTGTTTTAGTTTTAATATTAGTTTTTGGAATTTTAGCTTATAGTTTTGGAGTGAGAATTGGATTTAGTTCAAATAATTTAGATTTTGTGAAATTACCTAAGAATTTTAAAATTGAAGTTTTTGTAGATAAATTAGGGGGTTCATTTATTTCAATACCTGGACCTAATCCTGGGCCTAGAATGCTTGCATTAAAAGATGATACTGTATTTGTTAGTGTTCCTAGTCAAGGTAAAGTTTATACTATAGAAGACAAAAATAAAGACTGGAAAAAAGACAATTTAAAAGTTTTTATGAGTAATTTAAATAAACCTCATGGAATTGCATTTTACAATGACTGGGTATATGTTGCTGAAGAGAATAGAATAATAAGAGTTAAAGATGTTAATAATGATAATATTGCAGATTCTGAAACTTTACAAATAGTTAAAGATTTACAAGAAGGAAATGGACATTGGACTAGAACAATAGCAATAATTAATGCTGAACTTTATATCTCTATTGGGTCAAGCTGTAATAATTGCAAAGAAAATAATAAAGAGAATGCGGCTATATTAAGATGCGGAGTAGAGGGGATTAATTGTGAAGTATTTGCTTCAGGATTAAGAAATTCTGTTGGTTTAACTTACTATGATAACAAATTATTTGCTACAGATAATGGAAGAGATGGTTTAGGAAATAATTTACCTCCAGATGAAGTTAATATTATAAAAGAAGGTAAGAATTATGGCTGGCCTTTATGTTATGGAAAACAAGTTCATGATCCAGAAGATGAATTATTATATCCTAGAGATCCTTGTTTGAATACTGAAAGTTCATTTTTAGATATAGAAGCACATTCTGCTCCTTTAGGATTGACATTTTATAATGGTAAAGATTTTCCTTTAGAGTATAATAACAATTTATTTATTGCATTACATGGATCTTGGAATAGAAATCCTTTAACTGGTTATAAAATAATTAGAGCTAGTTTAGATGCTAAAGGTAATGTTGTTAATGTAGAAGACTTTGCAACTGGCTGGTTAAATGGTAATGAAGTTTTAGGAAGACCTGTTGATGTTTTACAAGTTAGAGATAGTTTATTAGTTACAGATGATAAGGCTGGAAAAATTTATAGGATTTATTATCAAAAATAAAATTTTTAAAGAGAAGAACTAGTTTAACTCCTTATTATATAATTCAAAACTCTATCTATAGCTGAAGCATATTCAATTATTCTTTCTTTTGTATCTACTCTTTCGTGCGTTAATCTGTAAATTGTTGGTGCTTTTATTTCTCCAGTTGTACCTCCCCACAATATTGGGCTCTCTCCTTTTGGAGTTTCTAATAAACTTCCGTTATAGAATGGAATTCTTGCGGTTAAAACTATATGTTTCATATCATTTAATGTTCCTCTAATTCCTACATAACCTTGCATTGCTGGAACTTCTGTGATCCATGGACAATTTCTTTTTACTTCACCAACTAAACTTTTATGTACCTCAAGAACGCTCGGTTTCCCTTCATAATACTTTGTTGCTAATGTTGCAAATGCCTGTAAGGCTTGTTCTAAAGCTTCAGTTTTTAATTCGACCTTTAAACCTCTCAATCCATTTTGTATCTGTATCCAGCCTCTTGGACCATTTTCGAATCCATCAAATTGGACTTCAGTGAAGATTCCATTTCGAACCAATCTAAAGCCTGCTGCACTTGCTGGATATAGTCCTTCTACGCCGATTTCTCTTAGTCTAGAAAAATAATCTTGAGTTAATTTTTCAACAGAACCAATTGGTGTTGTTCTTGGCCATTCATCTCCAGACCTATCTTCCATTCCCATAAATTATTCCTATTTGATTAACTTATAAATATTTATTTATTAGAATAGTTATAAAGCATAATAGTCTTCTAATACAATTCTATCTAAGTTTTCTAAATTTCTAATTATGTATAATCTTCCATTTCCTATTTCAGCTATTTTTTTAGCTAAATCTAAACCTTCTTTTAGATCTATTCCGATAACAGAGATTGTAATGCCTAAAGCAGTAGCTCTTTCAACTAAATTTAAAGTATTTTTATTTGGATCAGCACCAACAGTTGGAGAAGCATCTGTAATTAATACTAAATGTTTAGTAACATCTTCTCTTGGGAACATTTCAATTGCTTTTTCTATTGTCAAAGCTAAATCTGTTTGTTTTTTAGCCCTTATTTTTGTTATAGCTTTTAAGAACTGTCCAAAGTCTGTAGTTGGAAAAACAGTTTCTTCTATACTAGAACCAAAAACTAATAAGCCAACTTTATCCATTTCGTCTATAGCTTTGAATGCTAATGCAATTCCTGCTTTTTTACATAATTCAATTTTCTTCCCTTTCATAGAACCAGAAGCATCTAATGCATAAACAATGAAAATTTTTCCTTTATTATCTCTTTCAAATATTTGTAAATCTTCAGTTTCTAATCTTTGATGATTTCTTCTTAATGCTTTTTTAATAGAAGCTTTAATTGCAATGTCTTTGTATCTATCGTGTTTTCTGAAATTTCTTATGTTCTCTTTCTCACCATATAAATAAGCTTTCTTAGTTTTTTTATCACCTAAACCTTTTGCCTGTAAATTGTTTAATTCTTCTGTGTATAATACTAAAGAAGCCAATTCCAAACCTTTATCTGTAATCTTTCCTTCATTATCAATGAAGTCTTCATCCTGCATCTCTCTTGCCTTTTTATTTAATTTATTTCTTAATTCTCTTTGGAATTCTGGCAATTTAATATTTTTTCTAATTGCATTCATATCATAGCCTGTTGCTAATTTTAATAGACTTTCACCATAAATCTTTTCTGCATTGCTAAAATCTTTAGCTAAATGTTCCATCATCATATCTGGGTTAAAAGCGAATAAACCTTGATTCATACTTGAATCTAACATCATACCTTGCTGTATTCTTTCCTTTTTACCTTCAATTATAGAATGACTTAAACCAGAATCAGAACTTTGCATTACTCCTTTATTTTCTTTTCCAGGCTGGGAATTATCTAAATCTACATCAGGGAACTTCACTGGCTTCTTTAGAAATATGCTCTTTAAATTCTATAAATTCTTTCCTAATGAAATCTTCACTGTTTGTTAAATATCTAATGCTAGGTTTTAGTCTAATTCTGTGGGCTACAACAGACTGAAATGCCTCCAGAACATCATCCATTGTTACTTCTTTTCTATTGTTTAATAATGCATTTGATTGTGCTCTCTCATATAATCCTATAGAAGCTCTAACGCTTGGAACTCTTTCTAAATTTTCATTTCTTCTTAATTTTCTTATAAAACCTAAAGATAAATTTAATATTTCATCTGGGAAGATAACTTCTTTTAAAGTTTCAGATTTATCTCTAACTATTTTCTTTTCTATTACTAAAGATTCAGGATATTCTACGAATACAAAATCAAATCTATCTAGTAAAACTTCACTTAATTTTTCTGTTGCAGCATAATCCTGCGGATTCATTGTTCCAATCATAATAAAATTAGCTGGAATTGGGATATCATAACTGGCTAGAGTAACATAACTCTCTTCCAGGACTTGTAATAACGCATTTTGTAATTTTTCTGGAGCTCTATTTAATTCATCAAAAAATAAAACCCCATTATTTGCTTTGAAAATTTTACCTGGAGTGAAGCTTTCTATTGCTAGTGGGCCTAGTTTCATGGCTTTTATTGGATCAATATCTCCTAATAGATCTTCTACAGTTAAATCTGGAGAACCTTGAATCCTAACAAACCTTTCTTCGCCTTTTAGAATTTTAGTTTTTGGCTTTTCTTTTCTGCATTCTGGACAAAAAGGATGAGCTGGATCACAATGATAATTACAGTCATTAACCCTCATTTCTGGCAAGGCTTTTGCTATGTTCTTAGCCATTGTAGTTTTTCCTATACCTGGAGGTCCTACTAAAATAATATGTCTATTCATAATTAAAGCTGAAAGAATCTGTTTTTTAGCTGCTTCTTGGCCATAAATCTCACTAAATGGATTTTTTTCTCTTATTTTCTTAAAAGTTTCTGATAGCATTAAGCTAAAATTAAAAATTAATAGTTTATAAAGCTATTCTAATTACTGAATTTTAATTAATTTTATATACTTTTAGATTATTTAATCAGCTTTTTATTGATAAGAAAAGTTTTTATAGCACTAGTTACCTAAATTTAATATGATTATAAAAAAAGATATGGTAAAAGAAGAGATAAAAGTTCATTCTGATAAAGACTTACAAAAACAATTAATTATATTAGTTGAGTCAAATAATAAGTTAGTTACTAGGATTGATAAATTAGTTTCATTATTTGAAGAGGCTTCTAAGCATGTTGGAGAGGTAGAATCTACAGAAGCTAGAGTAAATGAATTAGCAGGTAAATTAGAAAGTTTATTGGATCAAAATAAGACTATTGCTCAAGGATTATTATTACTAGAGAAGTATGTTAGAGGTAAAACTAGAGTTGGTGGAGAACCCCAGCCTTCGATGAATTTCCAGTAAAACTAACATGGATGAAGAACCTTTTTTTATTGTAAATGAATTCTTAGAAAAAGAAAGAGTAGAATTACAAGAAGTATTAGACTCATTAAAAGGACCTAAATTTGATCATTATGAAAGATCTGTATTTATAAGACAGTTTACAAATGAAATGTTTAGAGCATATAAAAATCAGATTTATAGAATAAATAAAGTTGCAGCAGAAGAAAGAAATAGATTAGCTAGATTAAAGCTGCAAAAACAAAAAGAATTATTATTAGAACAATTAAAGAGTGTTGAAGAATTAAAAAAATATACAGAAGAAGGAGATAAAGCTAAGAAAGACATTGTTTTATCTAAGGTTACTAATAAAACATTGGTAAGTTCTAAATTCTTTGATAATAAATACCAAGTTATTGAACCATTACTTAATGTAAATGATGTTAAGTTATTAAATGAGATTAAAAGTAAGGTTAATTTAGACGATAATGAAGGATTGAAGAAGTTAATTGAAAGTTCTTGTAAAGTTTATAATATTAATTTTACAGATGATTATTTTGATAAAATAAGATATTATTTAGTTAGGGACTTGAAAAAATATGGGAAAGTTTCACCTTTATTAGAAGATAAGAATGTTAAAGAAGTTATTTGCAATGGGACTAAACAGCCATTATTAGTTACTTACGAAGGAAACTCTAATGTGCCTACAAATGTTAATTTAGATAGTGATACAGATATTAATAACTTAATAAAATACTTTGCTCAGATAAGTAAAGTTGAAATTAAACCAGATAATCCATTTCTAAATTTTAAATTTAATAACTTTGAAATACAAGCCACTTTAGGAAATGATTTTTTAAAACCTAAATTTGTTATTGTTAGAAGTTAAGGTTTTATAGTTGCGCTAATTAATCTACGAATTGTTTCTTCTAAAATTTCAGAAGTTGCAGCTTTATCTAAGAATTCTACTTTTCTTTCTATTCATTCAGGCCTATTATCTCTGCCAGATCTAGCTAACGCAGGACCAGTATAACCTTGTTCACGTAATTTATCATATACTTGCCAACCCATTTCATTACTCGGTGCTAAGTCTGTATCCAGAATAACTAAACCTAAATCTCTATTTGCAGCATATGCAGCAAGAGCCTCATTTCCATTACTAGCTGTAATCAGTTGGAAAGGTCCACACTCTGAATATTTTAGTGTATCTGTTACATATTCAAGTTGACCTTGGTGATCATCAACAACTAATACTTTTACCATAAAGATTAAAGAATTAGAAAACTTTATAATCCTTGTTTATTTTAATAACCAATCATTTAGTTCTATTTTTGGATTATCTCCAGATCTTTTCTTTATTATTTGTCTTCTTTCCAGTCTTATTAAGTTGTAATTTAATTTTTCTTTAGAGAAGTTTAATAAATCTTTTAATTCATCTTGCTTAATTGAGCCTTTTAATAATTTTCTAACAACTTTTTCTTCATCTTTACTTAATTTTTCGATAATATCTTCTAAAAAATCATCTAACTTGGTATTTGTTGTCTCCTTTACTTCTTTTTTCTCTACTTTCTTTTTTTTAAATAAAGCTTCCTCATTTTTTATAAAATTTACAGTTTTTTGATATGGGTCTATAGGGAAATGAGATTCATGCATAGCAAATATTACTGAAACTAATAAAAATATGAAAGCTAAACCTATTAAAGCTAATAAACTTTTAGTATGTTCTATTAAGTTTTCTTTTATTAAATCAACTTTTACACCTAAATCTTTAATTTGTTTATTTTCTTTCGGTACTTTTTCTGTTGTAAAGTACCTTACTAAAGTATCTGAATTTATATTCGTTCCTTCTATACATGGAATAGAACAACAAACTGAGTTGTCATAGTTAACTAGTAATGTTCCTTTGCAGCTTTCATCTTCGTTACATTTATGTCCAGACATTATAGAGCATGAACAATCTTTATCACCTTTTTCACATTTTGGATTGCAACCATCCCCTTCTTCACATAGCGTTGTAGTTCCAGTTTCTTGAGGTAAATCTTGATTTTGTGTTATTCTATTAGACTGACTAGCTGGCGAATTTAGATTATTTCCCTGCACATTTACATTTATTTCTTTATTTTGTGTTTGAAAATTTGCACATTTACAATCATCTGAGGATATTTCTATTCTTAAGTTATGGTTTCCATTCGTAGAAGTTTTATAACTGAAATCTACTTCTAAAGGTTCATCTGAATATAGAACAATGTTTTTTGTTCCAAATAATGCGTCATTATCATATAGTTTTATATTAATATTTGAAGTTAAATACTCTTTCCTATTCTCTTTCATATTGCCTAAAAAGCTGCTTGGATTAAAATCATTGTCAAATGGTCCATTTATTACTGACTTGACTAAAATATTATTTCCAGTTTTTAGATTTCCAGAAGCAGTTAATGAATCTATATTTACATTACATGATTGTTTTTTACTCAAGTCAATGTTTACATTTGTATTATCAAATAGTTCTGATATTTCAATATTTCTTACGATAGGATAAGAACATTGAGAATAAGCGGCATACATGTATAAACCGTTTTCTGCGTAATTGTATTGTAAGTTATTGTTTGCTTCTGATTGAATAAGTAAAGTTAAATCATTGCAAGAAGTCCCACATTTGTAAACATCAAAATAAGCTGGATTTTGATTAAAATTATAACTAACAGATACAGCATGAATAAAAGGTATTACTAATAATATAAATAATACTATAAGACCTTTTTTCATGTATAAACTAAGTTAAAATTAATTTAAATAACTTGCTAATTAGCCAATATTTCCTGTTAATTTTACATAATCGTATTTTCCTAAAAATTCTTCTTTTTTCATTTCTTCTATTACATAATAAATTTCTTTCTTTTCTACTTTAAAATTATTTTCTAATTGTTCTACAAAAAATTCTACATCTCTTATTTCTTGGAATACAACTTCAACTAGAAAATCAAAACCATTATTTATTCTATATAATGAGTTTACAGATCTATGATCTAATAAGAATTCTCTTAATTGGTCTTTGAATTCTTTTTTTACTCTTATTATAATATTTGCTCTTGTATTGTAGCCTAGTTTTGTAAAATCCAACATAGCTACATACTTTTTTATTACATCGTTTTGAAAATCTTTCAACTTTTTATGTAAGGTTGTTACAGGTATTAGAGTTCTCCTACTCATATTTGTTAAATTTTCTCTTGCGTTTTCTCTTAGTCTTGATATAATAATCAATTCATTTTTTCCCATCATTTAAACCACCACCGATAATTCATTATTCTTTAAAGGTTATAGACTTAATCCTTAAAACTTATATAGTACCTTATAATTCTTAAAAATATGAAAAGAAAAGTAATCCAACTAGCCGGAAAGACTGCAGTTATCTCTTTACCTAGTAAATGGGTTAGGCAGTATAACATCCTTAAAGGCGCAGAATTAGATTTATTGGAACAGGGAAGCGATTTATTAATAAAAAGTACTTCTGAGAAAGTTCATGATACTATAACTATGGATATTTCTAGTTTTAATGAAATGACATTAAGATATTGTTTATCTGCACTACATAAAACTGGTTATGATGAAATAACTTTAATTTATGGTAATCCTAGGCAAGTTGAAATATTACAAGATATGATCAAGAATTTATTACTTGGATTTGTTATAATCGAGCATAAACAGAAAAGAATTGTATTGAAAAGTATAACTAGCGACATAAATACTGAGTTTGACCCTGCATTAAGAAGAGCATTTCTAGTTACTTTATCTTTATCTGAAGCTAGTTTTGAAATGGCTAAAGTAAATAATTTTAGTGATATGAACTCTTTAATCAGCTTAGAAAAAACAAACAATCAATTAACAAGTTTTTGTTTAAGATTAATAAATAAAGGGGTTTATACAGATAATAAAACTTCCCACTTTTTATCAACTATTGTCTGGGCATTGGAGAAGATTGCAGATGAGTACAAGTATATGTGTGTTAATTTGAGTAAAAATCCTGATAAGATAAGAAGCAATATATTAAATCTATATGAAGAGACTAATTTGTTTTTTAAATCTTATTACGAATTGTTTTATAAATTTGATGTTATAAAATTAAATGAGTTGGCAGATAAAAGGTATAGACTTGTTAAATCTTTAAATGAGATTACTCCTAAAAATAAAGCTGAGAATATTTTATTAAATAATTTAAATGCAATTGTTTCTAAGACTACTGATTTATCTTCTTCTATATTTGGCATGAGGCATGCTAATTTAAAAGAAGTGAAGAAAGATGTGTTATAGCTCCATCCAATGATTCGTAATTCTTAAAATTTCGCCTATAATTTTCATTAAAATCTTCTTTTATTTTTGTAATCGATTCTGATGCATTTGCTAACGTGTCAGATTTAATTCTTAGATCTAAATGTGGTCTGCTATAAACTTCAAAAGCTTTTAAAATTACAGAACTTAAATAAGCTAATTTATAACCTTCTTCATCAATATGTTCTTTACTGTATTTCATAAATGATTTTCTGTGCTGTTCTAGAACTTTTTCTTGTGCTTCTTTGTTTAAAGTTCTATGATAAGATGTTAAACTTGCTGTATCTAAAGTTATCGGGGCTAATTGGCCTGATTCTGTGTCCAGCATTAATATTCCACCGTAATCTAAAATAATCCAATTGCCGAAATGTGCATCTTTTTTGAAAACTTTTCTTACTCTGTCTACATTTTCAGTTATTGGATGCATTCCGTATTCTATTTCTTTAACTACTTGTCTCTCAATGCCTAATTTTTCTAGTCTCTCTTTTATTACTGCAATATAATCTCTCTCTGGTTCTGCTAAATCTACGTCCATTCTTGCATGGAATAATGCCATAAAGTCTGCAACTTGTAAGAAATCTTCTAAACTTGCTTTATTTTTTCTAACTCTTTCTTTTAATAATTCACCTTCTGCTTTCTCTAAAACATACCAATACTTATCTTCAACTTTTATAATCCCTATAGGTATTGCGCTATAATAATTCTCAAATTCTCTTGAGAAATCTACTACTTGTTCTGCTATTTCTAATTCTTTATCTAATGGTTCTTTATAATCATTTTCTGTCGCTAATACTTCTTCGCCTAAAAATTTATCATCAAATAAGAAAACTCTTCTTTTACTCTCTTTTGATGTTTTTATATTAACTCCTTGCTGTAAACATTTGTAGGAAGCAATTAATTTTTGTTTTCTTCCAGAAGTCCTGAAACCTAAAATTGTTAATGCTTTTCCGTAGATATATCTTAATCTGTAATCTTCTTTATTATTTTCTACAAAATTTTTTAAAGTTTCTATAGCTTGAACATCTTTATTTAATAAATCTATCAAACTAGAATAGATATTATTTTCTTTTTGTCTTTTGAGAAATCTTGTTACTTTGTTAATACTAAATGTTTGTTTGAAAAATTCTAGATAACTTGTTGAATCGTCTTTTTTATCAAATAATCTTATTGCTCTTCTGTAATGTCTGAATGCTTCATCTTCATTCCCACGTTTATAATGTAAATTTCCTAAATCAATTAGAACTTCTATTTTCCTTTCTAGAGAATCTGGCAAAGAAGCTAATTTTTCTTGCTCAGCTATGGCTTTTCCATTATTTCCAGTTATTCTGTAATATAAACTTCTAATTTGGTGATTTAATGTTCTCAGACTATGAGTGTGTAATGCTGAACCTGTTAAAGTTAAGCCATAAGCTGCAAGTAAACCTGCTGCTAGTGCAACGCTTCCATTTATTACATGCCACGAAGACCCCTGGTCCCCTATAGTTCTCTTAACTTGAGGATCTGCATTTTCATAATATTTATTATATCCTTCAATAACTTGATAAGCTGCAGCTAAACTGCCTATAACTACTGGATGTTCGAAAATAAAATTCCATGCTTTTTCATATGTTTTAGTTTTTATCTTTTTAATTGATTTTTTTATTCTTTTTGTAGTTCTTAATCCTTTAATTGTTAATTCTGTTAATATCCCTGTTAATGGAATTGCTGCAAATAAATGTGCATTCATAAACTCATACTTAATTGGAGAAGTTTCTGGGATATTATGAAAACTATAAACAACAATTCCTAAATCTGCCAACATTACTGCTAAACTTACAGGTTTAGGATTGTCTAAAATTGTATTGTAAATTCTTTCTGCTAAATTTTTACCCTGTTTTAGTCTTAAACTTATTTTATCTATATAATAATCTTTTATTGACCCGAAGCCAAAGTATATTGCAGAGGCTGCTCCTGTTGCTATAGTTATTCTTTCATTATCACCCATTTTACCTAAACCTAGAAATTCTGTTAATTCATTTCCTAAATATCTTGTAATTAAATAAAAAGTAGCTGCACATATTACTGGATGTTTTATAATTGTTAATAGCTCTTTCCTCGGTAATAATTCAAATTCATCTTTGTATTTTTCTAAATTTTTGGAGTCTTCTTCTGCTATATCTTCTAAAAACCTTCTTTCCATGTAAATTTTACTATAGAAAAATATAAATGCCTTGTTAAGAAGCAAAATGCTTTTTAAAGTGATTAACTTAGTTAAAATATGATAAAAAATTCATTTATTTTCCTTACTGGAATGACTCTAAATAAGGAGAAGAAACTATGGAAACAAGGGATTAAAAATTGGAATGATTTCTTAAATATTGATAAAATAAAAGGTATTTCTCAAGAGAAAAAAGAAGAATATAATAAAGAATTAATTAAAACTAAAGAAGAACTATTAAATGATAATTTAAACTTATTTTTGAAATTCCCTTCTAAAGAAACATGGAGATTGTATGAACATTTGAGAAATGAAGCTGTGTATTTAGATATTGAAATTGGAAGTAATAGAAAAGATATAATCTTAATTGGCTTATTTGATGGATTTAATACTAAAATAATGGTTAAGAACTATAATTTAGCTAAAAATGTATTATTAAATGAGTTAAAGAGATATAAATTACTAATCACTTTTAATGGAAAAAGTTTTGATGTTCCTGCAATAGAAAAATACTTTGGCATTGAAATAGATTTACCGCACATTGACTTAAAGCATTTATGTTTAAAATTAGGACTGAAAAATGGATTAAAAGAAGTTGAAAAGATTTTAAACTTAAAAAGACCTGTAAACTTGTATGGAAAACCTTATGATGCTTATAAGGCGTTTATGGCTTCTGGAGATAAAGAATATTTAGAATTATTAATTAAATATAATGAAGAAGATATAATAAATTTGAAGCCGATAATGGAATATACTTTTAAAAACTTAAAAGATAAGCTTTATATATTTTAATGTCCATAGAATAGGTGTGGACTTCCCAATCTATTTTAGTTTAGAAGATGCACATAGCTTATTACCAATTATAGAGAAAAAAGTAGCTAGGCTTATGAGAATTAATAAGCTTATTTCTTTAATAAAAACTGTCAATATAGAAGCTGAAATACCAACTATAGAATCAGAATTGTCTTTAATGGATTTAAATAAGAATTATTTTAAAAAATTATATTTATTTTATAGGGAATTGACAGAACTAACTAAACTAGGTGCTGTTGTAAAAGATGTAAAAATTGGATTAGTTGACTTTTATTATAAACATGAAGGTAAAGATGTATTACTATGCTGGAAATATGGTGAGAAGCAAATAAGTCATTGGCATGAAGTTGAAACTGGTTATGATGCTAGAAAATCTATAGATTCATTAAAACATAAAAAAGATTTTATAAGTAAAGATTTTGATTCTTTATGATTCTGTTAAATAAGTGAAAGACTGAAAGAAAAATTACAAATAAAGTTAGAAGTTGTTTTTATTACCACCTTAGTAAATTTTATAAGTTTATAGCTATGATTTTTTGATATGATT
>CAYNBR010000018.1:16429-18044 GCA_964395935.1 Candidatus Woesearchaeota archaeon
ATATGATTAATCGTGATGATTTTATTCGTCTTGTAGTTGACTACAGTGATCTCTCTGCTGAAGAACGTGATGCAGTTTTTAGAAGGAGTCAGTTTAGAGTTCGTAGACATGTTGAATTAAAAAGCGGAGTTACTGAAACAGAAACTTATAAAATTGCATCTGGAACTGTTTTAAGTGCGGAACATAAAGGTCATGAGGTTTTAGATTATGCTTTATCTTTAGATCATAAGCCTGAAGGTAGAAGATCCTTATTAGAGAGACTTAGAACGGATTTCGATGAAGCAGATATAGGGGTAGTTAATGTAGATTCCAGCGAAGCACTTGATTATTTATCTAAAAAATTAACATTTGAAGAATATGCTTTTATTGTTAGACTATTTTTTGCAAGAACAAATGACGGGGCTGATGGATTTCATTTAACTAAAAGTTATGTTAAAAGAAATTTAGATCACATAAAAAGAGTTTGCAGAGAAGCTATGAGTTTCTATCCATACATAAATGGAGAAAAAAGATTCCACAAGTTAGACATGGATTCTGCTGTAGAATCTTATGTAGTTGGTGTGTATGGTGATGTAAAATTGGGATTAAAGAAAAGATTCCCACATGGATTTTTTTCAAAAGAAAATCAAAGAAATAGCAGAGTACTGACAAGATTTTTAGTTGAAGAAATATTAAGAGTTGATCAAACGCAAGTCACAATGGAACAATTTCAAGATCAAGGATTGGGTTGGATGATAAGCACAGTTTATCAAGACTCTCCATTTAACGCAATAGTGGGAGCTTATCCGGAGTTTCACTTTAATCCTTGGGATTTCAGCAAAGTACCTCGAGGATATTGGGAAGGAGAGCAAGGAAGACAAAATGCAGTTAATGCTGTAAAATGGCTGATTGAAAGAAGACTTGCTCTTGAAGATATAACTCAAATAACAACCAAAGATTTTCATGATGCAAATCTTGGCAGTATGCTTTCACATACATATGATGGTTCAGTTACAACTGCAGTTATTGATGCTTATCCTGAAAGATTCAAGCTTGGGAGTTTGACAGAGTTCCAAGATTTTATTGGGATGGTGATGAAGGAAAGGCCAGATCAGTTGAAGCAACTAAATGGTTATTAGAAGAAAAATTAAAACTAAAATCAGAAGATTTTCCTAAAACAACAGAAAGAGATTTCCATGCTCATAATCTAAAGGGAATGCTGGAAGTAGTTTATAGTCATTCCCCTAGAGAAGCTATAATGCAAGCTTATCCTGGAATGTTTAAAATTTGGGAATTTAATAAAACTCCCATAGGCTATTGGAATGGAGATTCTGGAAAACAAAGAGCCGTGGAAGCTACAAGATGGATGGCAGAAGAAAAACTAGGATTACAAGCAAATGAAGCATGGAAAATAAAAAGAAGTGATTTTCTACAATATGGTCTTTCTGGAATGCTTGACCTTATTTACAGTAATTCACCAAATACGGCAATAAGCGAAGCTTATCCTGGAATGTTTGTTGCAACAGGAAAAAGGAAAAGATTAAAGTTAGCAGTGTAATCTTTTATTATATATTTCTTAGAACATATTATTTTTTAGCTATTTGCCAAAGCATATTAAAATAATTTCTAAAACCTT
>CAYNBR010000019.1:0-17336 GCA_964395935.1 Candidatus Woesearchaeota archaeon
CTTCTGCTGAAACAAGTAAAGTAGTTTTTTATTGATTAATTTTACTTGCTTGTACAGAAGTTTACATTTAGGAAATTTCTTGTATCTAATCCGTTTTGATCCCCTAGCCTTCGTTCCTCACCGTCAGACCTGTTCTAGACAATCGCCTTCGCCACTGGTGGTCCTCCAAGGATTCTAACATTTTACCGCTCCCCCTGGAATACCATTGTCTCCTCCCAGTCTCTAGCTTAGCAGTTTCTCTTGCAAGCTGTTAGGTTAAGCCTAACAATTTCACAAAAGAGTTACTAAACCGGCTACGAACGCTTTAGACCCAATAAAAGTGATCGCCACTTGTGGCGCGGGTGTTACCGCGGCGGCTGGCACCCGTCTTTCCCACCACTTATTCGCTAAGCTTCTTAGACTTAACAAAAGCTTTATCCGAAGACAAAGCACTTGGGATTCCCTTATCACGCTTGCGCGCATTGTAAAGTTTTCGCGCCTGCTGCACCCCTTAGGGCTAGGGCCAGTATCTCAGTGCCCTTCTCGGGGCTAGGACTCTCATCCCCCCTACTGATCCTAGGCTTGGTGAGCCATTACCTCACCAACAACCTAATCAGCCGCCGACTTATCCTTAGGCATTGCTTTTAAAAGGTGGAACATTCCAGTATCCAACTTATATCCGGGTTTACCCTCAATTTCTCGAGGCTATCCCAGACCTAAGGGCAAATTATCGACGTGTTACTGAGCCTTATGCCGGTAACTCTTGCGAGTTCCCAGACTTGCATGGCTAATTCGAATCCCAATAGCAGCGACCTCCCACAGGATCAATGGGAATTAATATGATCGCAAAATTATAGATTTCACTACATCTGTCAATTTTACTCTTTCATACTTAAAAAGACTTTAAGTATACACACTTTGAGAACGGAAAACACTTGCGTATCTTCCATTTTTACAAAAGTAAAAAAAAAGAATCCGAAGAGATATTTAAAGCTTTTTATTAAATTTAAGAAATATTAACGAGAAAAAGTTTATCGTGCAGCTGCTTTTCTTCTTCTCTTTTCTTTTCTAATCTTCTTTCTCTGCCACTTCCATCTCATCTGGCGTTTCTTTTTCCATCTTCTTGAAGATCTTTTCATGTTTGGATTTTAGGAATGGGATTTATTTAAAAGCTTTTGGATTGTGATTAAGAAAATATTATTGGAACTTATTGAGGAAGAGATTTAAAAACTTTTTCTACTAAAAATTCTAACTTTCTTGGTAAACCTGTTGCTGCTAAAATTTTAGACATATGTCTTTGTAATTGCACAGGTCTTGGATTTCTAGGATTGCCAAATTTTATACCTGAGGATGTTGATTGCCAAGATTTTCTTTTTACATTGTACTCGCCTGTTTTAGAATTATATTCTACTGTTTCATCATAAGTCCATTCTCCTCTTCTATATATAAAACTTAGAGAAACTATATTTAGCTTTGCTATCTCTAAGCTTCGATAAAAACAAACTCGTCCTATTGGAAGATTTAATTGGTGCATCCTAGCTGTGCAATTATAATCCCAGATCATATTATTTTCTTGTATTTACTTACTTATATAAATTTGGATTATTATTTAGAAAACTTTGAAATAATTTATTATTGATATACAACTTATTTAGAAAGAACTTTTAATTTTATAATTTATTTTAGAAAAGTTCTGGGCAGAAACTAAGTTTCCGCACCTTCTATCGTGAAAATATATAGACTGCTTCTCCATCTCCTGGAAAACGGTTAGTTTCTGTTGGTGGATAAATTCTTCCAGGAGTTTGTTGTGAATAATATCTTACTATAGATGCAAGATCATTTAAATGAAATAATGTTGCTTGGCCTAATGGGCAAGTATCTACTTCTTTCCCAAATACAGAAATTTTTGCCAGATACTTTGGATCTTTTGTTGCCCACCTTTCTCTTGGAAGAACAAAATTTTCTTGATCTTGTTTTACTAAATTGAATCTATCAACTAATCTCTTTACATGTTGTGGATTTCTTGCATCTATGAATCTAGAAACTCCCCAAACCAAATACCTATCTTCTAATGTTTGTTTAGCATATCTGTCAAAACTTTTTAATTTTCTAATAAATCTTTGATATACTTTACTTTTAGAAAATTCTTCTCTAGGAGCATCATCAATTTGAATTAATCCTGCTGCTGAAGAATCTTTTAAATGTGATACAAAATCCCTATGAGTCTCAATTTCTCTATCAACACCCCCCTCTGTCCATGGAGAATCCCATTGAGGATGAACCCAAAAATATAAATAATGAATTTGACCTGGTGTGAGTGATTTCATTTTATTTCCTATATAAAAAAATAATTAATCTTGTTGGTTGATTTCCATGTTAAAATTTTTCTTCTTAAATTATTTATCATCTTCATAGCCATCTAAAGTAAAATCTTTTTTAGATTGTTTTTCCTCAGAATTATCTGCATCTTTCTCTAGATTATTTTTCTCTAAGAATTCTTTAACTTCTTTTTCATTCAAGTCTTTATTTTCATTTGTTTCTATATTCTCTGATTCTAGATTTTTTTCTTCACTTATTTCTTTTTCTTCAGTAAGTTCTTCTTTTATTTCATCTGCTTCAACTTCGGCTTCAAGTTCTTTATCATTAATTTCTGATTCTGCAGAATTTTCTGCGCTGCTTGTATCTTTATTATCTCCATTTTCATCTGGTTTAAATTCTTCTTTCTTTTCTAAAACCACTTCGTCATTAATAATTCTAGCAACAGTCGCAAGCCTATCTGATTCATCTAGATTCATTATTCTAACGCCTTGAGTATTTCTTCCAACAACAGAAATTCCAGAAACAGGAGTTCTAATTATTACTCCGTTTTTACTTATCAACATTATTTCATCTGCTTCATTTACTACTTTAATAGAAACTACTTTTCCATTCTTTTCAGTAATTTTAATATTTGTTACTCCAGAACCACCACGATTAATTAATCTGTAATCATTAACTTCAGATCTTTTTCCATAACCTTTTTCTGTTACAGTTAATAAATAAGGAGCGCTAACAATTTCCATACCGACTACTTCGGATTTTTTAACATTTATTCCTCTTACACCTACTGAATTTCTTCCTACAGAATTTATATCTGATTCTTTAAATCTTACAGCCCTTCCATCTTTGGTAGCTATAATAATTTGTTTTGAGCCATCAGTCATTCTTACATCTATTAATTTATCATTTTCTCTTAAGTTAATTCCTATAATTCCGCCTTGTCTTGGTCTTGAGTATTCTACTAAAGAAGTTTTTTTAATAACCCCATTTTTTGTAGCCATAACTAAATAATTATCTTCCTTGAATTCATTTACAGCAACCATAGAAGTTACTTTTTCATCTTTATCTAATTTAATTAAATTAACTATGGCTGAACCTTTTGCATATCTTCCTGCATCTGGTATTTGGTAAGCTTTTAGCCAATGAACCATTCCTTTATCTGTGAAGAATAAAATATAGCTGTGAGTATTTGCTACGAATAAATTTTCTACAAAATCTGTGTCATCTTTAGTTTCTGTTCCTATAACTCCTTTGCCACCTCTTCTTTGAGATTTGTAAACATCTAATAACTGTCTTTTTAGATAACCAGAATGAGTAATAGTAATTACTACTACTTCTTTTTCAATTAGATCTTCTGTTTCTAAAATTTCTTCTTCAGATTCTATAATTTCAGTTTTTCTCTTATCTGAGTATTCATTTTTAATCCCTACTAATTCATCTTTTATAATTTTAAATATTCTTATTTCTGAAGCTAAAATATTTTTCATCTCTTGAATGAATTTTAATAACTCATTATGTTCATTTAATATTTTTTGTTGTTCTAGCGCAGCTAGTCTAGATAATTTCATTTCTAAAATTGCATTTGCTTGTATTTCTGTTAGAATATAATTATTAATTAAACCATTTTTAGCAGATTCTACATCTTTACTTGATTTTATTAATGCTATAATTTGGTCTATTGATTTTAGAGCTGTTAATAAACCTTGTAAAATATGATCTCTATCTTCTGCTTTTTTTAATTCGAATTGTGTTCTTCTTGTAACTACTTCTTTTCTGTGTTTAACAAATTCATAACACATTTCTTTTAAACTTAAAACTCTTGGCTCACCATTTACTAAAGCTAGATTAATAATGCCAAAAGTAATTTGTAATTGTGAATGTTTGTATAATTGGTTTAATACTATGTTAGGATCTGCTGCTTTTTTTAGTTCAATTAATATTCTTGTACCTGATTTATCTGATTCATCCCTTATGTCTGAAATACCTTCTACAATTTTATCTGTAACTAATTCTGCTATGCTTTCTATTAATCCAGATTTATCTACTTGGTATGGAATTTCATTTATGATTATTGTTCTATCTTCTATTGTACATTTTGCTCTTATTGTTAATTTTCCTCTTCCAGTTTTGTATGCTTGTTTTATGCTTGCTGTTCCTAAAATTTGAGCGCCTGTTGGGAAATCTGGGCCTTTTACATTTGACATTAAACTTAAGTCATCTATTTCTGGATTGTCTATTAATGCAATCATTGCATCACAAATTTCTGAAACATTATGTGGCGGAATATTTGTAGCCATACCTACTGCAATTCCGACTGAACCATTAATTAACAAATTAGGAATCTTACTTGGCAATACTATTGGTTCTTTTAATGAACCATCGAAATTAGGAATAAAATCTACTGTATCTTTATCTATGTCTGCTAAAATTTCTTCTGATAATTTATTTAATTTTGCTTCTGTGTAACGCATTTGAGCCGGCTGTGCGAAATCAATTGAATTATGTACAAACACACCACAGTCTAATAAAAAGTTATGATGTATGCCTACAGTTAGATCATAAACATCTTCTGTGTAGTTTAAAAATTTAACACTGACTACATGATGATTATATTCTTTAGCTAAAGAAATCATTTCATTTATATTCTTAAAATATTTTATTGCATTTTCAAATCTAGGAGAAGCATTATTTATTCTATTGGTATTATAAGTAGACTCATTTATTTTTTCTTCGCCTATTTTGTAAATTAATCTATTAACATAATACAATACTTTATTTTTTATAATTTTATTTTTATATTCTGGATTTTTCCAATTTATCTTGTGAGCTATAGCCGCTTTTTTAGCTAGTTGATTCATCATATGGGGATTATCTTTTAATCGCTTAATGTTAGATTTCCTTACAGAATTAATTAAATTATTTCTAAAACTATCTTTGTCCCATAATTTTTTAATTTTATTTACCTGTAAATTTTTATAATCTTCATTTTGCCAAGCTTTTTTTGCCATGGAACTAAAATGGTTGTAATCATCATTCACAAATTTAGATTTGTATTTTTTATCTTCCCAAAGAATTTTGTTTCTTTCTGAAATTATTTTCTTCCGATCTGGTTCATTTTTATACAATTCTTTAAATCTCTTTGAAACTTCTTCTCTAATTCCTGGATTATTTATAATGCGCGCTCTTTGAACTTTTGAATGATTAGCTCTTCTTTCAGGTGTTACTGACTCTTTCATTTTATTTATAATCTCTTTTCTCTTCTCAGAATTCGCCCACATTTTTTTAGATATTTCCGATATAAACTTCTTTCTTTCAGGATGTATTTTGAAATTTTCTTTTAATTTAATTGAGTTTATTTCTCTAAGTTCTTGATTTTGCCATATTTGTTTTCTTTTTTCAGTATTTTTTTTAATGAACTTTACATTTTTATTACGTTCCGTTAGCATTTTTCTTAATTTTTCAATATGATGGGGATTATTTTTATAGAAGTTTTTAACACCTTGTGCTTGTTTAATTCTAAATTCTTTATTTTTCCATAAAGATTTAATATGTTTATTGTGTATTCCTGTGTGTTCTTTCCAACTTAATCTCCTTATATTTTCTGGATCATTATTAAATTTATTAAAGTCTATATGATGTCTTACATCGCCGTCTGCAATAAAATAATTCCCTTTAGTTAAGTTGTATTCATCTGCAATTCCATGAACAAAATTATATTTATCTGTTTTATTATCTTTTATCATTAAATAATCTTTAAGTTCAGTATTGCCTTTTATTGGACTTAATTTAAAATAGCCAGGCATCAAACTATCTTCAGGTGTTAAATCTTTTGCTTCTTTATATCCTAAATTTTTAAGCAAGAATTTATGATTTGGTGTACATCTAATCTTTTCTCCTGTATCTAAAGTTACTTCAACTAATTCTGCATTTTTTCTGGTTATTCTTGGAGTTATTGCCTCTCCCACTACAATTTTTCCTTCTTTATCTATAGAATAAACGTAAAAAATTTCACCATTTTTGTATATTTCACATAATTCTTTGAATGATTTTGATGTTCCATTTAGTAATTTTATTTTTGTGTCTCCTGTAAAACAACCGAAATTACCATGTCCAGTTATTAAAGGATATCTTAAACTAAAATCTTGTACCATTCTTACTAATGATTCGTATAATGCTGCGTCGCCATGTGGATGATATTTGAAACATTCACCAACAATTCTTGCAGATTTTACAAAAGGTCTATTGTGTGTTAAACCCATTTCATGCATTGAAAATAAAATTCTTCTATGAACTGGTTTTAAACCATCTCTAATATCTGGAAGAGCTCTACCAACTATAACAGACATACCATAATCTAAGTATGCTTCTTTTAATTCATCTTGAATTATTACTGTTTTTTGATTTTTATTATCTTCTGCCATCTAAATTTTATTAACTCCAACTTCTTGTGCTGTTTTTTTATTTTTTAATAAATAATTGTCTGCTGCGCTTGCTATTTTAGTAGCATCGCTATTTGATCTGTATAGACTAATTATTCTTGGACTACTTAGAGAAATTAAAGTTCCTAATGCTGCAATTCTAGCTTCTTGACTCGGTTTTATTCCACCAACATACCTAGAAGCTAAATCTACAATTCTTTCTGGATTATAAATAACTTCATTTGGATTTCTTATGCCCATACTTTGCATTTCTGCTTCATAAAACATAGCAATTTCTTCTATATTTTTTAGAGAATCATTTAATCTGTCAACTAATTCTACTCTTGTTAAATCTTCTCCATGTTGTTTGTGTAAATTTCTAGCTGTTGAAATTCTTATTTGACCAACTCCTAAACTTACATCTTTGCCAATATAAGTACCAATTAAATCTGTTAAATCATCTAGTAAAACCCTATTTAAGTTTTCATTTTCTAATGTAGCTGCTATTAATTCTGGTGGAACATTATGTCTTAAAGCAGCAGATAAAATTTCACCTTTGTATCTTGAAATGAATTTTTTTGTTATATTTTCATCTACTCTTGATAATATTCTTGGATTTTCTTGAATATGTCTTGTTAAATTATTTGATGGTTGTAATGTTGAAAGACTTAGAGCTGAAGCTACGCCTATGAATGCTAAACCTAATGCTGTTTTTAATTTTTTAGCACTCATTTTATACATCCAAATTCTTTGCAAACTTAGCATTTGCCATAATGAATTCTTTTCTTGGTTCTACTTCTTCGCCCATTAATACTGTAAACATTCTGTCAGCTTCAACTGCATCTTCAATTGAAACTCTTTTTAAAACTCTTAAATTTTCATCCATGACAGTTTCTTTTAATTCATGACTATCCATTTCTCCTAAACCTTTGAATCTTAAAATTACAGTATTGGCTCCTAAATCTTTTAATACACTTGCTAGAACTGTTTCATCTCTTGCATAATGAGAAGTTTTTCCTTTTAGAACTTTAAATAAAGGTGGTTGAGCTAAGTAAATATTCCCATTTTCAATTAATTGTTTTGTGTGTCTGTAAAAAAAAGTTAATAATAAACAAGCTATGTGATTGCCATCTGTGTCTGCATCTGTTAAAATTATAATTTTGTGATATCTTAATTTGTTAATATCGAATTCTTCTGCAATTCCAGTTCCTAAAGCGGTAATTATATTTAGAACTTGTTCGCTTTTGTAGATTTTATCTAGTCTTGCTTTTTCTACATTTAAGATTTTACCTCTTAATGGGAGAATTGCTTGGAATCTTCTATCTCTTGCTGATATTCCTGTACCTGCAGCTGAGTCACCTTCAACTAAAAATAATTCACATTTAGAAGGATCACGTTCTTGACAGTCTGCTAATTTTCCTGGTAAACCTGAACCAGACAATGCGCCTTTTCTTCTTGTTAATTCTCTAGCTTTTCTTGCAGCTTCTCTTGCTTGGAATGCATTTACACATTTGCCTACAAGAACTTTAGCTACGCTTGGATTTTCTTCAAAGTAATTTGTTAAATAATCAAAAGTTAAACTATCTACTAAACCTTTTATTTCTGAATTTCCTAATTTAGTTTTTGTCTGTCCTTCAAATTGTGGATTTTGAACTTTTAAAGATAAAATTGCTGTTAGACCTTCTCTTACATCTTCTCCAGATAAACTTGAGTCTGTTAATTTTTTCTTTTTAATGTAATTATTAATTACTCTTGTTAATGCTGTTGAAAAACCAGTTAGATGAGTTCCGCCTTCATGTGTGTTGATATTATTTACAAAACTAAAAATACTTTCATTATAAGAATCAGTCCACTGCATTGCAATTTCTACAATTGTAGTGTTGCTTTCTTTATTTATGTAGATTATATCTTTGTTTAATATTTGTTTTCCTTCATTTAAGTAAGAAACAAATTCTTTAATTCCACCTTTATAGAAAAAAGCTTTTTCTGTATGTGGTTCTGTTCTTTCATCTTCTATTGTAATTTCTAAGCCTGGATTTAAGAAAGCTAATTCTCTTAATCTATTTCCTATATGGTTAAAATCGTAAATTGTTTCTGTGAAAACTGAGTCATCTGGTAAAAAAGTTACAGTTGTTCCAGTTTCATTTTCTGGACATTCTCCAATTATTTTTAAATCATATTTTGGATTTCCAAATGTATATTCTTGTAAAAATATTTTTCCATTTTGTTTTACTTCAACTTTCAAATAAGAACTTAATGCATTAACTACAGATACTCCAACGCCGTGTAAACCGCCAGAAACTTTGTAAGTATTTTTATCAAATTTTCCACCTGCATGTAAAACTGTTAAAGCAATTTCTACACCTGATTTTTTTTCTTCAGGATGCATGCCTGTTGGAATTCCTCTTCCATTATCAATTACTGTTACAGAATTATTTTTGTGGAATAAAACTTTAATTTTAGAACAGAAACCTGCTAAATGTTCATCTACTGAATTATCAACAACTTCATAGACTAAGTGGTGCAAACCTCTTGTATCTATGCTCCCTATGTACATTGAAGGACGTGCTTTGACTGCATCTAGGCCTTTCAGTACTTTGATGTTTTCTGCTGTATATCCGTTTGTTTTTTCTTCTGCCATGCTTGTCTATTTTACCCTTCTAATGCTATAGAATCACCTTATATTGGGGAGTTAAGATGGTATATAATACTTTCTGACCTATAAATGCATTTTATAGTGTTTATAGCCTGTATAAAGGCATTTTAAATTAGAAAATAGTGCTTCTAAAAGGCTTATAAAGCTTAAATATTGGGGTTTTGACATTGATAACTAAAATTCTATTATTACTACCTTTTAATAGTTAAGTTTTTAATAATTATTATATTAGATTTTATATGGTAAAAATTCATGATTTGACAGGAATAGCTGAAACTAAAAGAAAGCGAGTTGTAGAATGTCTTGATTCTTTATTAACCATCAAAGATGATTCTGGAATTATGAGACCAGTTATAACTGGATATAATTTTTATAATTCGCTTCCCATTTCAGATACTTCTGTTACTTTTTCTAATATCCATGGAACAGAAGAATATAAACAAGATATGTTAAGAGACTTAGAAAAATTAGGCTACGATCCTCGGAGAGTTTTAGAACAAATAAGGAATAAAGGAGGAACATTTTTATGG
This sequence comes from Candidatus Woesearchaeota archaeon, assembly GCA_964395935.1. GTDB lineage: Archaea > Nanobdellota > Nanobdellia > SCGC-AAA011-G17 > GW2011-AR18 > CAYNBR01. The sequence continues at coordinate 9,903 of CAYNBR010000019.1, forward strand.
GATTTAGATTTTATAATTAGAGGTCAAGATGGGAATCTTTTACCTGGTGTGATAATAAAAGATGTTAGAAATGCAAAATATCTTGAATTAGAAAAATTCCCTCATTCCACTATAGATAACCCTGAATTAAGCGGCCATTTAATAGGTGAAGATTTTGGGTGGGAGGTGAACATTCCTTTTTTTAATATTAAAGATTTATTAGAACTTGTAAATCTTTTCGCAAGAAAATCTGGAATATTTATTTATGATGATGATGGAACTATAGTTAATGAATCTTGGAATGAAAGAACATTAAGAGGATCTTGGACTGATGCTTATAAAGTTCCAGTTTTATTATTGGGAGAAACAGCAATAAAATATAGTAAAATTTTGCCACATTTTGTTCCCGTGACTAAAATATCATTGATTGATAAGTCTAATGAAATAAGTTATTTAAATAACAATAATTAGCAAATACATAAAAAATATCAACAATATAAAGACTTACTAGATTTAGGATTTTATGAAGAACAGTGTTTGGCAAACAAACCATTTGTAATAGAATATATTGACAGAAACCGATAGATATATATTTATTTTGAACTTGCTATTTATATGGGCTTAGATGTATTTGTTAATTCACCTAAAAATATAAGAAGTTTAGCAGAAGTAGATAAAGTGCTAGAAAAAATTGATGCTTATGAAAAGCAAATGGCTTGTAGAGCCGGTGTCTTATTAATACAAAGAAGACAATTTGGAGCATTATATATGATCTCTTCAGAAGAAGAGGCCTTGAAAGATTTAGCTATTCCTATATTGGGTAATATACCTGAGTTTGCAATTCAATTTTATACAAAAATTTATTTTGAAGCTTTAAGAGATAAATTACAAGGAAGAGAAACTCGTTTTTATGCACCATTAACTTTTACTATAGAACGAAAATCCTAATCAATGGCAATTAATCAACCAAATTTAGTAGATACATCATTTAAGCTGTCTAGAAGAAAGTTTTCTGTATTATCGCATGTAAAAAATATTGATTATTGTATTGAAAATATAGAATCTGCTTCTAAAGATGGACCCAGATATGTAGTTGGTTATAATAAGGATGGATTGATAATTGATTCTAATCTAGGCAATAGACTATGAGAATAATTATACTTGATACTAATTTTTTAATTTACTGTGCTAGATTTAGAATTGATTTTATTTCAGAGATAGAAAGGATATGTTTTTTTAAGTATAAATTAGCAATTTTAGATCAAACTATAGAAGAACTTGAAAGAGTAAAACCTAAAGAACTTAAATTAGTTAAAAAGTTTATAGAAAATTTAGAAGTGATAAAATCTGAAGGATCTTATGTTGATGAATCATTAATTGAGTTATCTAAGAAGGGATATGTAGTTGCTACTCAAGATAAAGAATTAAAAGATAAACTAGAAGGTGAAGTTATAATTATAAGAAAACAAAAATATTTAGAATTGAAAGAATAATTGTTTTAAAGCTTAATATTATTAACTACCCATAAGTAAATACAAAAATACCTTTATAAATAAGCTTCTACCATAAGCTTTAAAAAGCAAACTTAAATACCAATTAAAAATGTTCTACGAAATCAAAGCAAAGTCCCATGTAAGAGTACCACCAAACCTATTAAATCAAGATATTGATGATGCAGTTTTACAAAGACTTAATGAGACTTTTGAAGGATATATAAGCCCAGATGTGGGTTTTGTAATTTTAGTTACAGAGGTATTAAAAATTGGCGATGGAATTATAATTCCCGGAGACGGTGCTCCTTATTACGATACAGAATTTAAGATGATAACTTACTCTCCTGAAATACAAGAAGTTGTTTTAGGCAAGATTTCAGATATAACAAATTTCGGAGCTTTCATAACTATAGGCCCGGTAGATGGAATGATACATGTAAGCCAAACAATGGATGATTTCATAAATTTTAGTAAAACTAAAGTATTGACTGGAAAGGAAAGTAAAAGAAGCTTGAAAGTTGGAGATAATTGCAGAGCAAGAATAATAGCTGTAAGTTATAAAGATGCAGCAAATCCTAAGATTGGATTAACTATGAGGCAGCCAGCTTTAGGATGTTTAAAGTGGATTGAAGATGAATTAAAGAAAGAAAAGAAAACAGATAAGAAAGAGAAATAAATGGCAAAGAAGAAAGCTTGCAAGAAATGTAAAATTTTTGTTAAAGGAACTAATTGTCCAATTTGCAGCTCATCAGATTTAACAAATTCATGGAAGGGAAGAATTGTAGTATTTGATACTGAGAAATCAGAAATTGCGAAAAAATTAAATATAAAAATTAAAGGAGAATATGCAATTAAAACAAAATGAAATTTAGTAAATTAAAATCAGCATTGATAATTCCGATTGGAGCATATATTGTATTTATGTTAACACTTTACAACAATACTACAATAGCTTCAACAGCTTTTTTTATTTTAGTAATTTCATTAATAGCAATAACAATTTTAGGATTTAGGAGAGAAAATGACATTAAAGAAACTCAAAGAGCATGAACATCCCTTATTACAAAGGAGAAGAATAAGTTTTGAAGCAGAGCATGTAAATAATGCTACACCTTCTAAGAATTCATTAAGAGAACAGATAGCAAAGCAGGTTGGGGTAGAACAAAAATTTGTAGCCATAAGACACGTATTTACACATTTTGGAATGCAAAAATCTAAAGTTATTGCAAATATTTATGAAGATGAGAAAAATTTAAAATTTTTAGAACCTCCAAAAGGCAAGAAGGCTGAAAAAAAGGAGAAAGCACCTGCTAAATAATAACCGTGGCTAAAAAGAAACATAAAAATAAGAAACCTTCTGAAAAATGGAAGAAATATAAGGTTGTGGGAAAGAAGGTAGAAAGGTCTAAAACATGTCCTAAATGTGGTGCTGGTGTGTTTTTAGCAATACATAAAGATAGAGTTCACTGTGGAACTTGTGGATATACAGAATTTAATTCTAAGAAATAATTTATTTTATCAATACTTACTTTTGTGTTATTAAGAATTAAACTATAAATGCTACTTGGATCACTAAATCTGACCTTAAATTAAGTATAAACCCAGAGAAAAAATTCCGAAGAATCTTCTCCCTGGGAAAAAGAGGTGATATAATATGTTAGATTTACTTCTATATAAAGCTTTTGGTTGTGTTTACTTAATAATAGTAACATAACTAGCTTCTCGAGAATATACATAGAAAGATTTAAAAAAAGTGCTTCAAAAGATTTATAAATCAAACATGGGTAAGTTCTATAAAGATGGTGGTTATTAAAAAGCTAATAGCTAAAGGTTTTAAGTCATTTGCATATAAAACAGAACTAGTTTTTGGAAATGGTTTTAATTGTGTTATAGGACCGAATGGTTCAGGCAAAAGCAATATCATGGATAGTTTGTGCTTTGTTCTTGGAAAGAGTTCAGCAAAAGAAATGAGGGCTGAAAAAACTGCAAATTTAATATTCCATGGAAATAAAAAAGAGAGTCCTGCTAAAGAGGCTGAAGTTTCTATTGTTTTTGATAATTATAAAAAAATATTTCCCTTACAAACTGATGAAGTTAGTATTACAAGAGTTGTTAAGAAAAATGGAACAAGTACTTACATGGTTAATGATGATATTAGAACGAGACAACAAGTTTTAGAGGTATTAAATGCTGCTAGAATAGATCCCGATGGACATAATATTATTCTACAAGGAGATATAATAAGTTTTACAGAAATGAAACCAGACGAGAGAAGAAAAGTATTAGAAGAAATCTCTGGAATTTCAATGTACGACGATAAAAAACAAAAATGTTTGAATGAACTTGAAAAAGTAGATGGTAAATTAAATGAAACAGAAATAATTTTAACAGAAAGAGCTACAAATTTAAGAGAATTAAAAAAAGAAAGAGATCAAGCAATAAAGTTTAAAGAATTACAAGATAACATTAAGAGTGATAAAGCTACTTATCTGCATTTACAAATTAAAGATAAGGAAACTAAGACAGAAGAAATAGAAAAAAGGAAAAAAGAAGTTGAAGATAGCATTGCTAAAACCAATAAAGATATCGAAGATATAAAAAATGAAATTCTGAATAATAAGGAAGAAATTAAAAAAATAAATGTAGAAATAGAAACTAAAGGTGAGAAAGAACAACTTGTATTAAGAAAAGAAATTGAAGAACTTAAAACAAATATAATAAAAGCTAACTCAAGATTAGAAGTTTGTAAGAATGAACTTGAGAAAATTAAGTCTAGAAAAGAACAATTAAATAATAATATAAAAGAAGTCGAAGATAGAATAAATGAATTAAAAAATGAAAGATCGAAACATGAAAATAAATTAAAAGATTTTGGCAATAGTGAAAAAACAATAAATGAGAAAATTTCTAAATTTAAGGAGAAACATGGTGTTAGTAATGAACATATGGATAGTTTTGAAGAATTAGATAAGAATATTGAAAGTTTATTGATTGATATAAATAGAATAAATGACGAAAAACAAGTACTATTGAGACAGAAAGATCAAATAACCTTTAAATTAAATGTTGTTGAAGAGAGAATGAATGGTTTGAAAGGTTCTAGCCAAAGTTTAGAAAGTTTGAAAGGAAATAGGAAAAAGTTTAAAGATATTACAGAAAAATTATCTGGTTGTTTGACTGAAGAAACTTTGTTAATTTCACAATTAAGTAAAGCCAGACATGATTTTAATATTAATTCTGAAGAACTTGCAAAAATAAAAGCAAGACAAATTGGAATACAGGAAGTTTCTTTAGGTGATTTAGCTGTAAGAAAAATTTTAGAACTCAGAAAAACATTGAAAGGAATTTATGGTACTGTATCTGATCTTGGAAATGTTGAATCTAAGTATGCTGCTGCATTAGAAGTTGCTGCAGGTACTAGAATTAAGAGCATTGTTGTTGAATCTGATTTAATTGCGCAAAAATGTATAGACCATTTAAAGCAGCATAAATTAGGAACTGCTACATTCTTACCTTTAAATAAAATAAAAGCAAGGGTTTCTCAAGAAAGTGTTAATCAATTATTAAATAAAAATGGAGTTCATGGGCTAGCAATTAATTTAGTTAAATTTGATAATGATTATAAGGATGTTTTTTCTTATGTTTTTGGCTCTACAATAATTATTAATGACGTTGATACTGCTAGAAGAATAGGTATAGGTAATGCAAGAATGGTTACTTTAGATGGCGATTTAATGGAACCTTCTGGAGCTATGGTCGGAGGCTATAGAATTAGCAGATTAGGTGCTGGATTTAAAGAAAAAGAGATTGATGATAGTGTATTTAAGTTAGATTCAAATTTAAATAATATAAGAAAGTTAATTGAACATTTAGAAAATAAGAAAGTTGAGAACGAAGTTTTAATTGGAAAACTAAGAGAAGAAAAAGCAAATGTTGAATCAGATATATTAAAGGTTGAAAAGACATTAAATATTGAAGGTATAGATGTTGGTAAATTATTAGAAGATAAAAAAGGATTTTTAAATGAAATAAAAACATTAGAACAATCAATTTTTAATTCTGAAAGTAAATTTAAAAATTTAAATAATGATTTAGATATTGTAAAAGAAAAGAGAAATAAAGTTAAGGATAAATTAAATAATCCTGAGTTAGCTAAGGGATTGGAAAGCCTTGAAGAAGAAAAATTAAAATTAAAGGAATCATATTTAACAATTTCTTCAAATATTAAAAATATTGATACTCAAATAAGTTCTATGTTGTTGCCAGAAAAAGAAAAGACTGAGAAAATAATAAAACAACATGATAAAGAAAATGATGAGTTTTTAAAAGAATATAATACTATGGAAGAATTGCTAAAAAATAGAGATCAAGAATTAAAATTAAAAGAAAATGATGAAAAAAAGTTTTATAGTAATTTTAAAGATTTAATAAATAAAAGGAATAAATTTGGAGAAAAAATGCAGAAATTGGAAACTAATCAAGCCAGAGAGGAAGAGAAAATAAAAAGTGTTGAACAAAGACTAAATAACATTTCTATAGATAGAGCTAAAATAATAGCAGAATTGGAAGGTTTAAAGAAAGAATTTGAGCAATATGGTGAGGTTACAATAAGAAGAGGTTTAAGTTTAGATGATCTTAAATTAAGAGTGAATGAAACTGAAAAAGAAATAAATAAAATTGGAAATGTAAATTTAAGAGCTTTGGAAGTTTATGAGTCTATTGCGAAAGAATATGAAACTGTTCTTGAAAAAGTTGGAAAATTAAAGAGTGAAAAAGAAGATGTATTGTTGATGATGAATGAAGTTGAGACTAAGAAGAAAGACATATTTATGAAAACTTACAATTCAATTTCTAAAGACTTTAGAGAGATATTCAGCCAGTTAACAACTAAAGGAGAAGCATTGATAGAACTTGAAAACAAAGAAAGTCCATTAGAAGGAGGAGTAAATATAAATATTAAACTTCCTGGAAATAAACAAATTGATATGAAAAGTTTAAGTGGCGGAGAAAAGACTTTAGCAGCTTTAGCTTTAATATTTGCAATACAAGAATATGCGCCTTCACCATTTTATTTATTAGATGAAGTAGATGCTGCATTAGACAAAAGAAATTCTGAAATGTTGTCTAGGTTCTTACAGAAATATTCCAGCAAGGCACAGTATATAGTAATAAGTCACAATGATCATGTAATGTCTGAAGCAGAATGTTTATATGGAATTTCTATGCAGGAAGGAATTACTAAAGTTGTAAGTTTGAAAGTTTGAAATAAACTACTAAATAATTTCAATAGTAAAACTGCAAAATAATACCCAATAAATTTATTGAGTTTTGTCTTAAAGTAATTGCTCTAAAGTAATTCCCATTTTTTCTGCTACTAACTGCGGCTCCGCCACTTCCCCAACGAGACGACCATAATTGTTGTCTAGGTTGTCGTAGCCGTCAGCAAGGCTACTACTACCAAGCCCGTCAACAGCCCACAGACGCAATCCTTTATTTCCAGTAAGCCATAGTCCCATTGCATTTTTTTCGAACTTTCTTCCTGTTATTTCCTCAACGTCAGAAATATAATCAGCAGTAAATTTAACATCGCCTTCAAATAAACCTTCTTCCCAAGCTTGTTTTCTTACACTGGGCAAAGCATAAGGGTTATCTCTTAATGTTCTTACTTGTTGAGGAGTTAATGTAAACCCTTTATTTCTTCTTTCTGCATACTGTTCAGGTGTGATTTTTAAATTCCCATTAGTAAGCACTGTATTCTTATTTAATCCATAAATTAATGGATCTTCAAGAGAAAAAGTTACAGCATCGCTGTCTGGATCTGGAACTACTGCAGTACTTGTATTTAAATACATATTTCTATGCTCTTCTACATTAGCTGTTTCTATTCTTCCTAAACGGATTAATGCTAATCTTTTTGGAGAAATTGGAAGTCTTGTAAAATCAATTCTAACAGGAGAACCTT
>CAYNBR010000020.1:0-16823 GCA_964395935.1 Candidatus Woesearchaeota archaeon
AACACAGTTATTCCTTTACATTTTAATTTGTAAGCCAATAGATAAGCTTTCTTAACATCATCTTTAGTTGCATTATTTACAAGATTAACAGTTTTACTTACACCATTATCAACATATTTTTGGAAAGCTGCCTGCATTTTAACATGCCATTCTGGTTTAATATCAAAAGCAGTAACAAATATTTTTTTAATATCATCTGGAACTTCTTTCAAACTTTTTACACTGCCTTTCCTAGATATTTCATACATTAATTCTGAAGAATAAAATCTTCTTTTCTTAGCAATTTCCTCAAATATTTTATTTGTTTCAACTAATTTAGTTCCTTCCATTACTTCTCTCACATAACTTATAGCAAATAATGGCTCTATTCCAGATGAACAATCATTGGCAATTAGACTAATACTTCCTGTAGGCGCTATTGTTGTAACAGTTAAGTTTCTCATAGCTTTCCATTTTCCATTTAGCCTGCTTCTCTCAAAATTAGGAAAATTTCCCCTTTCTAAAGCCAGTTCATAAGATTTCTTTCTAGCTTCAGTATTTATGAAATGCATTACTGATTCTCCTAAATTAATAGCTTCATTTGTATCATATTTAATTCCCAACAGTATAAGCATCTCAGCCCAGCCCATTATTCCCAATCCAATTTTTCTATTTGCTAAAGTTATTCTTGCTATATCTCTTGTAACATAATAATTTGCATCAATTACATTATCTAAGAAGTGTACAGCTGTTCTTACAACTTCTTTTAATTTCCTCCAATTTATTTTCTTATTATAAACAAATTTACTTAAGTTAATACTTCCTAAAATACAAGATTCATTTTCTAATAATGGTTGTTCACCACAAGGATTTGTGGCTTTTATCTTATCTTCTAAAGGATGTTTTCTATTTATCTCATCTAAAAATATTAATCCTGGGTCTCCATTTTTCCAAGCTTCATCAACTATACTTTCAAAGATTTCTCTTGCCTTTACCTTAGTACTTACCTCATTAAAACTTAAATAATAACTTCTATTTTTGATAACTGCTTCCATAAAATTATCATCCACTGCTATTGAAATATTAAAATTTTTAAACTCATTATTACTTTTACAAGAAATAAATTTCATAACATCTGGATGATTAACGCTTAAAACACCCATATTTGCTCCTCTTCTTTTTCCTCCTTGTTTTATTACATCTGTCGACTTGTCAAATAAACCCATGAAAGAAACTGGCCCAGATGCAACTCCTTTAGTACTTCCAACAACACTTCCTTCTGGTCTCAAATTAGAAAAAGAAAATCCAGTTCCTCCACCTGTTTTTTGAATTAAAGCTGCTGTCTTCAAAGAGTCATAAATCTCATCTAAAGAATCATTTACAGGGATAACAAAACAGGCACTCAATTGCTGTATTTGAGTTCCAGCATTCATTAAACAAGGGCTATTAGGCAAAAATTCTAATTTAGTCATAACTTCATAAAAGTCTTCTTCACTTTTCTCAGGATTAGCACTATAAATTTTATCTGAATTAGCAATCACATGGCTTACCCTTCTAAACATTTCTAAAGGTGTTTCTATTACTTCTCCTTTATGGTCTTTTAATAAATATCTTTTTTGTAGAACTTTAACAGCATTCAAACTTAATTTCAAATCATCTTTAACTCTAAAATAAGCCTTAGTATTTCTAAATTCTTTTCTTTTTTCTCTATAGAGAATATATGCTTTAGCAATTTTATTATAACCTTTCTTAATTAAAACTTCTTCAACAACATCTTGTATATTTTCTACACTTGGAATTCTTCCTTTATATCTTTCAAACAAGGTTTCTTCTATTAAATCAATTAATCTATCTCCAATCTTTAGATTAGCTTGAACTTCAAAAGCAGACTTTTTAATTGCATTTATTATCTTAATTCTATCAAATCCTGCTATAGAACCATCTCTCTTTTTTACACTAGTTATTTTTCCTTTAAACATCCTGCCTCTTTTAAGTATATTATAGAATAAACGATTTAAATAGCTTTCTAATAAACGTTATAAACAACAAAATTATCTTTAATAAATGCAATTATTATTTCCTCATGAATCAATAAGAGAATCTCAAAAAGAATTAATAGATAGCATTATAGAGGTATTAACTAAAAAAACAAATTTAATAGCTCACGCACCAACAGGTTTGGGAAAAAGTGCAGCTGCGATTAGTCCAGCACTATCATTCGCATTAGAAAATAAAAAAACAGTAATTTTCGTAACTCCAAAACACACACAACATAGAATCGCAGTTGAAACTGTTAAAAATATAAAAGAAAAATACAAATTAGATTTTACAATAATAGATTTAATAGGAAAAAAAGGAATGTGTGCCCAGCCAGGAGTATTATCAATGCACCAATCAGAGTTTACAGAGTATTGTAAAGACATGATCGAAAATAAAAAATGTAATTATTATAATAATGTAAAAGATAAGAAAGAATTAAGTTTACAAACAACAGTTTTACTAAAAGAAATAGAAACTAAAGCATTACATGTAGAAGAATTAAAAGAAATAGCATCTAAAAATAAACTCTGCCCATACGAAGTTTCAATTATCTTAGGTTCGAAAGCTAAAGTAATAGTAGCAGACTACCAGCATTTACTAAATCATTCAATAAGAGAAAATTTACTAAATAAAATAAATAAAGATTTATCTGAAGTAATTATAATATTCGATGAAGCACATGGAATTCCAAAGAGATGCAGAGAATTATTAAGTTCTCAAGTTTCAACATTAACAATAGAGTTAGCAGCAAAAGAAGCTAAAGCAATGCAATGTGAAGAAATAGCCTCAGACATACTAACATTAAAAGAAATTTTAGAAAGACTATCAAGAGAAAAAACATCAATAGAAACTCAAGAATCTTTAATTAGAAAAGAAGAATTTATGGATTTATTAAAGAAAAATTTTGATTACGATGAATTTTTAGGTAATTTAATGTACATAGCAGAAGAAACTACAGAAGTTAAGAAAAGAAGCTATGCCAAATCAATTTATTCATTCCTAGAAAATTGGCAAGGCCCAGAAGAAGCATTCTCAAGGATATTAAAAAAAGGTTTCACAGATAAAGGTCACGCATTAATCACCTTAAATTACAAATGTTTAGACCCATCATTAATTGTAAAACCATTAGTAGAAGAAAGTTACTCAACAATTTTTATGTCTGGAACTTTAAACCCTATAGAAATGTACAAAGATTTATTTGGTATACAAGCTAAATGTGTAGAATTCAAAAATCCATTCCCTAAGCATAATAAATTGAATATTATTATCCCAGACACAACAACTAAATTTACAGCAAGATCAAATGAAATGTATGGCAGAATTGCTCAATACTGTTCTTCAATAGTAAACTCTATTCCAGGAAATTCAGCTATTTTTTTCCCAAGCTATAGAATTAGAGATCAAGTTAATGAGATTTTTAAAAATTCTTGCAATAAAACTACTTTTTTAGAATCTCAAGGCCTATCCAAACAAGAAAGAAATGAATTAATAGAAAAATTTAAACAATATGGGAAAAATGGAGCAGTTTTATTAGCAGCTTCAGCAGGTTCATTTGGAGAAGGTGTAGACTTCCCAGAGAATATTTTAAAGTGTGTCATAGTTGTAGGAATCCCATTAGATAGACCAGATTTAGAAACTCAAGAATTAATTAGATATTATGATTTAAAATTTGGAAAAGGCTGGGATTATGGTTACATCATGCCCGCTTTAATTAAATGCTTGCAAAATTCTGGAAGATGTATAAGGTCAGAGACTGACAGAGGAGTTATTATTTACTTAGATCAAAGATACACTTGGGAAAGTTACTTCAAATGCTTCCCTAAAGACATTTATTTGAGAATTACGAAAGAACCATTACCAAAAATAAAAGAATTCTTTGAAAATAAAACTATCAATGAAGAAAGTATCCAACAAAATTAAATGTATAAATAAGAAAGTTGCTATAAAATACCTCTATTTCTCCCATACATTTCTTCCCTTATTTTTTTAATATCAATCTTTCCAAGGTGTAAACCTTTTCTGGCTATTTCTAAAATTTTATTATCCAGTAATTTCTTGTTTTTAACAAAAACTTCCATTTATATAAGATAGTTCTAAAAGAATAAAAAGCTTTGTAAATCAGTTATAAATAATTCTCAATATACCTTAATAAATCTCAACAATAATCTTTTTAAATCAATCAACTACTTCAATTTTCATGTTAAAGGACAAGGTTGAATCATTTTGGTCTAAGAACTATAAAGTCTTAATGGCTATACCTATAATTTTAGCAATTATATCTTTAGTAATTATAGGCTTACATTACAAAAATACAGGCGATTTTTTCAACAAAGACGTTTCATTAAAGGGTGGAATTACAGCAACATTATATTCAGATCGAGAAATAACTCAAGAACAAATAAAAAATGCATTGGGTGTTGAAGTACTTATAAGAAAAGTAGGAGACTTAACTTCAGGAAAAAATTCAGGTATAATAATAGAAGTTTCAGATTTAACATCTAACCAAGTTAAAGAAAGATTAGAATCTGGTTTAAATATAAAATTAACATCATCGAATTGGAGCATTGAAGAGACAGGCCCAAGACTAGGTGAAGCGTTTTACAAACAACTTGTAATAGCAGTTCTATTTGCATTTATTTTGATGGCCATTACAGTTTTCATAACTTTCAGAACTTTAGCTCCAAGTTTAGCAGTAATATCTGCAGCATCCATGGATTTAGTAATAACATTAGCGATTGTAAATTTATTAGGTATTAGATTATCAACAGCAGGAATAGTAGGAATTTTATCAGTAATAGGATATAGTGTAGATACAGACATACTATTAACAACTTGGTCTATAAGAAAAAAAGAGGGAAGATTATTTGATAGAATGTATCATTCAATGAAGACAGGATTAACCATGACTATTTGTGCCATAAGTGTAATGCTAATTGGAATTTTATTTTCAAATTCAACTGTAATAAAAGAAATGTTTACCATAGTTTTCATAGCTTTAATAATTGATGTTATCAGCACGTATTTTACAAATGCAGGAATATTATGGATTTATTGTAAAAAGAAAGGTATATCATGAGCAAAATAAAAAAATTATTAAAACAACCTAGAATAATTTTTTTAATTGTAGCCCTAGCATTATCATTTTTATTAATTAATCATCAATTTTCAGATCAAGGTTTAATTGTAAATTCAGTAGAATTTAATGGTTCTGCGTATAATGGAGGTTTAAGAGGCCCATCTCAAGATACAAGTCCAACAGCCAGAGAAAAAATTCTAAAGGTAAATAATATAGAAATAAAAGAAATAATTAAATTCAATGAATTAGTAGAATCTACGCAGCTAAATTCTACAATAAGATTAAAGACAGATAAAACTGATTATATTATAGTAAAAGACTCAGAGAATATTGGCTTAACAATAAGTAAAGCACCTTCTTCTAACTTAAGAAAAGGAATTGATTTACAAGGTGGAACAAGAGTAGTTTTAGAACCTGTTGAAAAAGTTTCTGATGCAGAAATAAAAGACATAATAAACACAATAGAAGAACGTCTTAATATCTACGGTTTATCTGATCTAACAATTAAGTCTGCTTCTGATTTAGAAGGAAATAAGTTTATCACAGTAGAATTAGCAGGAGTTTCAAAAGACGAATTAAAGGAAACCATAGCAAAACAAGGTACATTTGAAGCAAAAATAGGAAATGAAACTGCATTTACTGGAAAAGAAGTTGCATTTGTATGCAGATCTGGAGGTTCTACATGTTTAAACCAAGTAGATCCAACATGTCCAAGATCAGCAGAGGGTTACAATTGTAGATTTGAATTTGAGATTCAATTAAACCCTGAAGCTGCACAAAGACATAAAGAGATTACAAACAAATTAAAGGTAATACCAGGCCAAGGCGGGCAAGGAGTCTTAGAAAAGAAAATTGATTTTTATTTAGATGGCCAATTAGTAGATAGTTTAAATATTGACGCTAACTTAAAAGGAATAGTTGCTTCAAGGATTACAATTACTGGTTCAGGTTCTGGGGATACTCAGCAAAATGGAATAAAAAATGCACTTAGTAACAAAGATCAGCTACAGACTTTTTTGATTACAGGCTCCTTACCAACAAAATTAGAAATTGTAAAAATAGATACTTTGTCCCCATCATTGGGGGAGGTATTCATAAAAAATGCTCTATTAGTTGGAGCTTTGGCAATGCTGGCAGTAGCTATAATTCTAATAATAAGATATAAGTCTTGGAAGATAAGCATTCCAATTATAATTACAATGGTTAGTGAAATTTATTTAACATTAGGCTTTGCAGCAATATTTAAATATAATTTAGACTTAGCTGCAATTGCAGGAATAATAGCTGCAGTCGGTACAGGTGTAGACGATCAAATAGTCATCATTGATGAAGTTTTATTTGGCAAAAATTCTACAACAAAAGAGAATATCAAAAAAGCATTTTTCATAATTTTAGTTGCTTACTTTACAACAGTTGCTGCTATGCTTCCTTTATTGCGTGCTGGTGCAGGCTTATTAACAGGTTTCGCCGTAACTACAATTGTTGGAGTTACAGTAGGAGTTTTAATTACAAGACCTGCATTCGGTGCTGCCTTAAGAATTTTATTTGAAGAATAAATTTTTTTAACTTAGCGAACATAGAACTGGTGAAGAGTAAAACTTATAAAGAACTATTCCCTTGTAATATTAGAGGTGATTTAATGACAACAGAAACAATTATTCTTGGTGTAAATGTAGCATTATTATTGGCAATTTTATACAGCTTAAGAAGAATTTACGTTCTAGAATACAAAATGATAGCTTTAGATCTTAAAATAGAAAAACTTTTAGAACATTCTAAGAAAAGACGTTAAAAATTATTTCTATATTTTATTTTATAGAACCATACAAAGTAAGAGAGAATTAGAGAACTAGCTATAACTATTAAAAGCACATTAGAGAAAGGATAGTTCACTTTAGTCTGGGATATTTTAATATTATTTAAATTATTAAAACTCAAATCTAATTTAGGTTTATCTAATCCTTCTTTACTTTCAATATTATATATTAAATTTACTTTTTCTTGATTCTTAGTTTTTAATACTAATTCTAAAGCAAGCCTATTATTAACCGTACCTTTATTTACAGTAATACTGTTCCCTTGTTCAGTTTTTACTAACGCTATCGTTTCAGAATTTTCTATTTGAACTGTTGAAATAATAGGTGCTTCATCATCTGTTATAGTTTCTGTTGAACTTTCTGTCTCTATTTCTTGTTGAGCTTCACTTCCTATAATTACTGTTTGTATTGTATCTGTAGAAATAACTGGTATGATATTTGTATTTATAGCTATTAAATCTCCTGTAGTTTGAATTATACTAGTTGTTGTACTTGCTGTGGTTGAAGTATCTATAGAGCTTTGACTTGTAGACTGAGTATTATCAATATTAGAACCTAAACCCCCGCCACCTCCTCCACTAGAACCACTAGAGCCAATTGTATTGCTGCTTGGTCTTGCAGAAACTTGTAAATTTAAACTAGAACTTCCAGAATTACCAAATATATCTATTCCAGTACATAAAACATTAACATTACCAGATCCAGGAGTAATACTTCCTGAACAGCTTAAAGTTCCAGAACAAACATTACTTCCAGAAGCAGTCATTACTACACTATTCACACCATTAGGGTCAGAAGCACTGCAGGTCAATAATGTTGTAGTACTTTCATAGAAGGAATTGCCTTCTGAAGAAGTAATAGAAATAGAAGGGGGATTAAACTCAGGCATATAAATTGTTCTTACTAAATCTATTGGATTATTTTCAGCTGTTAAATTAATTATGGTAAAATTATCATTATAATTAATCCTAGAAGCATTTATCCTGTGTGGAGTATGATAGAAAGTATTACTAATATTTCTTGTATATTCTGTTAGTATAAATGTTGGTATAATCGATCCTTTCTCATTTGTGGTTACATTCCCAATTAAGTTAAAAGAAGAATTATATGCAGTCACATTTCCATCCTTTAAACCTTGCAGTGCATAATTAGAAAGATTAGCTGTAATATACCATTGTATCTTTAAAGTCCCATTTTCTTTATTAAATGTTGGGCTATAATAAAAAAGGATATTATCTCTTTGAAAAGTTGTATTTACAAACGTTGCATTTCCCTCTCTAAATGCAATATCATAAGAGCGCAAATCATCTGTTCCTCTCTGGAATGTAGTTATATTATCACTTATAATTGTGTTATTGCTGCCAGTATCTATAAGATAGCCATGAGCTGTCGGCCCAGTTGTAGTTATTCTATTAAAGGAAAATGAATTATTCTCAGACGAAAAACTTATTCCATCTATCAAAACCCCATGAGATTGATTTCCAGTAGTTAACATTGTGTTATAAGACGAATTAGTTCCAGAACACCTAAGCAGCCAAATAGTCATAGAAGATCCGCTAGTACTAAATATGTTATTCTTATAAATTGTATTAAAATTAGAATCTGCACAGCGTATAGGCCTGCCGCCAAGAAGAGGACTTCCAGCTGAATCCCAAGAGCCGCCGGTAGCATTAAATAGATTATTCGATATCACATTATAATCTGCAGAAACAAGACGAATATTCCCTTCAGTACTATTTGTAAATATTACATTATTAGAAATTAGGTTATTAGAACTAGATTGTATATCTATTGCCCTTGCAGTAACTACAACATTGGGAGTAATATTTAGAATATTAAATGAAATATTATTATAATTAGAAGAAGAATTAAGTACAACACCTGAAGAAAAGTTGCCTTCTATTGTGATATTATTGTAAATTATACTTGAATTATCAGAACCTACAAAATAGATAGCATATTTACCTCTTTGGAAAACAGTACCATTCCCTTCAAAGATATTACAATTTTTAATGGTAAGATTATCATAACCGCCAGTATTGTCTATCCCATAATTGCCTTGTATTCCATTAGTGGAAAAATTAACATTGTAACCATTACAGTTCAAAATAACATTGTCCGCACCTATAGTAAAACAAGTTCCAGTTGATGTTACACTTTGTGTCAAAGTATAAAGAGAATTTGTAGTGCTTAAGCTTCCACAGGCATTTTGATCCGGATCAATAAATCCATTAATACCTGCGCCATCAATACTCAAATTGAATTGATCAGAGACAAATTTCCTTGCTTCATAATTTACCTTCAGGGCAAAAGGAGTCTCAGTTACTATAATTGAAGGCAAAGAAGTAAAATTAGTAAAATTTCTTTTCTGATATTTGGAAATATTCTCTACAGAAATAGTACTTTCAACAGGTATGCTAGTCTGGCTTACTTCCGGATTAGGCACCATTATCCAGTCTCCATAAGTTTCATTAATGAGATTAGAACTATTAGAAAATATAATTACCGCATTTCTAACATTACTATAATTTGAATGATTCAAAGATATTGAAGGATTAACCACATTATGTTTCGTTGCATTATCATTTTGCACTTCAAATATAGTTGTACAGTTTTTCCAGCCGTCATCAGTAGCATCTGGATCTAAAACACATGAAACATAACTTTTAGTAGCTATAATTATATTACTTCTATTAGAAAATTTATAGCCCATATATTTTACTTCAGTATTATTTGGAACATTAGGAACAAAAGGAAGCGGACTATCTATTTGTACACGAAATTCTGTTTGTGTAGAAAATTCCCCTTCTTTTGTAGTTGTTTCTATTTCTAGTTCAATTTCATTCTCAACTATACTCTGTTCTATAGGAACTTGTAAATCCTGCAGATTAGTTTCTTGTGTAAAGTTATTGGACTCTATAAAATTACTTTCTTCAGGAATTCCAAAAGCTAAACCAGTAAAACTCAATTTAACTAAAAATGGAAAAGCAATAGCAAAACTTAAGATAATAATAAATACTAAGAAAACAAAATATAATCTTTTTTTACGATACAAAATTCTATCTTCTTTTTTATTCATTTATCTCTTATTGATTAAAGATTACCCAGTTATATAATTTGTTATAAAAAAAACTTAGATACAACTTTAATTATTTTTTATTTGGATTTAAAATTTTATCAATTCTGGCAAGTAAAGTATCATTTCCGCCGTCCTTTCCAGTAAATCTCTTAATTTCAACATGGATTACTCCAATTTGTTCAGGAGTTACATCACCATATCTTTTTACTATAAAAAGTGCAAGTTCAGGAAAATGACCTATAGAAAAATAATATTGAGTATTAATTCCTCCAAAAGAGCCATCTCTAAATATATTTCTGATTCTAATAGATTCATATTCCCTAAAAATCATAGAAAACTATATAAATTGTACCGTAACACCATCACTAACCAATGATATAATTTGGAGGTTATATGGAATTAAATGCTGATGTACCAAAAGATATTCTAGAAAAAGCCTATGAAGCTTTAGAACTAGCTAAGAAATCTGGAAAAATAAAGAAAGGCACAAATGAAGTTACAAAAGCAGTAGAAAGAGGAACTGCTAAACTAGTTTTAGTTGCAAAAGATGTTAATCCTAAAGAGATAGTAATGCACTTACCTGCTTTATGTGAAGAAAAAGACATACCATTGATTCCTTTCCCAACAAGAGAAGAACTAGGCAACACAGCAGGTTTAAATGTTCCAACTGCGGCAGTAGCTATCATTCAAGAAGGCGAAGCTAAGCAAGCAATAAAAGAATTGCATTCTAAACTAAAAGCCCAATAAAAAAATGACAGAAAAAGAACAAGTAAAGAAAGAAAATCCTGCAGATAAGCAGCAGCAAACAAAAAAGCAGGATTCTAAACAACTTTTCACAAATGCAGTTCCAGCTTTAGTAGAAGAAATAGTTGGAAGGACAGGAACAAGAGGAGAAGCTATCCAAGTTAGATGTAAAATCCTAGAAGGCCCGGATACAAAAAGAATTTTAAGAAGAAATGTAAAAGGCCCTGTTAGAATTGGTGACATTTTAATGTTAAGAGAAACTGAAATAGAAGCTAGAAAATTAACACAAGGAAGAAAATAAGATGAGTAAGTGTAGTTTTTGTGGTTCAAATATAGAACGTGGAACTGGTAAAATTTTTGCTAAGAACGACGGCTCTGTTTTATATTTTTGTTCTAATAAGTGCGAAAAAAATATGAGAGTTCTTAAAAGAAGTGCTAAATTCTTAAAATGGACTGAAAGCTTTAAAAAAACAAAAGAGAAAGCCTAATGTTTTAATAAGTTTTAAGCATAGAAAGATTATTAAAACGATTCCTATCAGAAATTTTCCAAAATGTCAGTTATCTAGGATCTTAATTTTTTTTCTACAGCTCTCAAAAATGTTTTTGCATCTTTTAATTGTTTCTCAGTAAACCTGCAATCCTCCCAGATTTCGCGTGCTTCTTCTGTATCTTCTTTATTATGTAGAACAATAATACTTATCTGCAGGGCAGAATCAAACCCCCCATAATCTACACAATTAAATTTCTTAATAATCCACAAATAAATCTCTTTATACTGCTTAGGAAATCTAATCTGTTCAATTAAATTATAAAATTTTTCTTGCTCAGACATAATATACTTAATTAAACTAAGACTAAATAAAGCTTTCTAATAAAGCAAAAAGCCTAAGTTTTCTATGCAATTCTTAGTAAAAAAGTTTAATGTAATACATATTCAAAAATATTTGGATTTTTTCTCACAAACAAAATTGCAGCATCCAATTCACTAGCTGTATAATCACAGCCTTCCCATTCCGATTTAACCTTAGATCCTCCTTGTAAATTTTCTTTATTTTTAATAACAGAATGCACAAGTTCTAAAGAAGTTATAAGATCATGAAGAGAAGTAATTTTAAATTGGTTAATTGCCCATAAAATAATGTCTTTATTCTTGCCTGCAGATAAGTTATATTTTGTTATTTCAAGTAATTTCTTCCATTCCATATAAATTTTAATGAAAATGATTATATAAAGATTTGGGTTATAAATTAATTAATTTTATAAAGACTTTGATAACACCAAAAACCAATGATAGAAAAAACATTAATTTTAATCAAACCAGATGGAGTACAAAGAGGGTTAGTTGGAGAGATAATTAAAAGATTTGAACAAAAAGGTCTAAAGATTTCAGGAATAAAAATGGTTCTTCCAAATCAAAAACAATTAGGAGAACATTATGCAGCAGATGATATCTGGTTTGAATCTGTAGGTAAGAAAACAAGAGAAAAATTCTCAGAAAAAGGAATTGACATGAAAGAAACAAATAAAGAAATTGGTCAAAGAATAAGAAATTGGAATATGGAATCATTATCAAAAAGCCCGATAGTAGCAATTATTTTCGAAGGATATCATGCAGTAGAAATTGGTAGAAAAATTGTTGGTCCAACAGAACCAAGGTCTGCCCCCCCAGGAACAATTAGAGGAGACTTTTCAGTAGAGTCTTTTGCATTAGCAGATACAAAATCTAGAACAACTAAAAATCTAGTTCATGCTTCAGGCTCTACAACAGAATCAGAAAAAGAGATACAAATTTGGTTTAATAAAGACGAAATATTTGACTACAAAAAAGAAGATTGGCAAATACTCCACTAAGCTAATTCTATTTAGTCATCCCCATAATAGCCTTGCATAAATGCCCATTCTTCTAAACCGATAGCATCTGCTTCCAAGTCCTCATCTATCATAAAACTTGGTCTATTCAAAAAACTACCCTCTTCGTCTTCTATTGTTTTCTTCAAAAGTTTACTTTTCATGGCTCTCTACCCCCAACTAATAAAGAGTAATGAAACTTTTTATTTATATTTAACCTATATACAATATAGTCTTCATATATCAAATCTATATTCTCCAATATAAATTTTCCAAAACATAACCCAAACCTTTTTAAAAGTTCTAAATTTGAATAGTGTATGCTAAGACAAGTAATAGTAACAATAATGGGAAATGTAGATTCTGGAAAGTCTCAGACAATTGATATAATTAAGAAAACCTCAATTGTTAAATCTGAACCAGGCAAAATTACTCAATCAATTAAAGCTTATTCAATATATCTAGAACAAATAAAAGAATTATGTAAGGGATTATTAGACATTTCAAAAATTAAAGTTCCTGGTTTATTATTTATAGACACTCCAGGTCACGAAGCTTTTGTAAATTTAAGAAAAAGAGGCGGTTCCTTAGCAGACATAGCAATTTTAATGGTAGATATTAATGAAGGAATTAAACCGCAGACAAAAGAATGTATAGAAATTTTAAAACATAATAAAACTCCTTTTGTAATAGCTTTAAACAAAATAGATTTAATTAATGGCTGGTCTCCAAATCCGGAAATTCCATTATTAAAAAATATAAATTTCCAATCAGATTCTGTTAAAAAAACTTTAGAAACTAAATTATACAATTTCGTAGCAGATATTTTCAATTATGGATTTAATGCAGAAAGATTTGACAGAGTAGAAGATTTCACTAAAACTATAGCTTTAATTCCAATTTCTGCAAAAACTTCAGAAGGTATGCCAGAATTATTAATGGTTTTAACAGGTTTAGCTCAAAAATTCTTAGAATTAAAACTAGAATATAAGCAAGATGAAGCAGCAGAAGGAACAATCTTAGAAATAACAGAAGAAAAGGGAATTGGAACTTGTTTAGATACAATAATCTACAAAGGGAAATTAAAAATAAATGATCAAATAGTTATAGGAACATTAAATGAACCAATAGTTACAAAAGTAAAAGCAATTTATTTACAGGAAAAAAATAAATTAAATACTGTAAAAGAAGTTTCAGCTGCTATTGGAGTAAAAATATCAGCACAAAATATTAAAGAAGCAATAGCAGGCATGCCAGTAAAAGTAGCAAATAAAGATTTAGAAAAAATAAAAATAGAAATTAAAAAAACTGTAGAAGAAACAACATTAGAATTAGATGATAATGGGATAGTAATAAAAGCAGATTCCTTAGGAAGCTTAGAAGCATTAATTAAATTATTAAAAGATAAAAAAGTTAAAATAAAAAGAGCATCTATTGGCAATATCACTAAAAAAGATTTAACAGAAGCAGAAGCAAATCCCAATATTTTAGATAAAGTAATTCTAGGTTTTAATGTTGAAACTTTACCAGCTGAGAATATAAAAATTATTACAGATCAAGTAATCTATTCTTTAATTAATAATTTTGAATCATGGTATAAAGAAACAAAAGAAGCAATAGAAACAAAGGAATTGAAAGATTTAATTAAACCCTGTAAAATTAAAATTCTTCCTGGATTTATTTTTAGACAAAGTAATCCTGCAGTTGTGGGTATTGATGTTTTAGCAGGTACACTAAAAGCAGGAACTCCTTTAATGATCGAATCTTCAAGAATAACTGAAGCAAAAAGTATTCAAGATAATGGAAAATCAATAAATGAAGTAGAGTCTGGAAAATCTGCTGCACTATCAATGTCAAATATTACAATAAACAGACAGGTAAAAGAAGGAGATATTTTATATTCAGATTTGCCAGAATCACATTTCAAAGCTTACAAAAGACTAAAAGATTCTTTAAAACCAGAAGTAAGAGAATTACTAAAAGAAATTGCAGAAATAAAAAGAAAAGTTAATCCTTCTTGGGGTTTATAGAAGTTTACTTGCATAGTGGAAAGCCACATAACTTAAAGCAATAACAGATACTGCATGATACATTCCGAAAACAAAGGATTTCCTATAAGCATCCTGAAAAGTTTGATTTTGTCTAACTGGAATTGTGTCTCTTCCATTTTCAAAATTATTAATAGCTATCTTTATACCAATCCCTGGAAATAACTCAAGAAAATCTAATCTTCTTTCCAAATTAACCATAACATTTAATGAAATTACTAATTAATAAATATGACTAGTAATCTTTATAAATCCTTCAAATTAACAATTTTCTATGACAGAATACAAATTTGTAGTAAGTGACCCTAAAACAGGCAAATCTTATCAAAAAATGCTGGAAGAAAATCCTTTAATCAATAATAAATATAAAGATAAAATACAAGGTGACTTAATAGGTTTATCAGGTTATGAATTAGAAATAAGAGGCGGTTCAGATAAATCTGGTTGTCCTATAAGATATGACATGCCAGGAATAGGTAAGAAAACTGCTTTGTTAAGTTCAGGTCCTTGCATTAAAATAAAAGCTAGAGGCAATAAAATAAGAAAGACTGTTGTTGGAAATACAATTAACGCTGACATAGTTCAAGTAAATTTAAAAGTAATCAAAGTTGGTTCTCCAAGTTTAGAAGAAATCTTCCCTAAGAAAGAAGAAGTTAAAACTGCATAAGTTAGTTTTATAAATCTTTAGTTCTAAATAGTATTTATGAATAAAGTAATCAAATTTCCAAGAGAATATAAAAAATCTGAAGTTACAGAAAACAATGATATTGAGACCAACATTACTGAATTCTCAGATCATAAAGCCTTAATGTATCAAGCAAAATCAGAAGGCGTTACATATAGACAACTCAGAGATAAATTAAGAATACATAGAATTTCATTAGAAACTGCTATTGAAAACACTAGAAATGGAATTTCAACAGAAAAATACTTAAGAAGACTTGAAGAAGAGAAAAAAATTGAAGAAACTAAATTCAACAAAGTTCAAAGAAATTTAAAGGTTTATTTTGGAACAATGATTGCTGCCTCATTAGCTGCCCTAACTTTTTCAGTTTATGAATCAATAACTAAACCCAAAGAAATAAGTTGTTATCAATACGGAATAGAAGCAAGAACAGCAACTAGTCCTGAAATGAAATTAAAAATTGAAAAATATATGGCTCAATGTTATCCAAAAATAATAAGAGGAACTTAACCATCATTTTTTATAATTTAAATAGTAATTCAAAAAAAGAATAAAGAAATCCTTAGATTAATAATGACTGACCATAACAATGGCCCTATTTACTTCATCAGCACTTAATTTCTTACTAAATAAATTTTTTAATTGCACATGTAATCTATTATCTTTATATCTCTCACCAACTAAAGCTGCTGCTAATTTTTTATACTCAATTACAGTCCTATTATTTGAATTTAAAGCAGCTAAAGGTTTATTCTTAGATAAAGCTTCTAATAAAGATTCATCATCATATAACACACTTACAACTGGTATTTTAGTTGCATCTTGAATATTATCCAAACTCAATTCAAATTTCTTGCCTCTCACTTTATTTATTATTAATCCTGAAATATAAGTTTTTTTCTGTCTTGCAATTTTAACAGCATGTAAAGTGCTTGCCAAAGTCACATAATCTGGTGTAGTCAAAATAAACAACTCATCTGCACTATTAATAGTAGCCATCATCTCAGAATTTAATGAAGGACTTGAATCAACCAATATAACATCATAAAAACTTCTTAAAGAAGCTAAATATTTACTAAATTTAGAGTAATCTACTTTACCAGCCAATAAAGAAGCAGGCAATAAATGCAATCCGCTTGAATGTTCATATATTGCCTTTTGTATTCCTACTTTCCCTTGTAAAACATCATGAATTGTATATTGAGGTTTAACAAATCCAAAATGTAAAGCTAAATTTGGTCCAGAAAAATTTCCGTCTACAATCAAAACTTTTTTATTAAAGTCTTTAGCTAAAACTAATCCTAAATTTGCTACTGCTGTAGTTTTACCAACTCCGCCTTTAACAGAAATAAAACCTACAATTCTAGCGTGTTTCAACTTTTTTCACCTCAATATCTTAATATCAACTTATTTATAACTTTTTTGTATTCCTAACTATTTCTAAATAAAATTTAAATTATAAAAAAATAAAAAAGATTTATTTCTTTTTTCCAACCCAATACCATAC
>CAYNBR010000021.1:0-4664 GCA_964395935.1 Candidatus Woesearchaeota archaeon
AAATGTAGATGTACATTCACTATTTGCTTTGGCACAATCTCCAGCATTTTCAGATTCCCAAAATTTAGAACCAGGTTTAACAGCAGGAGCACATTTACTTCCAACCCACTGACAATCTCTTTGAGCAGTATTAACACAACATTTAGCATCTTCTTCTAAAGCAGTAACATAATCTTCTTGATTCATCTTAAAAGGATCTGCAGTATTACAATCATTAATACAACTTTGCCATTTATCATTTTTCAAACATCTTGCAGAAATAATATCATCTGCATTAGTTGGTCTTGCAGTTACACCAGTAACTTGTATATCAGAACTAAAACAATATTCTTTTCTAAAATCAGCACAAGGCTCAACTAATTCTTGTCCATTAATACACATTGATCTATAGTGTGTAGAACCAACAGGATCATGTCCATAAAATTCTTTAGCTTGTTTTGTATCAGCATAATCCCATAAACACCAAGCTTCTCCATTCTTAATTGCAGTCCTTCCAGCAATTTCTTCACTAATTTTTCCAGGTGTTGCAAGATCTGAACTTAAAACTTTTTTATCAGTTATACCAGATCCTTTACAATTAGTACTTTCACAAGTATACTTTCCATCTTTATTTAAATCGCCGCATAAAGTTCCTTGAGAATAATCACATTGACCTTCCCCTTTAACTCCACCATCACATCTTCCATCTTTACATTTTTTACCTTGGCAATCTAAATCTTTAGTACAACGTTCTCCTGGTCCTAAACCTCCAACTACACCTTCTAAATTCCCGCAGCTATCTAACCAATAAACACTATCAGAATTACTAGAACAGGTAGTTTTCTTCAAATCTCCAGAACCTTTTATATTACCTATTTCAATTTCAGGATTAGTAGGAGAACAAGCACAAGAATTAGTCAATTGACTACAAAATTTATCTTTATAAAATCCAGTCTTTTTTTCTGGTTGTTCTTGTCCTTCTTTAACTTCTCCTTCAGGTTTTATTACTTTAGTTTCAACTTTACAATCTGCTTTAGTTCCAAAAGTACATCCAGTTTCAGAAACACAACATCCAGTCTCAGAAGTTCTTGCTAAATCAGTACAAGCTTGTTCAGTAGCAATATTATCTCTAAAGTCTACTTCTAAATCATATTTAGTAGTCTCAGCTATACACCTGCTTTTAGTTAAATATGCAGTTTGAGTTCCGATAACGCAGCATCCAACTTTACATTCACTTACAGCACTACAATCTTTATTTTGATTAAATCTTCCATTAACTTCATTACTGTTACATAACCCTTTAGGATAATTATCATAACAATAGCCATCTGAACTTGCACAACATCCAGGATTACAAAATCTAGTTTCTTCACAAGAAGTAGGAGCTTGCTGACTAGTTGGATCACATTCACTAGAATCTACTTGTTCACAAAATTTAGCAGGACTATTAGTTGTTACCTTAGTTTTTTCGCAGCAAACTTGTTTTCCAGTAGGGACTGCACTAACATTTGAACTTGATAAACTTAAACTTAATGTAAAAGTAAAACTAATCATTAATATAATTTCTAGTAAAGCCAATTCCTTTATTCTCGTTTCTCTCTTTGCACTAGTTCTCATATCTTATAATTATTCTCCCTCTACAGCAAACCATAATTCAAATTTATTTCCATTCTTATTTATTTTATAGACAATATCTCCAACATTGCCAGCACTTGGACTCTTATCAACTTTTATAATATATTTACCTTTTTTATTTAACATATAAAATAATTGTTCAAAAAATCCTTCTTTAGCTTGTGCATTTACAACATCTGCAGCAACATTATATAATTCAATAATTGGCACATCTAATTTTTTAGTAACTTTACTTAATTTTTCAGTACTCTCTCCTTTAATAACAGAAATATCATACTCAACATCAACTCTTATACTTTCTCCTTCTAATTTTACGGTAGTTTTTGGTTCTGAATTAACTGTAATCTCATAGCCTAAACCCCCATTTATTAAATTCCTATTTACACAATTTTTTATATCTGCATCCATTTGTGTTTGTAAACCATTAACAACAGTAGAGATTGACGGCATCATATTCAAACATTTATCATTATCCACAATATTATAACACAAATATTTTACTCTTCTATTTTGGTATAAAACATATTTTAAAGGATTCAAATCCCCGCCTTGCTGTAAGAATTTCTTAACAGTTGTATCTGTAGATTTTTTTATGCAATTATCTAAATCTGCTTTTACAGGATCTAATTTTGATTGTAAAAATTTAACAGCAGGAACTCCAACACCAAATTCTTTTCTCCCAACAAATATTAATCCTACAAGAATAACTATAATGATACCTACTATAAAAAATATAGCAACTTGTCCCCTTTTTTGCATAACTATAAAGGATTTATTCGATTTATAAATGTTTTTATCTTAAAAATTTTATTTAGAATGAATTTATCTTAATGTTTCAACTAAAATATGTTTAGAATTAATTAAAGTTTTATCTTCAGTAATTAATTTTGCATTAAAAATTTCAGCAATTGCTAAATATATTGCATCATAAATAGTAAGGTTATATTTTAACGAAAATTTGATTGCTTCATTCATAATACTTAAGGACATTTGTGCAGTTTCCAATTGAAAACTAAATAATTCAACAGCTGTTTTATTTAACTCAGATTCTATCTGATTTTTACATTTTAATGCATTCATTACTTCATAAAATAATAATTCAGGAACTATTAACTGTATTTCTTCATTAATATGTTGATTTAACAAATTTATTGCTAAGTCAGTATTTTCTTCTTGAGAAAACCATTTTACAGCAATATTTGCATCAATTATTTTCTTTTGTCTCTCCATTCCCTTATCAACTCAGTTCCACTTTTTCCACCACTAAAAATTCCTGATTTTAAAGTTCTTTGTGAATCTTTAAACGCCTTTAATGCTAATTTTTTATCAAATTTTTTTGTTTCTAATTGTTCTAATTTATTTTTTATTGCAGTTCTCACTACGCCACTCCAATTTATTTCATCGTACTTAGTCATAGATTCATAGATCGTTTCATCAATCTTTACATTAATGCTCTTTGTCATAAAATTATAAGGGTATAGATATTTATATATTTTTCTATACTAATGATTTCACTACAAATTTAAATAATTTCCAAACTTAATAAGTTTTATTTCAATCTTTTTCACATTTCTTTTCTTCCATTCATCAGTCAATTCCTGTCTTACAATAATCCCTCTTACTCTTTTCTCAATCCATTCATCTGAATATCCTTTAGCCCTGTAAAGTTCTTTCATTCTTTTTTGAGCTAGTTCTGGATCTTCTGTTTCTTTTATTCTATCATAACCCACTTTAGCCAACCATAACTTAAAAGGTTCTGCTTTAGGTGAAGGGATTGCTTGAATAATTCTAAACATAGACTCTGTGTTTGCACAATCAGTCTCGTAATACTTGCCATCTGAAGATATCAATTTCAGTTGTACGATTTTAGCGTACGACTCAAACCCATCACTAATGAGCTTAGACTTCAAATCTGACCAGTATCTCTTTGGTAAAGTACTAGTTTCTAAAGCAGCAACGACATCAACAACAGAGAAATACCACTCATTATTATACCAAATTCTTCTTATTTTCTTATCTTGAAATACAACTAGAGCATTATGTTCATCCATAAGTTAAATAAGATTTTAAAGTTTATATGCCTTACTGTAAAATTTTAGAAAAATATTCCAAGTTTATGTAAATTATTCAATAAAAATATAAAATCTTAAAAAAATTATAAAATAACTACAAGTAGAGTTTATTAAGAATAAGGTTTAGTAATAAATATGAACTTATACCAAAATACAGAAATGCATATTAAAAAAAATAAAACTTTTTGGGGCGTGCTAGGCGTAATGCTACTAGTTACAGGGGCTATTTGGACTATACCTTTTTTCTTAAAGGGAGGAATATATTTATACGCAATCCCATTCACAACATTAGCGATAATAATTGGAATTTTATTAATGGCATGGAATTTTCAGAATTGAAAATGAATGAAAAAATAAAAAAGAACATCTTGGATTTAAACTTCCAGAAATATTTAATAATTGCTTCAACTTCGGCAGTAATTGCATTTACCTATCTTGTTGGATTTGGAATAGCTTTAATGACAGCTCAAGTCAATTTTAATAATTTCTTAATAGTATCTATATTTTTTGGCATATCATTAATAACTTTATGTTCCTGTTCATTAGTATTCTATCATTCATTATTCCATCTAAGAAATATTATAGAATCAATTAAATTATTAAAAATTTAAGCTCCCTTCACATTAGCAACATAAACAATAAATGGAACTAACTGATTTGTAAATCTGTCCTGGCAAGAAATTTTATAATAATTATTACTTATTGATAAACTATGTTTCATTCCTGAATCATCTTTATTCATTTCAGTAGCTTTTTCAAAATCAAAAGTACTTATTTCTGTATATTTACAAGTAGATTCTTCATTAGTTTCTAATTTCAATTCATTTCCTTCTTTATACAATCTTAAAACTTTAGGCGCATCTGTATCTCTCTCAAAAGTAAATGTAAGATCTTTGCTATCCAGATTACCAACATAATCTTAGCAATCAAAAGTAAATTTATTTTTACCTGCCATACGCCGGTCGCGGCTGGGCATGA
>CAYNBR010000021.1:4674-16808 GCA_964395935.1 Candidatus Woesearchaeota archaeon
CATCTTTACTATACATATTTCCATCTTTATCTTTGCATTCATATGTAATTTTATTTTCTCCTTCACTTGGATGGAATGTTTTTTGTAAATGATCTCCCGTATTTTGTCCTTCAAAGAAATCTTGTTTATCATAATTATTATTTTTATAAGTACAATCTGAATTTCCATCTATTCCTCCACCAGTCTTAACTTCCAAAGTTAATTCTTTATCATAAATTGTACCTTCACATTTATTTCCATACTGTCCAATACAGTTTATTTCAGTTATATTAAACATATCAGATTTCTTAATTTTAAATCCTTCTAGAGGATCACTCCTGCCAGATGTATCTTTATTTCCTTTTAAATCCTTACATCTAAACCAGACATTTACATCTGTAACTTTTATTCTTCCTGTGCAGCTTGGTGATTGAGTTGCATCTCTTGCATTTTGACAATTTAAAGAATGTTCCATTCTATCATAAGGCAAATCTGCACTTAAATTATTATACCTGCATCCATTACTCTCTGCTTGCTCATCTAATAATAATTCTACATCTAAAAATTCTTTATCATTTGCAACATAAGCTATTCCTTTTTGATCTTCTCCTAATTTCCAGTTTCCAACATTATTTCCTGTTATTATTTCATTTATTACTGGTGCAAAAATATCTGGAGTATTTGCAATTTTAAATTTCAAAGTATAAATACCTGAAGGATTACTGGCAAGATCAGAACATGAAAAATAAATACTATAATCTCTTCCTGCATCTAATGAATTAAAATCTTGTTTATGTTCAAAAGCAAATTCAGTATCAGCTTCAAATGGGGTCATTTGATCATAAGCATCATTCGGATTAAATGTCCATGAACATTGTGCTAAATCTACACCATTATTTTGATCTACAGTTTCTAAAGTAATTGAAATTTTTTTCCCAGGTTTTAATTCTCCTGAAATTTCTGTTACACCTTGTGTACTTCCAGGATTACTTCTATCACTTCTAGTGCAAGTACTATCTGCGCATATCTCTGCATAATTCATTGCTTTTAATTTTATATTTGTTGGAATTACATCATTACTTTTTTGTTCTGTACATTTTGGTCCTTCATTAGTTTTAGCCCAAACACAATCCTGTCCTAAACTTGCACACATTTGTGGATTGCAATCATATTCACTTAAAATTTTATCTCCAAAGATTGGAATTAATCCACAATTTCCAGAAGCATAATCGCATTGTTGATTATCTATAGTCTCATTTTGTAAAGTGTGACATTTCCAGCATTGATTTTCTGTTGGTGGTTGATATGGATTACAAACTGTACTTATAGGCCTATTCTCTGAATCTTGAAGCAATGACAAAACACCATATATAATTGCTACAGCCACGAGAACGCCTACAATTATAGCCCCACCCAAAACCCCAGCAAGAGCCCAACCGCCCAAAGATCCGGCACCCAAAATGGAGCCACCACCTGCAGCAACGCCAGTCACAATAGCGCTAGAAATTAAATAAACAGATAAAGTTACAGCTCCATAAATTAAACCGCCAATAGCTCCAACGCCAAGTGTTCCAAGAGCACTTGCCCCGAGAATAGAAGCAGTATCACCTCTACCCGCACCAAAATCAACATCAGATTTCCCCAAGAATAATCCTTGAGCAGCTTTTTTATATTTATCAAAACTGAATTGTTCAGGAGCAGTACCAATATAATAGTTTTTTACACTACATTTATCTTTCTGATTTTCTTTGCTTAAATCTCCACAATCTAAATAGTATCCTTGAGAACTCCACTTTCCTAAAGTATTCCATTTGGCACCACAATCACCATGTGCATTGCAAATAAAATTTTGCCCATACATGAAAGTTTTATTTTTCTCAGGATAAACATCACAATTATTTTTACAAGACCAATCATCCCATGGCCAAAAACCATTATCCCAAATTACAGGAACAGCTTTATCATCTTTCAAACTAGCTTGACCACATAAATCATTAGCATCACTTAACAATTTCTGATAAGCTTGTACATCAAAAGTTTCTTTATCTTGTTTTTTATTTTGTTTAAATGGAATATTTCCAGGAGGAACTAAAGGCAAACAACTTCCAGCTTCATCTAAAGTAGGTAAAGCCTCTACAGTTTTAATAAAATCATCTTTCCCGGCATAGTAAGCATGCATATCATAATTATCTTTAACTAAATTATTAAAATCTAATTTTAAAATAAATTTGTAAGCAACATCATTATCTCTTCCATCTTCACTTCCACCAACTTCTGCTTCATTCAAAACTTTACTTAATGTAATTTGTTTATCAGAATTTAAAAATACTAAAGTAACATCATTTAAAGTTTTATCATTGATTTCTTTATCTCCAATTACAATCTTTCCTGGGATTTCTTTTAACTTATTCTTATCAGTAACTTTGGGAACTACAAAAGTAAACTCAAATCCTGTTTCAGAATTGTCTAATTTAGTATCTTTTCCAGTGCCCATCCATTGACATAATCCAACTTCCTTACAACAACTTGCTCTCGTCTTACCATCTTCTCTCTTATCTTTATCTAAAGAAATTTTATTGCAATCAATACAACTTTGATAGTCATTAGGTATACATTTAGCAACTTTTCCATTGCCTGAAAAGAAAGGATAATTATTAGAACTATCCACATCAAAATAGACACAAATTTTAGATCTAGCAATACTCTGTTGATCAATTGAACAATCTTCTATTACTTCTTTTCCATTTTCACACCTATGGATATAATGTGAAGTTCCAGGTAAATCTAATCCAGGTCCAACAGCACTTTGATATTCACACCAACTTTCACGATTTTTTCTAGGTCCAGCATCATTATCTAGAATACCATCCAAATTTTCATCAACTAAAGGATTATCAAAAGTTGACTTACAATTTGCACTTTCACAAGCAGAAGTTCCGTCATCATTAATATCACCACAAGTCTCACCATTATCAAAATCACATTTTTTTACTAAAGTAGGATTTCCACAAGAATCATAACTATACAAATCATTTCCTAAACATTTAGTAGTAGGATTATCATTTTTACATTCACAACCTTCAATATTATCTCCACAAGCTTGATTGGCAAAGAAATTTGGAGGTTCACATTGATCTGAAACAGAATATTGACAATTATCTTCAACTCTGCAACAACCTTTAACTGCTTGTTTACATGAATCTGAACACTCAATTGGATCTGTTATTTCTTTATTTACCTTTCCACCATTATTAGTACAAGTATCTTCACTTGCTAATCCGCAATTAGTTCCTAAAGTGCAACACTTAGGTTTACATTGATCTACATTACATGTTGAATCTTCATATTTTTCTCCAGCACAATCATTTTTAGGTACCCCTTTATTGCAAACACCATTAACTTTACAACAAACAGTATTCGTACTGCAGTCAGGCACAGAAGAACAATCTCCATTTCCTGTATATCCATCTAAACAATCTTTCTGCAAAATATTAGAAACACAAGGCTCTCCACTTTTAGCCTTTCTGCAGCAAGAAGTGATATCAGAAGTATCTGCATTAACATCTTTAGAACTTAAACTAAAACCAAATATTAATACTAAACTGATAATTAAATAAATTTCAAATAAAGCAACTTGTTTCTTATGTTTCATGCTTCTCCTTCTATTGCAAAATTAAATTTATATTTTCCATTTCCAAAATCTAAGATATAAATCTTATTAGGATAACTTTTTCTCTTTTCAACAGTAAAAATACCTTTTGAAATAAACCCAGCAACCAATGCATCAAATTCCCCATTAGTGGCTTCTGAATTAAGAATAGTATTAGTTAAAATCACAGCATTTCCTAAAGGCACTTTAACTTTTTTAATAAACGTATCTTTCTTAACTTCAACTTCATCATATTTTATTTTAACAGGATAATTAACAGTAACTAAAACATTATCTGGATTAATTTCACTCTGTAAATCAAAAGTACCAGTATTCAATAAATAATTCTTTCCAGTATAAGGTTCAAGATTAATACAATTTTTAACACTAAACTTTAATTCCTTATTCAATCTTAAATTTACATCTTCTAAATCTAAAGGTTTAGCTAGACAATAATCTTTTCCAGCAACATTATCACATAGTATAGTAACTTTCTTACCATAATAATTATCATAATTTAAAGGATTAAAATAACCTCCTTGTTCTCCAAGTAAATTAACTTTTTTAACAGTTTCTTTATCAATACATTTCTCAATCATAGTCTGTATTTCATTAAATTGAGAATTAGCATACTCTTCTTTATTTACAATATTTTTAAAACCTTCTCTTAAAGAATCTCTAAAAAAGAATACTAAGACTAAAGCAGAAATTAACACTATTCCAACTATAATAAATATAGCAACTTGTCCCCTTTTTTGCATATCAATCTTAAATTAACTTATCTTATAAAACTTTTGAATTAGTAAAAATACACTTTATAATCTTTTAATATAATTATTAACAACTTTTAGAATTTCATCATGAAAGTTTTCAGTAATTGTACACAATTTCTTTTTAATTATTTTTTCATTTATAGTAAACAATCTCTGAGGTTTTAACCAACTTTCAAAAGGCAATTTTCCATTTTTTACAAAATTATTTGAAATTAAAACTCCATCTTTAGGTTTATTACTTGTTATTAAACAACAGATTCTATCTTCAGTATTGTTTAAATTTTTATTTGAAATAATTAAGGCAGGTCTTTGCTTAGATCCTGTTAAATCAGAATAAGGAAACGGCATAAGAACTATATCCATTTGTTCATACATCATTCCACATCTCATCAGCTTCATTATCCCAATCTTTTTTCAAAACTTTTTCTGAAGCTAACATTGTTAAAATCCCTTCTTTATTCTTATTTTTCTCTAAACTTTTTAATTCTTCTAACCTTTTTTTAATCATTTTACGTATAAACTCACTCCATTTTATCTCTGAATGTTCTTTCATTTCTTCATAAACTGAAGCCTCAATAGATAATGTTACGTTTGTCATAACATTAAGTGAGCCCACTTATTTAAATAAGTTGCGGTAAATTTTCATACTTTCCGAAAATTATTCTGTAGGAGTTCTAGGTGCTAAAATAAACATTAAACTTAATTTATCCATTACCTTATATTCTGTTCTTAACGGATAATCCTGCCCAAATTCTAAAGTAACATTATTAGCTAGTTTACTTCCTTTTATAATTTTTTTCATATATTCCACAGAATACCTTGAATTCACAGGTTCACCAATAACATTAATATTTGTTTCTTCATCACTAGAAACTTCAACTTTTCCAGTACTTATACTTCCTTCACTCTGTACAATAAATTTATCAACATTAGCTCCTAAGCTTAAACTATCAGAAATAATATCCATATCTTCAATTGCCTCATTAAACATTAAAGTATTAGTTTCAACTTTAACATTAAATTTTAAATTAGGAATTCTTTGTTCTTTTTGTTCTATGTCTAATAAAGCTAATTCAAATCTTTTTGCAGTAGCCCCAATTAATGTAACATTTAATCTATTCTTTCTTTCATCTAGTTCTAATGTTAATACATCAGTTGGTTTAACTCTTTTCATAATCTGAGTTAAACTGGTTAAATTAACCCCAATTGTTTTCTCTTCTAAAACTGTATATTCGCTGAAGGCACTGCTTAATAATTTAAAAACGACCATAGCTACATTAGCAGGATCCATAGCAATCAATTCTATTCTATCCTTCATAATTTTAATATTAGCAGTATTTACTAATTCAGATATTATTAATATACTATCTTTCAAGTATCTTGGTTCAGATAAAGTTAATTTCATAATTAAGCCTAATTGCTTACTATATTTAAGCATTATGTCGATTTAATTTATATAAAGAAAAATAAAAGAAAAAATAAAACTAAGCTAATCCTTGGTTTTCATTATCTGTATTTGGAGTTAAGTCTAGATTTACATTTACAGATTGTGCACCTTGAACTTGTACGCCCATAGTAAACGTATGA
The DNA here is from genome assembly GCA_964395935.1 of Candidatus Woesearchaeota archaeon. Classification (GTDB taxonomy): domain Archaea; phylum Nanobdellota; class Nanobdellia; order SCGC-AAA011-G17; family GW2011-AR18; genus CAYNBR01. The sequence goes on from CAYNBR010000021.1 coordinate 10,663, forward strand.
AATCCTTCGCTGCTCAAAGTCATAGCATATCTTCCTTCAGGTACTACTCTACTAATAACTGGAGTTTCTCCCAAAGAAATAACATTTCCTCCATCTTTTGGAGTTAAAACTACAAGAGTATTATCTGCATTTGTAGTTACTGTAACTCTACCTGTATTTTTAGTAGCATTGCCTGTTTGACCACAAGCAACCATAAATACAGCCAATAATAAAAACAAAGTAGCTATAACGAATTTTTTTCTTGTTTCCATTTAATAACCTCCCATTTTTTAATTTTATCCACCAGTTGGTACTGGACCGCCAGCCCACTCAGGTAAAAAATTTGCAATTATTGGCCAATATAACGGCGCCAAAATAACTAAAACTGAAACAATAGTTGTATGTGTCCAATGTTCAGCCATTCCACCAGTCATACTTCCTCTTAACCCTCCTTTTATAACAGCTGAAGTTGCATGCATTTTAATATTTAATATTAAACCTATAATAACTCTAACAACCCAAGGATTGCTTATAAAAGGCCAGCCAGTATTTGCTAGTCCTGTAACATTCATAAAAAAATCTGTATTAAAAACAAAAAATAAAGCTACAATCATAAATCCAACAGAATGCAAACCATGTCCCAGCCAATGTGAACCTCTAAAATTTTCATCTCTGTGTATTAAAATTAATTCATATAATCCTAAAATTAAACCTAAAGCAATTATTGGAGTGAAATTCGCTAATGTATCAATGCCAGGTATCGCCCCTTCCATAGTATTTTACTTCAAAGCTGATATATAAACCTTTTTAGTACTCTCTCCAAACATTATTACATTTAGTACATCTAAAAAATCTAGTTTCTGGTTCATCAGAACTTCTAGTTTGTAATGTCCAAAAGAATGCTTGATCATTTTTACATTTTTCACAATCTGCTTTAATTTTAGGCAGAGTTTCGGGAGTTTCTTCCTTAGTAACTTCAAATTTAAATTCTTTTTTCTTTTTATCTATTAATTTACTTTCTTTCTTAAGAGTGCCACAGCTAGAACATTTCATTACGCCATCTTTAGGCATAATTAAAGAGCCGCATTTGTCACAAAACATCTTGAATCACATAAAATAAAATTTGTAAACATTTAAAATACTTCCTATTGTAATTAAAATAAACTTGTAAATGCTAATTTAAACCAGCCTAAAAAAGGAATTCTAAATAATGCTTTTCCTAAATATCTATCCTGAGAAATATCCAATTCATCTGCTCTTGATCCAGGATTATTATCACCTTTAGTTTGGAAATAAGTTTTACCATTATTATCATAGATTCTTACCACTCTATGAATTATAGGCTCACTGGCTGCACCACTAAAAACAATTACATCACCAACATTAACTTTCCCATATCCAGTTAAAACCATTAAATCTCCTTTATTAAAACCATTCATAAATTTATAATCTAGAAATTTATTTTTATCTATATTCAATTTAGTATAGGATGATTCTTGATCTTTAAACCAGTTATCAAATTTATAATGATTAAAATCACATTCTCCTAAACCATTATTATGTTCCATGCTGCATGAAACTACAGCAACAACTGGAAAATGTGTTCCCAATAATAATCCTAATCCTGGATAAATAATAAATTTAACTAAAATAAAAGCTAATACAATATTAACAATCCAGCTTAAGAAACTATCATCTTCCCAAATAAAATGCCAAGTTTTCTTCCAAAGTTTTTTTATATCCATTAATTAAAGAACTTCTTGATAGAATATAAAACTTACTTTAATTTGGTTTTTCATTGACAGTCGCAGGCTCTTGTTTTTTTCTAAATTTAAAGAAGAGAAGTAAGCCCAGTCCCAACAAAACAAAAATTCCCAAACCAGAAATTGCAATTTTCATATAAGTCGGTGCAAAATTCATTTTTCCAACTATTTGCTGTTGCTCTAAGTTGTCATTATTTGACACACTACCAAAACTAGAAATTTCCATATTATCTTTAGTAGTATTTTGAACTTGATTAAGTTCCGCATCATTTGTATTTAGATTATTATTTGAATTTACGCTTGTAGGTGTGCTTCCTCGTCCACCCCTACCTCCGCCGCCACCAGATCCACCATTCGCACTATCAGCACTAACATCAGATGTACTACCCAAATCAATAACCGTTTGTTTACAACATACTAATAAATTAACAACTTCGCTTGAACAAGAATATGCATGCTCATCAGAATTTCCAGATAGTTTTACAACACAAAATTCGTCAGTGTTACATTCATTAGTTCTAGAAACGCAACTAAATGTATCATAACATATTCCAAATGCACTTCCAACTGAATCAGGTGCACTAACGTGCGCATCAGAATTTCCAGATAGTTTTAAAACAAGATTGTTGCCGGTACAGACATGGGGATTATCACTATAAACCTCAGTACTACAAATATAATTAGAATATCCTAAATAGTCCCATTCAGCAACATGTGCATCCTCTGAACCGGTAAGTTTGGCTATTGTATTTCTATTCTCACAACTGTCAGTAATTTCCACTGAAGCAATTACAAGTGGAAATAAAAAGATTATAACAGAAAAATAAATAAAAATTTTTGAGAAATTCATTTGTACTATTCCCCTAAGGAAGCTATATCCACCTTTTTTAAAACGCATTTGCAGGTTTTAGAAGAAGGGATTTCCTTACAATTAATAACACTTCCGTCTTTACCATAAGCAGCAAAACACTTGTAGTCATAAGATAGAGTATTGCATACTTGTTCACAGCTTTTAGCTTCAATATAAATAGTAGGCAATAAAGAAGAAGCAGCAATATCTCTCAAACCAGGAATATCTTTTATATTGTGAGTTTTCGTTCTTTTATCTTCCTTTATTTTTGTATTTTTTATTTTTGTATTTCCTTGAGCAGAAACTTTTGTCCTTTTTACAGTTTCTACTTCCCCAAAACGATTTTCAGGTGTTAACTGAAGTTTTGTATCCTTAGGAAGTTCTTCATTTTTACCATCAGGAAAAACAATATTAGTTGTATCGCCTAAATTTATTTGTATCCCAGTTTTTATTGGAACTTTTGTTCCTTTCGGTAGAGTAATGATCATCCCTTCAGGTAAGATCGCTTTACTTCTTGTTGAGGTTATAACAATTATTGAAGATATTAATCTAACTTTAAATGGTTCAATTAATCCAGAGTCTAATCGTGCATACATTGGTAAAACTGTGCCTGGAGGCAGAGACAATATTGCTCCCCGCAGTAAAGTAATCTTTGTTCCGTCAGGTAAAGTTAGTTCCACATCAGAAGGCAAGACTACCTCTGTTTTTGTAGGAAGAATTAACTTAGTATCGGGATCTATAGAAAAAACTGTACCTTTAGGAAGTGTTTTTTTAGTATTATCTGGAAGTGTAACTTCTGTATCTGTTGATAATGTTGTTCTTGTTCGCTTTACTTCTTCTTCAGTTTGAGATTGTACAGTATCTTGTTCTGCTTGCTCACACCCAGCTTTAGTTTCATCAGAACTTACACAACAAATATGAGTTTTATCAGTTTCTTTTGAATTAACAATTGTATTTCCCATTGCACATCCAACATTAACAGGACACAAAATACCCCCACATAAAGCAATAGCTGGAATTTCTAATGGTGGATTATTAGAATTAGAAGCAGGCTTTATAGGTAACTTAAATGGGGCATTTCCGGTAAATACTCCGCTGACAAGATTAATGCCAATTATAAAAACCAAAGATAAGACCAAAAAAAGAGAAAATTTTGAAATAGAATGCAACTCTTTATCCATAAATTTTTAAAAGAAATAGTATATATAAACTTTTCGAATTCAGTTGAAAATAATAGTTATACATATTACGCACACATACGATCATATTAATTATTTTTCAGCCTAGAGATTGATCGATTATAATATTAAAATTTCACTTAGTAATTTATGCGTTACTTATATTCCATTAACGAATTTAAACATTCCAAAACATTTTTATATTAATAAAAATAGGAATTATCATGAATTTAGTTTTAACAGCAGCATTATTTGGTCTTCTAGGTGGGATTGCCAGATCATTTGTAGGTTTAATAAAACATTACAGAATAAATCGTAAAACAAAATTCAAATTATTTTATTTATTAGTAACTATAATGGGCGCAGGGATTATCGGTGCATTTGTTTCCCTGGTAGTAAATACAGATTATAAAATAAGTTTAATTTCGGGTTATGTTGGTATAGATATAGTAGAAAATTTAGTAAAAGCATATAAGAAAAAATTAAATTTTTAATTCAGTTCAGCGAATATTTTCTCAACTAACTCTTTTTTCCATCCTTTAGCTAATAAACTTTCCTTAATTTTATCTTTATTAAATCCTGCTTTTATTTTAAAATTTATAAATTTCTTTAACACTAAATAATTAACAACATTATCCACATCTACTTTATTCCAGCCAGCAGCTATTAAATCTGCTTTTACTTTTTGTTCTTGCTGTCCTTGAGTAATCATAGTTTCAGCATATCTCCTCATATCTCCCAAATTAGAACTAGTTTCTTGTGTTTTTTTATCTGTATTTTGTACAGCTTGATTTTGTTGATCATTAGTTTTTGTTTCTTGTTTTATAACTTCTCCAGGTTTTCTAAATTTAAACCAGTACAAAGCAAATCCACCAGTTCCTAAAACAGCAAGAATTAATAAAACAATTAAAATTATTCTAGTTATGCCACTAACAAATGAAGTATCCAACTTTACGTTTTGTTTAGTTCCTTGAATATTAACTTGTGTTCTAGCAGTAGTACCGGTATCTTGACAAGTTTGAGTTAATTCTGGTTTCCCAACTTCGCTATTACAACTATTACTATCATTACAAGTTCTAACACTAACACCTTCAACACATTGTCCCCATATGTTGCAGTCCCAACTAGGATAACATTCTTGAGTTATGTTAACAGGGATATTCTGATGAGTTCCAACAACTATATTTATTTTATTACTTAATATTGCAGCATTCCCATCATAAACTCTTATAATTATAGACTCATTACCTTCAAAACCCTGTGAATTTGCAAATATTAAATTCCCATCACTTTGTACAGTAGCAGTAATATATTGTGCACCTATAGCAAAATATTGTAAAACTGAATTACTTGGATTTGAAATATAATCCTTAACATTTACTGCTTTTCCAACATAAGTCCCTTCTTTTGTTAAAGTTATATCTGGAATATTTTGAGTAAATAAGATAGAACTTCCAGCCATTGTCATTGAATCTGAAAGTAAATTATTTTGTCCTTGTTTTGCTAAACATCTCCATTCTCCTGGAATTATTGTATAAACCTGTATTACTACAAAACAACTTATAACATTCTGTGCCAAAGCACCACAAGTTACATTGGCATTTACACTTCTATTTACATCTGTAAATTTTTTAAAAGGATTATTTAAATTTGTAGTTCCGGGTGTATAAATAGAAATATCTACAGGATCTATTACATCTGATTTAAAATTAACCTGGCATCCAAGATAATCACCCTTATTAAAATCCCCTGTAAAACTGACGATCTTATTTCCTTCAGGTTTACCGCCGATAAAAGTAATATTAATTAAACCATTCTGTAGAGCTGGAGGAGTGGGAGTAGCAGCAAAACTTATTAATTTATTTGCCAAAAGTTCCAATTGTACTACTACTCCAACTCTTCTCATAAATCTTAATTCATAATTTCCAACACCATTATGACTTAAAGAATAATTTAATAATTGAAATTTATAATTCCCGTTTTGATCATAATAATATCCAGAAGCATCTTGTTTTTTTTCTAAATTAAAAGTCTTATTTAATATCTCATCTGCACTTAATAATTTAAGCCCATATTGTACATTGTTTGAATTATAAATTCCTAATTGAAATGAAGTATCATTTAAAAGTTTTTCACCAGACGCAATTACTAAAACTACACTCCCATTTATCGCTTGATTTACATAAAACTTATTAGAATCTGTGTCAACAAAATTCCCAGTAACATACCCGGTAATTCCAGAGTTATATACATATAAAAAGAATAATGAAAATACAATAAATAATGATCCCAATACTGCTGCTGTTACATTACCCCTTTTATTCATTTTAAACTTAAGAAAAACATATATTTAGTTATATAAATTTTTGTATTTCT
>CAYNBR010000022.1:0-16716 GCA_964395935.1 Candidatus Woesearchaeota archaeon
TTAAAGAGGATATTAAATATTGTGAAAAGATATTTTGATGTTGAAGAAATAAGAGTTAATTAAATAAAAAGTTATAAAAGCTTTCTAAATTTTTTTTTGAAAGTGAATATGAGTTTTATCCTTATTTAGAATTAAATGTTTTAGAATAAACTTCTTTGTGAATTTTGGAATTCTTTAACAGTTTTATAGCCCATTTCATTTAATCTTCCTTCTAATCCTTTACATATTTCTAAAATTAATCCTGGGCCAGAAAAAGTAATTGGAGTGTAACATTCTAATGCATCTGCATATGTTAAAGCGTCTAAAGCATCCTGTGAAGAACTTATTCCTCCTGTTGCTATAATTGCAGCTTTTGGAAATATTTTTCTTGTATCTTTAATTGCTCTTTGTCTGTATTCTACTAAAGCCTTTCCACTTTTTCCTGCTGACTGATAGCCCCATTTTTTTAAAGGAGTTTGCTCTTTTGGAACCATGTAAGTGTTAACTGCAACTATTCCGTCTGCATAAGAAAGCCATGCTTCAACTAAATTCAGCCAGTCATTTTTTCCTTCTTTTTCATATGGCCCCATTTTAACTAAGGCTAATCTTGAACCTGCTTTTTCTTTTATTAATTTTGCATATTTTTCAAATGTTTCTGGATTTCTTAACGTTTTTAGTGCTTCTGTATTTGGAGAGAATGGATTCCAAACAAACCCATCTGTTAATTTATCTAATTCTTCTACTAAAATTTTTGTATCTTCAAATGCATCATCCAATCTTGAAGGATCTTTGGGAATTCCGCATATGCTTGTCAAAATAAATGCATTTCCGCCTGATGATCTATATCTTTGTAAGTTTTGTTTTGCATATTTTAGTCCTTTTGATGGAAAACCTTGAGCGTTGTAAATTGTATCATTCTTTTCATCTATTGCCACTCTTGGTTTATTATTTCCAGGTCTTTCTGGAATTACTATAGTTCCTGTTTCTTGAAATCCAAATAAATGGGATAAAGGTTCCAATGCATCACAATTTTTGTCTAAACCAGCTGCAGTTCCTATCGGATTTAATTCTCTGTCTCCTAAAACTATTTTTAAATTGGGAAAGTTAAATTGAGTAGAATGTTTTCTTATTGTTTCTATATGTTCATTTAATGCTTCTAATGCTAATTCATGAACTCTTTCTGGATCTCCTCTTGCTTTAAGATAAGCTAGTCTTCTTACAGCATTTCTAAAAAATTTTGGATCTGTTAATACTCTTTCAAATACTTTTCTTTCTAAAAAATTTAAAGTCATTTTATAGACTGCATCTTTAAATTTCCTTAATAATTTATCTGTAAACCAACAGCTATATTCTAAATCTTATAAAAAGCTTTATAAAAGGTCATTTTATCCAATGTATCATGGGAAACAAACCAAATGGATTAATGTCTGGTAAAAGATTAAAAGATAGAAGACACAATGCCAGATGGCAGAGTAGAATTTACATTAGAAGGGCTACTGCACAGAAAGTTAGATCAGACCCATTAAGGGGAAGTCATCAAGCTAAAGGTATAGTTCTAGAAAAGAGACAAATTGAAGCTAAACAGCCAAATTCAGCTATGAGAAAATGCTGCGTAGTACAATTATTAAAAAATGGAAAACATGTTACTGTATTTATTCCGGGAGATAATGCTCAGAAATTCATAAATGAACATGATGAAGTTTTAATTGAATGTATTGGCGGGAAAATGGGAAGAGCAAAAGGAGATATTCCTTGCGTTAGGTGGCAAGTTATAAAAGTTAATGATCAGAGTTTGAATGCTTTAGTTAATGGTAAGATAGAGAAAGGAAGAAGATAGTAAGATTTTTATATCTCTTGTTTTTATATTTGTACATGATTAAAAAATTAATTTTATTTTCTATGTTTTTAATTTTAGTCTTATTAATAAGTGCGTGTAATGGCGGGAATGGATTAACAGGTGCAACTGTTGTTAATTTAGATAAGTGTGATGATAATAATAAGTGTACAAATGATTTTTTAAATTCTACAAGTAATCAATGTGAACATGTAAATAAAGTAACTTGCTGTGGAAATGGAGAATGTGAAATTGGAGAATGTGAAAATTTAAAAGATAATAACATATGCACTGAAGATTGCACCAAATGTATAAATAATATTTTTACAACTAATTATAGATGTGAAGGTGATTGTGAATATACTGATGTTTTTAAAATAAAAGGCAATTCAAGTATATCTTTTGATATTGTAAACAAGAATAATGAAAATAAACAAGTTAAGGTTAGTTATGAATGTAAAAGATTAGAAGGTGGTTTTATGGTATTTGATTCCTATGGAATAAAGACAAGCAGTTCTTTCTCAAAAGATGATATTGTTAATGTTCCCACTCAATCTATGTCTGAATATAAAATTCAATTTAGTGGAAAACCAAAAGTAAGAACTGAATTAAAATGTGACTTATACTTAGAGAATAATGATCAAAATACTGATGAAGTGTTTTATTTAATGCTCGAACCTTAAACAGAAAGTTTTAATAGGGAACTATAATTAATAAACATATGAAAAATAAGATTTTATTTTTAATATTAGTTTTAATATTAGTTTTAATATTAGTTTTGATTAGTGCTTGTGGTCTGCAGAAAACCGGATCTGCAATTTCAAATACAACTTTAAATGCAGGTTCTAATATCGATATAAATGTGCAAAAACAAGAGACTATAAAATGTGATGACGGAAATAGTTGTACAGATGATAGTTTCAATTCTAAAACTAAAACTTGTGATTATACAGCTAAGAAAAATTGCTGCGGTAATGGAATTTGTGAAGATAATGAAGGTTGTAATTCTGTTAGTATGACTACAATGTGCAAAAAAGATTGCGGGCCTAAATGTGAGGGAAAATTAGATATTTCTGTTCCTAAGTGTGATGGCATATGCTCTTTAACAGGCGAGTCAATTTCAGTTTCTGCTCCAACTAAAATAAAATTAGAGTTGACTAATTTAGGAGAGAAAAAAATGGAAGGTTTAACTGCGAATTTAAAATGTAAGGTTAAAAGCGGCTCTATGAGTTATGTAGGATATTTTGAAGATAAAAAGGATACTTTGAGTTTGGATGCTAAGACTAAATCTAATTACTATATAGAACTTAAGAATTCTGGAAACTTTAAATTAGAATGTGATGTGGTATTTAATAGTCCATTATCTGTTTTATTTAGCAGCTTAAGTATAGTTGGGCAATAGCAGTAAGCTTTAAAAACTGTTTATTATTGCAGATTTTATGGTTAAATTTAAATTATTCAATAAATGGGATACAAGTGAAGTTCTAGTTGTAGATCCAGGATTAAAATCTTATGTTACTTTAGATCCAGTTTTAGTTCCCAAATCTTCAGGAAGAAATGCTAAAAATAGATTTTGGAAGAGTAAAGATCATATTGTTGAAAGATTAATGAATAGGTTACAAGTGCCAGGGCATAAAGGTAAAAAACATTTTAGAACTTCTGGACATTGTACTGGAAAGGGAGCTCATGTTTATGATACTGTTATAAAAACATTTGAATTAATTGAAGAACAGACTAAACAAAATCCTGTTCAAGTTTTTATTAAAGCTTTAGAGAATGCAGCGCCTAGAGAAGAAATTACTACAATTGAATATGGCGGGGCAAGATATCCTCAAGCTGTTGACTGTGCACCACAAAGAAGAATTGACATTGCATTAAGAAATTTTATTGCTGGTGCTTATGGAAGAAGCTTTGGGAAAAAAACTAAGTTACCAAATGCTTTGGCAGATGAATTAATGTTAGCTTTCAAAGGTGATCAAGGAAGTCAAGCTATTGCTAAGAAATTAGAATTAGAAAGGCAAGCAGATTCTTCTAGATAAATGAGCTCTAATTCTGAGAAAGCTAAAAATTTGTATGATAGTTCTACTAGAAATCTTAGAAGATTAGATAACTTATGTGATGCACTTTGTGTTGCTTCTATGGTCCCAGGTGCAGTTTACACAAGTAAAAGTATTGAGAATATACAAATTTATTCTGAGCTTAGTAATATTGGATTAAACAGATATTCTGAATATTTTTTAAATCAAGGTTTAGTTTTTGGAGGTGTAGCTTTACTATCTTTTGGTTTATTTTGTTTAGGTTTAACTTTACAAGGAAAGATAAATGATAGACTTTTAGATTGGGTTAGTTTAAGACTAGATGCTCTGGAATATAGAACAAATTTAAAATTGGATAGACTTGAAAGTAAGTTAAAAGATTAAAGTTCCTTTGAATGCAATATTAATCCTAATTTTGTTACGCAAACATCTAAATCTTTCTCAACATCTTCTATAACTTTTTCTTGAGATACATTTAATTTTAATTTTTTCATATCTCTAAACTTCTTTTGTTTAATTTCGTTTAGAATAAATGTAACATCTTCCAAAACTGCTTGTATTGAACTTTCATTTTTTGATTTCATCTTTTAACACCTCATTGATTCTATTCTTTTTTAGAATATAAATTTATTGGATTTAGTACTTAATCTTGTTAGAAGATATACAGAAATATTTATAAAGCATTTACAGTTTCAGGGTTTCATATGGCAGAAGATGTTGCAAATAGGTTCAATAGAGTAATGAGGAATCCTTTGAATATTAGAAATATTTGTACTAGCGCACACATACATCATGGAAAAACTGCCCTCACTGATAATCTTTTAGCAGCTGCTGGTTTAATGAATGTTAAAAGTGCTGGAAGTTTAGATGCAGGTATGGCGACTTGGCAGCATGCAGATGAACAGGAAAGATTAATGACAGTTGATGCAGCTAATGTTTCTATGATTCATACTTTTAAAAATGAAGAATTCTTAATTAATTTAATTGATACTCCCGGTCACGTAGATTTTGGTGGCAATGTAACAAGAGCAATGAGAGCTATTGATGGAACTGTAGTCTTAGTTTGTGCTTCAGAAGGAATTATGCCGCAGACTGAAACTGTACTAAAACAAGCGTTAAGAGAAAGAGTAAAGCCAGTATTATTTTTGAATAAAGTTGACAGATTAATCAATGAGATGAAATATACGCCAGAACAGATGCAGAAAAGGTTTTTAGAAATTGTTGCTGAATTTAATACTTTAGTTGAAAATATAGCTGAAGAAGAGTTTAAAGAAAAATGGAAGGTAAACATTAAAGATGGAAGCGTTGCATTTGGAAGTGCAAGAGAAAATTGGGCCCTATCCTTGCCTTATATGGAAAAGAAAGGAGTTAATTTTAAAGATATTTTAAATTTATACAATGGAACTTTAAATAAAGAAGAAATTAAAGATTGGGTTTGGAAAAATGCGCCATTACATGAAATTATTTTAGATATGACAATTAAACATTTACCTAATCCAACAGATGCACAAAAATATAGAGTCCCTAGAATTTGGAGGGGAGATTTAGAAACTGAGTTTGGAAAAGATTTATTAAATTGTAATAAACAAGGTAAAGTTGCTTTTTGTATTACAAGAGTTTTAGTTGATCCTAAGTCTGGAAGAGAAATTGCAGCTGGAAGATTATTTTCTGGAACATTAAAACCAGGAATGCCTATTTATTTGAATAATGCTAAGAAAGCAGAAAGAGTACAGCAAGTTTTAATGTATAATGGAATTAAAACTCAACAGATGGAAGAAGTTGTTGCAGGAAATGTACTTGGAATTTTAGGATTAAGTGCTGAAGCTGGAGAAACTGTTACAGAGCAGCCAGAACATCCATTTGAAGAATTAAAACATATTTTTGAACCAGTAATTACAAAAGCAGTTGAACCAGTTAAAGCACAAGATTTAGCTAAAGTTGTAGAAGTCTTAAAAACTGTTGCTAAAGAAGATCCTTCCATTAAAATTGAAATTAATGATGAAACTGGTGAATGTTTAATGAGTGGTATGGGAGAATTACATTTAGAAATTATTGAAAATAGAATTGCAACTGAGAAGGGTGTGCAAATTAAATCTACACCTCCAATTGTAGTTTACAGAGAAACTATAAGCAAGAAAAGTCCAGAAGTAGAAGGAAAAACTCCAAATAAACACAATCGTATTATGCTGATTGTAGAACCTTTACCAGATAATATTTATAAAGCTATCAAAAGTGGAGATTTACCCAATGCAAGATTAAAGAAAAAAGATGATAATGTTATTAAAAGATTAGTTGAATTAGGAATTGAAAATAAAGAGGCCTTGAAGTTTAGAGAATTCTACAAAGGAAATGTATTCGTTGATGGCACTAGAGGTGTTGTGCATATTGGTGAAGTTATAGAATTAATTTTAGATGGATTCAGGCAAGTTATGGATGCAGGTCCTTTAGCAAGAGAACCTTGTACTAGATTATTAATTACTTTAACAGATATAAAATTACACGAAGACAGCATTCACAGAGGCCCAGCACAATTATTGCCTGCTATGAGAGAAGCAATAAGAAATGGTATGGCCTTAGGTGTTCCTATTGTGTTAGAACCTATACAAGTTTTACAAATAGAATCTGTTGTAGATCATATGGGAAGTATTTCAAAATTAGTTTCAAGTAAAAGAGGGCAATTACTAGATATGATTCAAGAAGGAAATTATTTAACTGTAAAATGTAAACTGCCTGTTGGTGAAATGTTTGGATTAAGTGCAGAATTAAGAAGTGCAACTGAAGGCAGAGGAACATTCTATGTAGTTGATCAATTATTTGAAAAATTACCAGTTGAATTACAGAATAAAATAATTTTACAGATAAGAACTAGAAAAGGATTAGCGGAAAATCAATAAGTTTTTAAACTTTTTATATAATTTATTAATATGAAAAAAATATTTATCTTATTACTGTTTTTGATATTTCTAGTTAGTTGCAGTAATTTATACGATAAAAATGATCCTGATATAATCTTTGCAAATGAAAAATGTGATAATTTACAGCAGTTTGATTCTAATGATAGAGAGATTGGAATCAGATATGAATGTTTTGCAAAAATGTCTATAGATAGGAATAATCCTGATGTTTGTTATTTAGTTGGCGCCGGGTAAGATGATATGTGTTTACAAGATTATTGGGAAAATAAAAATGATTCAAAAGTTTGCGATCAAATAAAATCACAAGGCTCAAAGTTTAATTGCATTTATTATTTTAACCATAATAATTCTTACGAAGGTTTGGCACAGGCTACAGAGAATACTTAAAGTGATAATTTATCAGAAATATCTTTCCTTAGATTTATAGTTCACTTTATAATCTTTTTGTTCTTGCAGTTTTTATGAAGACATTAAAAAATTGTTATGACAGATTTACAAGAAAATCTGGACCTCAATCTGATATAAGTGAATTAGTTGTTCCACAGCTTTTGGTTTCTAATGTTATAGTGTCTAATCTTGTAAGCTGGAATCCTTTTGCTTATGCTAGTGAAGTTAATAATTTAGAAATGTGTGATTATGTCGATGGGCAGTTAATTGTAAATTCTGAAAAGACTATAGAAGAAAGGAGAAGATTAATGGAAAGATCGCCTGCAGTTATGGGTTTAGTTATAGAATCAAGACCTATAGTTTTTTTTAGAGTAGTTAGAGATGGAAGATTAGAATATTGTCAATTAAATGGTGAAATTATTCAGCCAAATAGAGATGATGATTATGTGTTAAGGGCAGATGTAGCAGCTGGATATTTATATTTGGATCATAAAGATTTTGCAGATTTAGGCAGAAGGGGAGAGTTTGGAATTTATGGTCATGAAATGACAAGTTTGAAAAAAGGTAAAATAGCAAGAAGAACATTAGTAACTACTTTTTTATTAAGTGAATTAAATAGGTATAAAATTAAACACTAGGCAACTCTTTCATCATTTCTGTTTTGCTTAGATTCGTAAGAATGCTGCATACATCTTGCTAAATCCCAAGAATCCATTGGATAGAATACTAAATCATGATGAATGCCTCTACTCATTCCTATAAAAAAGTCTTCATAATTCTCATAGTCCATTACACTTTTAGAAATTCCATGATTAAACAAATTAAATTCTCTTAAAATTTCTGTTACATTATGTCTTTTAGCAAATTCTGTAACTCTTTGATCTAATTTAGTAGAAGGGGCATAATTTGGATTCCATGAATTTCTAACTCTAGAATTATACCAGTTATCAATAAAAGTTTGTAAATTCCTTTCATTAATTCCTTGAATATATAATATTCCTGAATCATCTGAAAATCCATATTTAGCTTTCAATGGGCCTAATTTATCAGATTCACTATCCATCATTTTCCAAGATTTTTTAAAGTCAGAACCTGCATCGAAATTTGCTAAACCTAATAATTCCCCTAAAGTAATATCTTGCAATTTTATTTCATTATTTCTTAAGACTTTTAAAAATTCAGAAAATGATTGTGCATCATGGAAATCTGGTCTCCATCTTAAACGTATAAAATCTTTTAAATTTTTTACTTCTCTAAGATCAGCAGGATAAATCAATTTTTGCATTGTTTCCATTAGAATTTTATTATTAGGTCCTTCTTAAAAATTATTGTCTTTTATTATGGTAATTAAATTTCAATATAAAAGAAATCTTTATAAATGGTTAATAATCACCAAGAGCATCATATTTACATAATATGGAGGAGTAATTAATATGGCTAGAGAGAAACCACATTTAAATGTTATATTTGTAGGTCACGTAGATCACGGAAAGAGTACTACTGTAGGCAGGTTAATGTATGATTCTGGAAATATCCCTGAACAAGAAATGAAGAAATTAAGAGATTTAGCTCAACAAGTTGGTAAAGTGGGATTCGAATTTGCTTTTGTTATGGATGGTTTAAAGGAAGAAAGAGAAAGAGGAGTTACTATAGATTTAAGCCATAAGAAATTTACAACTCAAAAATTTGAGTGTACAATTATTGATGCACCTGGACATAGAGATTTTATTAAAAATATGATTACAGGAGCTAGTCAAGCAGATGTAGCTTTCTTAGTTGTAGCAGCTCCAGATGGAGTAATGGCTCAAACTAAAGAACATGTATTCTTATTAAAAACATTTGGTGTACAGCAAGTTTCTGTTTTAGTAAATAAAATGGATGTTCCTAAGTACAGCCAGCAAAGATTTGAAGAAGTTAAGAAACAAATTGGAGATTTATTAAAAACAGTTGGATATAAACCCGATCAAGTACAATTTATTCCGACAGCTTCATTTTTAGGAGATAATGTTGTAAAGAAAAGTGCTAATATGCCTTGGTATACTGGACCAACTTTGTTAGAACAATTAGATAATTTTAAACAACCAGATAAGCCAACTAACTTACCATTAAGGTTACCTTTACAGGATGTTTATAATATCCAAGGTATTGGATGCGTTCCAGTTGGAAGAGTTGAAACTGGTATATTAAAAGTCGGAGATAAGATTGTTGTACTGCCAGGAAGAGAAGGAACTGGTATAAAAGGTGAAGTTAAGACTATAGAAATGCATCACGAACAAATTCAGATGGCTGAACCTGGAGATAATGTAGGATTTTCAGTTAGAGGCATCAATAAAAAAGATATTGCAAGAGGAGATGTTGTTGGTCATGAAAGCAATCCACCTTCGGTTGTATCAGAATTTACAGCCCAGATTGTTGTATTAAATCATCCTAGTGTAATGACTGTTGGATATACTCCAGTATTCCATATACACACAGCACAAATTGCTTGTCAAATTGTCAAGTTAATTAAAAAATTAAATCCAGCTAATGGTGAAACATTACAGGAAAATCCTGATATGCTTAAGAATGGTGACGCTGCTATTGTGCTGATTAAACCTACAAAACCATTAGTAATTGAGAAACAGAAAGAGATTCCACAGATGGCTAGATTTGCTATTAGAGATGCTGGATCTACTGTAGCTGCTGGAATGTGTATTGATTACGTTAAGAAGGTTTAATTACCTTTATTTTTTATTTATATTTTAATTTAAAGGAACTTCTATAAACAATATTTTTGATTCTTCTAAAAATTTAATGTTAAATGAATCTGTTTCAGAAATTTCTATGGTATCTCTTTCTTTTAATGTATTATTGTTTATTTTTATTTTTCCTTCTATTATAAAAACATAGGTTCCATTACTTTTATTGTTTAATTTATAATTTAAATTTTCATTTTTTTCAAATTTAGCTATCGAAAGAAATGCAGTTTGATTTATTTTTAATGTATCTTTAATTTTTCCATTTGAAACTACATAAGTTAACTTATTTTTTGCAAATTTAAATTCTTTTTGTGCATATTTAGGTTTAATATTTTCTTCAGAAGGAAGAATCCATATTTGTAATAATTTAGTTTTTTTAGCTTTAGAAGGATTAAATTCTGAGTGAATTATTCCAGAACCTGCAGACATGGCTTGTATTTCATTTTCCTTTATTACATAACTATTGCCCATGCTATCCTTATGTGCTATAGAACCTTCTAACATTATTGTAATTATTTCCATATTATCATGGGAATGTAAATTAAATCCTTTTGATGGAGAAATTATATCATCATTAATAACTAAAAGTTTTCCAAAACCTAATTTATTTGGATTGTAGTAATTTGCGAAGCTGAAACTGTAATAAGTAGATAACCAATCATAGTTTGCTTTACCCCTTTCATTTGATTTTTGGACTTCTATTTTCATAAGATTTATTAATGCTTCTGACTTTTATGCTTTATGGAAAAAATAATGAAGTTACAAAGAACTAATCATGATGCACATGACATACTTTTAGGTGTATTGTATTATTTTCCAGAAAATGCTAAATGGGATGAAATAAGTTTTCATGAAGCTTTCTTTAAATTAAAAGAAAAATCTGAATCTTTAATAACTTTAAGTTTTGAAGAAGTGGCTGGATCTTTTTATTGTGAAGATTTAGGAAAGGTATTTGATTTATTAGAATTATCTGGATTATTAAAAAGAAAAGAAGAATTTATCTTACTAGAATTGGATTTAATAAAAGCACATTTTGATGAAGAAATTAAGGTTACATTTAGTGAAAATGATTTAATGAGACTATACGAATTGTCAGAAGAACTGCAAAAAGCTTTGGGTATTAATTAGCTTTATTTAAACCACCAATGGAATAAAAAAAGGCTGTGGATTAATTAGTTTTATATAGTAATTTACCTTTATTTAATTATGATTAGGGGAATTGATAATAAAAACATTTTAGACAGCTTCTGTGAAGATTTTTGCAGCATTGCAGATAAACATTGTAAATATATTATTGTATCCGGATTTGTTGCTATTTCTTCTGGAAGGGTTAGAGCTACTGAGGATATAGATATGATAATTGAGAAACTAGACAAAAATAAATTTCAAAAATTACATGATGAATTAATAAAAAATAATTTTGTTTGTATGCAGTCTGATGACTATAGTGAAATTTATTCTTATTTAACTAATGATTTAAGCGTGAGATATACTATAATAGATCAACCTTTGCCGGAAATGGAAATCAAATTTGCTAAAGATGAAATCGATAATTATCAACTAAAAACTAGAATTAAAATTAAAAAGACAGGATTAAATGTATGGTTTAGCAGTATAGAGATGAATATAGCATTTAAAGAGGAATATTTAAAATCTGATAAAGACTTAGAAGATGCGAATCATTTAAGAAAAGTTTTTAAAGAACAGATTAGTGAAGATGAAATCAATAAAATTAAGAGTATGATAAGGAGAATTAAACTTGGAAAAAGGTAGAGAAGATTTTATAGAAAGGTGGGTTAAGTATATGGCAAAAAATCCGAATTGGAAAGAAGTTCATACTGCTTTTATTAATGCTCAGTTTGAGAAAGCTAATAGGTTTATACAGGAAACTCTGAAAGAAAAGTATGGGGAAGATAAAATAGCTGATATTTATGGTATAAAAAATAGGAAAGGTTATCCTAACTTGTTTAAGAAAAGCCTCAGAAAGCTTTAAAAATGGCCTATTTTTCTTAGTTCTATGCAAAAAGCAAGAATAAAATTAGCAAGTGCTGAAATAGACAAGCTGAATGAAGTAATCCATGCAATAGTAGATATAGCTAAGAAAACAAATACAATAATTAAGGGTCCTATTCCTTTACCAACTAAAAAGTTAAAGATTACAACTAGAAAATGCCCTTGTGGTGATGGAAAGGCTAGTTTTGATAGATTTGAAATGAGGGTTCATAAAAGATTGATAGATTTAGGCGTAGATGAAAGGGCTTTAAGATTAGTTATGAGGGTTCCTTTACCTAAAGGTGTTAATATTGAAATTAATTTATTAGATAGTTAAGTTTTCTAGAATTTTTAGTTTATTATAATAAAAATAAAAGGACAGTGGAAAAGAGAGGTTCGAACCACTGTCCTTCTATTAAATTTAAAGTTAGGTTTTTTCTAATGAATCTTCTTTAATCGCCATTTCCAAAAACCAATTTATTTGTAGTTCATCAGTCATTTTTTTACGATTGAATTTATTTGTAGATTTCATTAGTAACCAATCCTCCTTAAACTTATTTTACCTTGCTTCAACGAGAAGTTATAAAGAACTAAAAAATTAAAATTTTCCTCGTTTTCTTCGAATGTTTTACTCATGGCCATCTAAACCACCTCCAATAAAGAATTACTAGTAAATTGTTTATTAATACATTATGAAGGGATACTAAAGAATAGAAATTCACAAGCTTTATAAATTGTTTTTTTAAATTATTAAATATGGCTATATCACTAGTATTTAGCCCAATATGGTTTTTTGGGTATGATAACATAATAGACTTAATTTCTATTGCTGTAACATTCTTAATTGGGTTTTATAGTTTTAGAATTTATAAACTAACAAGCAAGAAGAATTATTTTTATCTTTATTTGGCTTTTTTACTACTTGGAGTAGGTTTAGTCATTAAATCGTTTGCAAATTTAGGGTTATATTTCGATTTTTTGCATAGGATTGGTGTTGTAGATACAAGGTTATTTGGATATCAAATACCTGTTTTGGGTTTATTTTTGTATGTGTTGTTTTCTTTACTCGCATATTTAATTTTAATAGCTTTAACTTTGAAACTAAAAGGAAAAAGGATTATTTCATTATTATTTTTATTAGTTATATTAACAGTTTTATTGGCTAAGAATTCATTTATGTTCTTCCATTTGATATCTGGCATATTTTTGCTAGCATATGTAGTTCCTTATTTTTATGATAATTATAGAAGTGTTAAAACAAATATGGCATTTTTAGTATTCTCTTGTTTTCTTTTACTTGGATTAGGACACTTATTTTTAAGTTTAGTTTTTTTTAGTGAACAATTTTATGTTACAGGAGTTATATTACAAATGCTAGGATATTTAATGTTATTAATTAACTTATTCCTGGTGCTTAAGAAATGAATACAAGAAGAGACAGGTTGCAAATAGTAAATGATATACTTTTAAGTATTCAGGAAAAGGGTGGAAAAATAAGACCTACACATTTATTATATAAATCTAATTTAGCACATAATAAAATGAAGATTTACTTGAATGAACTTATTGAGAAGGAATTAATAAAAGAGCAGGATGAAGTTGGTAAAAAGTATTACTTTCTTACAGATAAAGGTATTAAATTTATAGGTGAATATCAGAAAGTTAGAGAATTTGTTGATTCTTTTGGATTGTAAGATTTAAATATTTGTAAATTCCACTAAATAACATGAAAGAAGGATCAATATTTTTGGAACATGTAGGAGACAATCCAAGAATGAGAATACTGCAGTACTTGATAGAAGGAAAAGATTTTGATTATACATTAACTGATTTGCTTAATGCAGAGGTAAGTTGGGGAACTTTAAATACTCTAATGCCTAAACTCTTAGAATTAGGAATAGTATTAAAAACAAGAAAGATAGGAAGAGCTACACTATACAAAATAAACCAAAATAACATAGCTGTAAAAGAACTAATTAAAATGTACGATAATTTGATTCTAAAAAAATTAAACCAACTAGAAGAACAAACAAAAAAGAAAATAGAATTAGAAGCTTAAATGGTATCTAAAAAAGATAGAAGAAAAAGTGGATGGATAACTCCTAGACCTGTTATCTCTAAAAAAGAAATGATTGAGAATGATTTATTCTTGCAAGACTTTTATGATGATTGGGATAATTACAGAGATGGAATGCGTGACTGGTTTTCTGATTTTAAATTAATTAAGAAATTTCATAAAAAGAATAATCCTTTTAAAGAACTTGTTGAGAAAAGACTAAAGATGAATAAGAAGCAAGAAAAATTATTGATAAGAAGAAAGAGAATGAAATTTAGTAATTACAGTCTTTAAGCTCATTCATTCTTTTGTGATGTTTGTGCAAAGTCTACCCCTACAAATTAAATAATATTAACATTTTAATAGAAATGTAGGGATAAGAAATTAATCTTTTGTTTTATAGTTCCTAATTTGGTCTATAATTAAGTGAAGCATTTCTGAGGTATACTTTTTGTAATCTCCCTTATCTGCAGTTTCTAATGACTTATAATATTCTTCTCTTTTTTCAAATGGGATAAAAAACATAGGATAACCTTTCTTCATTAAAATAAAGTTCATTAAAGTTCTAGAAGTTCTTCCATTTCCATCTTCAAATGGATGAATCCAAGCTATTTTATGATGTAATAAGACTGCAAGCTCAAATGGGTGTAACTTATTTTTATTTAAAGAATACCACTTATACAAATTTAGTAAATGTTTTTTAACTTCTTTTTCATTTGGAGGTATGTGTTTAGAACCGAATATTTGTACTTCAAAAAACCTTATTCTTCCAGGATAAGTTACTCCTGTGTTTTTAGTTAAAATCCCATTAATTTTAGTCATTAACTTTTGGTTGAAGTCTTCTTTGTAATTTTTTATAAAATCAAGACATTCTTTGCCATTTATGGCTTCATTATAGTCTTCTGCCCTTATTCCTGTTGGGATTACTTTATCTTTTAATATTAGTGAGGTTTGTCTTAAAGTTAATCTATTTCCTTCTATTGCATTACTATGGTAAGTGAATCTTATTACAAAGTCTTCATTTAATTTTTCTTTTAAGCTTTTAGGAGTTTTCTTTAACCATTCATTAAATCCTTCTTTTAAGTCTTCTAAAACTTCTGCATCTTCATCTGAAAGATAAGAATAATTATTTTCTTTACTAATTTTTAGTTCTTTTATCTTATTCTCAATTTCTTTAGCATATTTTGTTACTTCTTCTTTAGAAGGCTTAACATTTCCTAGGTATATTCTAATCTTTTTCCACTTGTTTAAAGAAATACGAACATTTTTAGTTAAATAATAATACTCTTTATCTTTCCTTTTTGTTGTCTCTATGTAAGTCATATACTCTGTATGGGCACATTAATATATAAATCTTTCGCATTCTTGTGCCCTTACAATAAGTATTTAAGCTCATTCATTCTTTTGTGATGTTTGTGCATTTATCCTATATAAGAAGTTTTATAAATAAGTAATACTACTTAATTTACATATAATACTTATGGAGGAAAATATGACTAATATGACTTTAGCAGTTCCTGAAGATTTGTACAGGATAATGGAAAAACATAAAGACATCAAGTGGAGTGAAGTAGCTAGACAAGCTATTTGGGATAAAGCAAGAAAAATAGAACTTATGGATAAAATATTGTCTAAAAGTGAACTAACAGAAAAAGATGCTCTAGAAATAGGCAAGAAAGTAAAAGAAGGAATAGCTAAAAAACACGGATTGAAATGAAAATTGTAGTTGATGGCAACAGAGTTATAGCAGCTTTGATAAAAGAAAGCACAACTAGAAAGATTATTTTTGATTCATTCTTTGAATTTGTTACTCCAGAATTTATAATTACAGAAATACGTAAATATGAAGACGAGATAATAAAGAAAGCTAAAATAACAAAAGACGAATTTGAAATCTTGTTAACAATAATATTTGAAAACCTAACTATACTGCCCAAAACTGATTATGAACATTTAATTCCTAAATTAGAGAAAGAAATAAATGACTATAAAGACTTACCTTATCTTGCAGCATCTATTTCAACTAACGCTTACGGAATTTGGAGTCACGATCCTGACTTACTACAACAGAAAAAAGTTAAAATACTTACAAACATAGATATGCTTAAGTTAAGCGGAAAAGCAGATAAGAATTAAGTTCATTCTTTTGTGATGTTTGTGCAAAATGTTTATAAAAAGTTAAGTTTCTGATGTAAAATTAGAATTATTTGATATTATCTTGATTATTTCTTTAGTGTTTAGTACTTTTACTTTGTTTTGAAGTTTTAGTCTTTTATCATCACTCCAGAGTATACTATTTTCATGGGCTAATCCGCATGCTATGAACATTGCGTCTTCTGGTGAGTGTTCTTTGATTAGTTCCCAAGCTTCATTTATGTATTTGTCCAGGGCTTCGTTAGGTATTATTAGTACTTTTTCTAGTAATAGTTGCAGTAAATCATTGAATTCTTCACTATTCATTTTTGATTTCTTTAGCAAGTAGTCTTTGTATTTTTCTATTTCTATGAATATTTGTCCAGGAAATAAGAATGTTCCTTCGTATTCTAGTATTAGTTTTCTTTTTACTGAATTCTTTATTAATGCTGAAAATAAGGCATTAGAGTCTAAGATTATGTTCATTCATTATCCTCTTTGTTGCTTCTGTTTTTATTTTCTTGCTAAATTCTTCTACATCTTTCTTTGTTAGTTTACTTTTAAAGGCTAGTTTTTCTGCAAGTTTTAGCCTTTCTACTTTTTCTATAATTGCCTTTCTAGCTACCTCGCTCCATCTTACTTCTGA
>CAYNBR010000023.1:0-16347 GCA_964395935.1 Candidatus Woesearchaeota archaeon
TTAAATAATAGTTATATTCTAGCCTAAATATGCCAATAATAACATTATCAAAAAAAGAAGAAGTGTGTGATGATCTAACAATATTTAAATTTAGGTCTGATAAATTCGATTTTAAACCAGGTCAATGGATAACATTATCTATAGAAATAGATGGTAAAAAAGTTCTAAGACCATATTCTATAGCTTCTTCTCCAGATGAACTTCCAGATTTAGAATTATTTATAAAATTAGTAAGAAAAAAAGAGGGCAATGGAACATTTACATCAAAATTATTTGAAGCAAAAGAAGGAGATAAATTTGAATTTGTGAAAATAGGCGGTACATTTATTCTAGATGAAACTGATAAAAGAAAAAAGATTTTATTATCTTCAGGCACAGGTTTAGCCCCTTATATTAGTATGGTAAGGTATGAAATTAAAAAATATGGTAAATCTAAATCAATTATAGTTCACGGAGCAAGTTATACTAAAGATCTAGCATATAAAGAAGAATTAGAAAAATACGAAAAAGAAGGAAAAATAATAAAATATATTCCAACAATATCAAGACCAGATGAAAATAAAGCTTGGAAAGGCTCAACTGGGAGAGTTGAAAGTTTAATAGAATCAAATAAATTAGCTTCAATATTAAAAGAAGAAATTACAAAAGAAAAATATGTTATTTATGCCTGCGGCCATCCAAACATGATAGATTTTGTAGTAGAATTATTACAAAAAAAATGTTTCATAGAACACAAAGACATAAAATTTGAAAGATATTGGAGTGTTCCTAAGAAAACTTCCCAAATTGTTTCTTTATAACTAGCTTTAAAAATTTTTCTCTAATACTTTACTAATGGAATTTAAAAAGGTATATCAACTCATAGTCAATTTAGGAATGTCCACAGAGTTAGCGCCATTAATGGATTCTATATGTACTGAAAGCAAGGACAATGATCCAGATTCTGGGGATGAAATACTTGCAAGGTTTGAAAAATCTATTGCGAAATGTTTAGAAGATTGTTTAAGGGATTTTGAAGGCAGTCAGAAAATTCCAATTTTTAAAAAACAAAAAAGTGGCAGGTCTGAATTTACTTCTTTATCTCAATATGTTAGCGCTTTTGAAAGTTATTATGGTGTTGGTAGACCCTGGCCTTTAGGTTATGAGCGCATTGCTGAGTTACATTGGACATCTCCAAAATATGCAAAAGAAGGGATAAAATACGTTACAAAACTATTAAGAGAGAGTTATAAAAAAGACATTTGGTATAGGACATTATAATTCAAAACTTCTAACATGTATTTTATTCAAACTTCTTTCATGTCTTTTTAATTCATGTAATTTAAGTAAACCAACTTTAGCTCCAAAATGCTGGACAACAGAAGCAGAATTTAATAACCCAGATCTTATAGCATAATCTATACTTTTATTTTTAATTAAAGAATAAACAAATCCAGAGCAAAAAGCATCTCCAGCACCAATAGTACTTACAACTCTAACATCAATGGGTTTAGCAGTTAATACTTTATTATAATACAAAACATTAACAGGATTTTTTCCAGAAGTTATTGCAGCTATTTTTATACCTTCATTCTTAAATTTTTTAAGTATATCTTTAATTTCATTTTTCCCAGAAAACTTTTTAGCTTCATTCAAATTCAATAAAAGTATATCTGCATATTTTAATATAAATGGCATATCCAATTCTTTTGATCCAGGATTAATAGCAATCTTTATTCCTTTTCTTTTACAATGCTCCAATATAGGATGTAATATCTTAACAGATTCACCTTTCAAAGCAGAAATATAAATCCATTTAGTATCTAGTTCATTCAATTTAATTTCTTTTATGTTTAAATTACTAGAAGCACCCCTATAAACTAAAACTGTAGCATCTTTTCCATTTTTAACTAAAATTGTAGATCTTGCAGTTCCTTCTTTGGTATCATGTACTACTGCTTCTATATTTACTCCTTCTTTAACTAAAGAGCTTTTAATTAAATATCCTGCTTCATCTTTTCCTAATTTACTTATTATAGCTGTATCTAAACCTAATCTAGCAAAAGAAACTGCAGTATTTGTAGCACCTCCGCCAGTTTGTACAAAAGGTTTAGAAATCTCAATTTTCTTTCCTTCTTCTAGTAATAAATAATTATTTTTAGATTTTAAATTATCAACTTTAATAAAAGTATCTCTGGTTGCAGTTCCTAAGGTAATTACATCAAACATTTTATTTTAATATCTTCCTAGTCTCTTCTTTATATTCTTCAATATCTGGTTGATCAAAAGGATTCACATTAAATAAATAAGCTAAATAAACAACTTCTAGCATCTTAAATTGTAAAAATTGCCCTAAACAATATTCATTCTTCCCTTGCAATCTAATTTCCATAAAAGGTAAATTTTTCTTTAAATAACTTTTCTTAACACCTTCATAAGTAGCATTCATTATAAATTGTAAATCTTTTCCTTGTATTCCTTTTATTATCTTACTAAACTGTTTAATATTAGGAACTTTAATCTTATTTTGAGTATTCTTTAAACTTACAAAACTAGTTACCTTATCATTTGACCCGCCTAAATACAGCTGCATTTGAGAATGTAAATCTGTAGTGCCTATGGCAACAGTAGGAGTTAATCCTGCATTTACCAATCTCCCAATTAAATCTCTTTCTTTCCCAGTAGATTCAGCTAGTAATTGTCTATACCATTTCCCTAAAGATTCTAGTTCATTGCTGAATAAAAATAAGTTAGAAATACTTTTTCCTCTCCTATACTGTAAATAAGTTATTAATGCACTTAAAGCAGCAGGATTTTTAAATAAATTTTTATTCAAACATTCTTTCCTAATATCTTTAGCACCTTCTAATAACTTTTTAGTATTTATATTAATCAAACTTAAAGGAAATAAAGAAACGTTTGAGAATACAGAAAATCTCCCGATTACTTTTTCAGGAATTTCTAATAAATAAAATTTCTCAATCTTGCTTAAGTCCCATAATTTAGAATTTTTATCTGTAGTAACAACAACAAATTTCTTATAATCTTTTCTTGCTTTTTTAAAAACATATAATAAAACTTCAAAATTAGCCAATATTTCCGCAGTATTCCCAGATTTACTAATACAGTTTAATAAAACATCTTTTTTCTCTTTAAAACATTTATTCATTTCTTTTATTATTTCATTTAAATGATCTGCATCTACAGTATCAGCATACAATATTTTAGCTTTAGGATTCACAGCTTCTTGTATTGCTTTAGTTCCTAAATTACTCCCTCCAATACCAATAACAACCATTAATTCTACATTTTTAAAATATTTAGCTAACTCTGTAGATTCTTCTAAGAACTTTTTATCATCTATTAAATTAAGAAAAGCAAAATCGGTTCTATAATTTGTTTTCAAAGATTCATTAGCTATTCCAATTGCTTTTTCTATTCTGTAATATTGAGAATTTAGTTCACTATTACTTATGTCACAACTTTTTTCATAATTAAATTCAAATGTTTTCATTTTATTAATTTCAATGCTTTTTCCACACTTTTATTTTCAAATATAATTTCTTTCAAAGCTTGTGTAATTTCTAATGGTTTCTCATGCTGCCAAATATTTCTTCCAATAGCTAAGCCGGTAGCACCAGCTTTCATAACATCATAAGCTTCTTGTAATAAATTCTCAACACTAGTTTTTTCCCCACCAGCAGCCATAACTCTAGCTTTTCCAGCACTTTTAACAACCCACTTAAATCCTTCTTTATCTCCATTATATTTTATTTTAATAATATCTGCTCCTAATTCTAAAGCAGCTCTTGCAGCATAAGCCAAAGTATCTGTATGCATATCATCAACTCCAATACCTCTAGCATAAGCCCACAATACTACAGGTAAACTATGATCTCTAGCTTCTTCTTGTATTTTAGCAAATTCATTCATCATCAAAGCTTCATTCCCAGAACCAAAATACAAAGTATAGCCGACAGCAGAAGCTCCTAACTTTACAGCTTTAGAAACAGAACATAATAATGGAGAATATGGTTCACCTTTACTTCCTAAATTAGTTTTTCCATTTAATTTTAATATCAAAGGAACTTTATATCTATAATTTTCATAATACTTTTCAGCTAATCCTTTTTGTAATATAATTCCATTAAAATTTCCTTTCAGAGCTAATTCTAGAATATAATTCGGATCTATAGTATTTAGATTAAATTCTTTAGGCCCATGTTCTAATCCTTGATCTAAAGCTAAGAATAAAGCTTTATTTTTGAACAATAAGTCTTGTAACTTATACATTAATTCAACACCTCTTTACTTATTAAAAATTAGTCTTTTATAGTATATAAGTGTTATGATTAGAATTAGATTACAAGCCAAAAGCTATGAGTAAACCTTAAAAATCTTTATTTTTTCCATAGATTATGCAAATACAAACAAATGAAAGAATAAGAGTAGTAGATGTAATTCCAGGTATAAGGCTGGAAGATATTGCTAAATTTATGGCTAATAGAGGCAATAAAGTTATAATTTTAGAAGAAACTAATACTGCTTTAAATGGTGAAGGAATTAGTCTTACTGAAACTAAAGAAAATATATATTCTGCTAGAACTGTTCATGGTTTAAAACCTAATTTTGATTATGAAGAAGCAAGGAGCCTGGTAGATGATCTGCAGACTAGGATAGATCAAACAGACGTTGTTACAAATGATCCAAAGAAATTTAAGAATATAGATGAGATGGCAGAGCATATAACAAAATTAAAAATAGATTATGAGCTTATAAACCGTGCTAAAAGAGAAACAGTATTTGCATCATTTGATGATTTAGATTCTTTCCTAAAATATGTTAGCCTTGTTAAAGAAACTAAAGAGGCTTTAGTTGAATTAGTAAAACAGCATGAAACTAGAAAAGCTTATTTAGATTATTTAGAAACCAAAGCGTTTCACACATACAATCGTTCGCTTCGATTACATCGTAAATCATTTAATAGACTTGCAGGTAATGATCCAGAGAACGCTAGAAAGGGTGGAAGTGTATTACTATTTGATGATATGGGCACAAGTTTACAGTTAGTTTATAAATTTGACATGCAATCTGGGCTTACTTATATTCATTTCTTTGTTGCAGATAAGTATGACAAAAAAATAGCAAGCTTCCTAGATATAATGAGATTTGCAGTTCACAAATTCCAACATTATAGAGTTACTCATAAAGCTAATCCAAAAGTAATGTTCCCAGACCCACTAGGCATAGGTGAATCAATTCTAAAAGGTTTTAATTATAAAAAAGTAGATGGTTTCGATGGCCATCCCGCATATAAAATAATTAAATCAACTCTTTGAAACATCTTCAACATAACTTCTTAATATTTCTGCAACGCTCCAAGCTTGTGAAATACATCCTCTAGCAGTATAAGGAAAATCCCCATCATAGATTTCATTTATAGTTCCGATTCCATATTCTTTCATGCTTATAGAAATGTATTTCAATATCTTTTCTTTTGCTTCTTTCTTAGCTAAACTAGAATAGTTATGTAGTCTTAAATAAGAGCTTAAGTAAGGTCCGAGTAACCATCCCCAAATTGTGCCATTATGATAAGACCTATCTCTTTCTATTGCACTTCCATAATACTTGCCAATATATTTACTATCATTCTTGCTTAAACTTCTTAATCCAAAAGGTGTTAGTAATTCATCTGTAACTTTTTTTAATACCAATAACTCTTTTTCTCTTGTAAGCAATCTAAATGGCAATGATAAAACAAATATCTGATTAGGTCTTACAGAAATATCTTTATTCTCTCCATTGATATTATCTGCTAAATACTTTCCCAGCCAAAATTTATTAAAAGATTTTTTAACTTTCTTAGCTAATATTACATAATCTAAATTATTTTCTTCAAATTTATAAGCAAAAAACTCCATAATTTTTAAACAATTATACCATAAAGCATTTACTTCTACACATTTTCCTTCTCTTAAATTATACTTTGTATCCATCCATGTTAATGATAAACTGCTTCTAAATTCAATTAATCCGTCTTTATCTGCTTTAATATGGTATTCAGTTCCATTTTTATAATAATAAATAATCGATTTCATTTCTTTCCATAAATTATCTTTTATAAAGTCTAAATTCTTAGTATATTGATAAAATTTATAGACAGAATAAATAAACCATAAGGAAGTATCAACAGAATTATACTCTGCAATATTATTTTCATTGATTAATTTCGGAATTAAACCATTCTTAATATATTTTTTATAAAATAATAAAATTTCTTTCGCATCTTGTATTTTCCCATTTACCAGGCATAATCCTGGCAAGGATATTAAAGCATCTCTCCCATAATCAGAAAACCAATGATATCCAGACATTATACTCCTTAAATTCTCTCTTTTAACAATAAAACTATCAGCAGCCTGTATTAAATTATTTATTAAAATCTCTTTCTCAATTTTTTTATTTTCATAAAACTTACTAACCATAGTATTAACTCTTAATAATTCATTCTCAAATATCTGTTTGTAATCCTCGGCTTTCTTGGAGTAAAAATTCTCAAAGTCAATATAAGCATCTTCTTTATTGTTTGCTGTACATACAATATTAATTGAAGAAGTTCCTTTCTTAACATTAAAAGTAAATTCACCGGGAGAAAAATGATGCTCTCTAAAATCATAGCCTCTTTCCCTCTCTTCTTGATATTCAATATTATAAACCCAGAATTCATTCTGCTTATATTTTCCAGAGTCACTTCCTAGAATTATAGCTGCATTTTCATTAACAGGAATAATTACAGTACTAGATTCATTTGCAGTCTGCTTAAATTTATTTTTAGCTTCATAATTTAAACTATGGAAATTTCTAAAATTAACAAAAGGCCTAATTTTGAAAGTAAATTCTCTTTTAGTATTAATTAAATATCTTACAATAATAACATTATGGTTATGCGGAAGAACAATAGATTTAGTTATTTCTACATCTTTAATATTATAATTAAAGCTCGGGAATATATTAAAAACAAAACTTTTCAAATATTTATAACCTTCAGGATGTATTGTTCCAGGATATTGGTTAACCCCTAAAGAATAAACTTTATCATTTATAATTAAATTTTCTTCCAGTTTAGCTAAAGTTAATATTCTTTTAACTGGAAAATTTAAAGAAGCAACTAATAATCCATGGTATCTTCTGGTATTTAAGTTAATTATAGTAGAAGAAGCATAGCTTCCCAAACCATTAGTTATTACCCATTCCTTAGTCCTGGCTTTATTTAATTCAAGATCTTTTTTTGAAAATACTAGCATTACAAAATATAATATGAAATAGCTATTTTAATCTTTCTAGTATGTATATATGACTTTTACAAAATAATAAATAAGCTTATAAATTTTTAGTAAGAGAAATTACTATGGTCCATTTTAGTTTTGAGAGAGAAAGAGATTTCGGATTCTCACAGCAAATTTCAGGTTTAGTGAATATAGTTGCCGGTTCTGGTATTGTAAAAGAAATGAGGGAAAATGACCAGATATTAGTTACAGACGTATTAGCAGCTATCTGCAGGGATGAATTATTACTTTACGATAATCAAGGAAAGAAAATAGCACAACAAGATTTAAGAGAAGGTTCAGCTGTAGACTTAGCAGTAACTAGTTTTAGTTCTACAACACTTTCACAAGGTATATTAACATTGGAATGTGTTCTTGCAGTCTTAACTTCACAGCATACAATAGAACTATTTGATACATATTCGGTATTTGATTACGATTCTAAAGGCAATCCAGAAACAACAGGAATAATAAAGAAAAACTCAAGACATATTGAAGTTAGAAAAGATATAATTAAAATTGCAGGCGATCTAAATACAGATGCATTATACGGCCTATTGTCTAATGGGGAAATTGCTGCAATAAATGAAAGCGAATTTGTTACCGGCATCCAAAATCCAAATAAAACAGCTTCGTTCATAGAAGGGCCTACTGAAACATTTTCTTGGGTATACTTCCAACAAACACAGCTGCCAGACCTTGCATACTTTTTAAATGGAATGTTAGATATTACTGCTTTCAAAGCAACACAAAACTTTGCACTAGTTGGTAATCCCAATAATCAAAAATTAAGATCTACACAAATAGTTTATGGAATGGTTGGAGGCTCTCGTACAGATAGAAGTGGTTTAAGTTCAGAATATTTAATAAGAATTCCTCATGATGTAATAAGAATTGTTCCTATTACTTCAGCTGAAGGCTATTTTGCATTCGGAAAAAGAAAACTAAGTTATATTGAAAGAAAAAGTCCAAAAGTATTCGAAGCAGCTGCTATTTTTGATCTTGAAAAATTAGATTTAGAGCATTTAAGATTTATTGCTCCCTCTCTAAAATTTATGAAAAATGAACCTCATTTATATGTATCAGATGGGGCAGAAGTGAGTAGATATGCATTAAGAAAGTTTACATAGCTATAATTCTATAAAATCATTCATATCTCTTCCATTGCCTATTAATGTAACAGGAATTTGTAAATTCTCAGCAAAGAAATCTGCCAGTTCCTCAATCTTTGTACCTTCTAAAGAATCTCTAGTTTTATACATAGTAGCATCTTCTAAAGGGCCAATTCTAGTAGGTCTAGCTCCTTCATATCTAGCTAAAACTTTTGGATCTCTAGAGAAATCAGTAATAACAGGCCTATAATCTTGACCACTAGTGCTTGTTTCATGATACCCATCAAATACTGTAACAGTCTCACTTTTTAATGTGTCAACTTTACATAAAACCAAAACTCTAGATTTGGGTGTTTTATTTCTAGCATATCTTAATTCAGCAAGATTATTTTCATAAAGATTTCTTGGTCTTCCAGTAGTTGCACCATATTCATTTCCAGCTTCTCTCTTTCTATCAGCTTCTTCACCTTTAATTTGGGTAGGGAGAACAGCATCACCAACACTTGAAGGAATTCCCTTTATTAAACAAACAGTCAAATCAGCTTGAGGCAATCCAGAAGTATACACTAAACCATTTGGAGCAACAGAAGAAGAAGTAACATAAGGCCTAGTCCCCCATCTTTGATCCAATAACAATCCTTGAGATCCTTCTAATAATATTCTATCTCCTGCAAGATATCTTTCAATTAAGAATTTATCAGTATCAGTTACAAAGGGTTTTACATCTTCTCCAAATCCACACCATCTTTCCACAATCTTCCCAGGATGAAAATTTCCCTGAGTATCTACAAATTGTAAAAAATTAGCTTTCATAAACTGTTTTTTATCAATTCCTTTTTTTCTCATCATAGCATCTAAAGTAGCTTGCCTTACATCTAGGATATCTGCTAATTTAGCTTCCAATTCTCCTTTATCGAATAAAGTTTGTAATGCAACATCATCATATCTTCCAACAGAGTCTTTAGAAACTGGACCAATCCCTCTATTTGTTGTGCCTATAGAATTAGCTATTTTATCTTCTGCAATATGATAAGGAAATATAACGGATAATAAATTATCTACCATCAATTCGGTACCTTCTAAAAGTCCATGATCATTAAGATCTTTTAATTCCTCTCTAAAAACTTCAGGATTAAACCAAACTTGTCCACCAATAATTCTTTTTTTCCCAGCAACAGGAATTAAATGTGCAACATGTTGTATACCATTAATTACATAAGTAGCACCAGTATTAGGCCCTCCACCAAACCTACCAACAACATCACAAAACTGTGCAAAATACTGTGTAGCTTTAGCCTTCCCAGAATCTCCCCTAGCCCAATCAACAACAGAAATAACTTGCTTCCCCTTTAAATGTTCTTGAGTACCCATCAGACTTTTCTTTTTAATTCTATTTTTAAGCATTATTGTATTCAAGAATAGTATATCTTTTAAGTCAGTTTAATACTAGAAATTAAAATGGGCGTAAGTTTAGTTGTAGTAGATCATCATCCACTCAATATAGATTTTTCTAGGGAAAATATTAAAACAATAAAAGCAAAAGATTTACAGGATTTTTACAAAAAAGTAAGGTATTATCTAGGAAAAGAATATGATTTAGTAATAAGTGATGAAGATCCAGATGGTATGACTTCTGTTATTTTATATTCTTTATTTAAAGGTAAGGTTGTAAATTTTAAAGGTAATAGAACCGGATTAAAAAAAGAAGATGTAAGAAAATTAGAATCAGAAGGTATAGAAAAAATTGTTTCATTTGATTGGTTTCCATTAAGTTTTTCAGATTTAGATGCATTTGACAATATAATTTACTTAAATCCTAGAAATTCTGGTTTAGTAAATGTAAATACATCTGAAATAGTTTTTAGAGCCTTACCAGAAACTGGGAGATTTGGAAGAGATATTAGTGCTATTGGAACAGTCTGCGATTATTTAGTTGATACTTCTCAAGAAAAAATGCGTGAAGTTATAGAAGATTATCCAGAATTATTTCCAGAGTTATTGCAGTTAGCAGGGGAAGGAAAATTAGATAGATATAATATTTATTCTACAGAAGTCAATAATACAAGTTTTCAGGGTTTAAAAGTTAATACAAAATTCTATGATCTATCTTTAATGTTTTGGGCTCCATTTATTATGGAAGGGGATGCAGGTAATAAAAGATTAGTAGAACTAGCAGTTAATAATCCAAATTTTACTTTAACAGATTTAATTAATGGCTCAAACAATCCAGTTGTTCAATATGTAAGACCATTATATAATAAATTACAAGAATTAGTTACCAATGAGAGAAATAATTTTTACATAACAAGGAGAGTTCAAGGCAGGATTAGTTTTTACGAACCTAAAGAACATAGATCAGGTTTAATGTCAAAAGTATCAAGTATTTTATGTGATGAGCTTCCAGCAGGAGATATTATAGCAATGAAGTCAAGATCACAAGAAAATGGCTTAGAAATATTTAGATACTCTTTAAGGGGAAGAAATGGCAGCAAATATAACTTGGGAAAAATATTAACTGAACTAAATGTTGGCGGCGGTCATGAGAATGCAGCAGGTGCAAAAGTACAAATAGAGAAAGTAGAATGGTTTGAAAATGAATTAGTTTCTAGGACTTCTCAATAAGATCAATTAAACCAAAAATCCAAATTAAATTAATCTTACATGCAATTTCCAAAGGAGTTTTTCCTGTAGTCTCTACAGTTACACAATATTTACTCCCAAGCCTATACATCAAATCAGGTAAAGTCCCATCATGTCTTATAATAAATCCATTTCTATCACTTCTAATTGCATCTTGTTTATTATTTTTCTGAATTAACTTTCCAGTTTGATCTATTTCCTCATTAAATCCTGCACCTATAAGCCTATTTTTTAATGTAGGCAAATATTTCTCTATTTCATTTATTATTTTCTTATAAACTTTTAAGTTACCAAAAGAATAATGATAAGCAGAAGCCTTTACATTTTTAGTTATGTAATCCTGATGTAAATCTAAACAACCTAAAATTTGTTTTAGTGGATCTTCTTTTAACAATTTATGCATTAATAAAGTTTCTATAGGTAAATTAACTTTCAATTTTTTATCAGAAGCCCAATACCAGTTTTTATATTCATTAGAAATTTTTAAGTCACCAATAAATTTTCCACTTTTTAATTCATACCTCATAAAGTCATTGCTTCCTTCATCTCCCTCATCATTATCTATATTATATCTTAAATTATTTTCAAAACCAGAAGGATTTCCTAAAGGATATATAATCAATTTAACATTTTTATGATGTGCATAATCTAGAATTTTATTAAAATACCATAATAAAGATATCGGACCAGCTATCTCTTCTCCATGTATTCCGGCCCTTATTAATAATATCTTATCTTTCTTAGAAATATTTTTAGACTGAATCTTATAAAAATCATAACTTCCTTCCTTATAATTTAACTTATATTTTTTAACTTGAATATCATTTCTATTTTTAACAGAATCAACTAATTTAGAATAAAATTTATTAGCTTTCATTATAAATATTTAGAATTATTAGAATATAAGCTTATCTTTTAAGTTAATATTCTTACAGTCTTTAACTTCTAAAATATATCTACATTTAATTCCTTCAATATAAGGAATGAAAGGCATAACATTTCTAAGTATTTTAATTACCTCTTTTTTCTCATTAAAATAAACAATATCTATTGGAAAGAATACAAAAAACATATGTAAAGCTACTCTCTTCTCTTTATTAAATTCAAATAATAATCCATCATTCTTAGGAAATCTAAACATTAATCCAAGAAATTGAGAAAATAATGATTTACATAATATTACATCAAATGTTTCTTTATTTATTTTAATTTTCAATTACTTAAACACTTCTCCAGTCTGTTCTGACCAAAATAATAAATCTAATTCTTCACAAGGTATTCCTATTTCTTTAGAAAACTCTAAAAACTTTTGTTCAATTTCTAAATACTTAGTTTTAGTCAAAGGATTAGGAATTTCATCTATTACACCATGTTTATTTAAATTTTTTAAAATATGCCTATCTAATATAGTTAAATTCTCAAATATACCAACATTTCTTAAGAAATGTCCAGATTCTTTCAATCCCATTCCATTTACATTCTCAACTAACCATTTCCTAGTATCTAAAGTATTATTGAATTTAGTAATCTTATCTCTAACTTTTAATTCTCCATTTTCAGTGAATAACTTTCTAGCTTCTAATAAATATCTAGTTTTATTATTATTAAACCTGACACCAATTAAATAACTTTTAATATCTTCTTCATTTCCATTATATAAAATTCCAGTCTTAACTAAATTCTGTATTGCTGCATCACATATCTTAGCTTTACTCTGGGGAGTTAATAAACAAAAACATAATTCTGCAAATAATCTTTTTTCATTTTCATTAATAACAGTCTTAAAATAGTTTAATTTATTCTTAATTACATCTTTTCTTTCAGAATAACTCTTTTTCAAATAATCTATCTCTTTTAATTCCATGATAAAGCTTACTTTACCAATCTTTATAAATTTTATTACTATAGCAAGAAAGTTATGGCTACAGAATATACTTTAAATGAAGGAATAAGAGATCCAGCAGGAGCTAGAAAAGCTTTAGAAAGAATAAATTTTGCAGGTATAAAAAATAAAGGTCTGCAGACAAGATTGTCATTCTATTTAGCTTATGATCCACAAGAAGGGTGCCACACAAATGTAACAAGTATACACACCGATGTTCCGAGAGTTGAAAATATAGAAGAAGGAAAATGGATTGTTCCACAGCATTCATATCAAATTGATACAAATATTGGAGCAACAGATTTACCCAGAGATCAAGCTTTAGAGTTAATAGTTTCAGGATTAATAAGGCCGGCTTTTATTGAATATCATATGCATGCTACAAATAGTGAAAGTTACGCAAGACTAAATGCTTTAATTTATGGTGTATTACCAAGAGTTTTTGCTCTAGGATTAAAAGGAATAAATCCAAGACATGAGAAAGTAATGTGGTTATATGTCGGCAAAGAGATAATTCCAGATGGTGAAAATGAAAACCTAGAACAAACTCAAGTTCTTTCTGTAGACAATAAAGGTTTAACATTGCTAAGAAGTGTAGTAGATAACAAAAAAGTTTTTGATACTGAAGAATTAGAAGCCTTACTTTCAATGCAATTTGATCCAAAACCGACAGCTGGACAAATGCCTGCTTATACTGCAAGTTTACCGACATTAAGAGGAACAGGGAAAGATTAATTCTTTAAACTTTTCAAAAATTTATCTAAAGGTAAAGTATTCAAAATATTTTTCTTTTCAGCCCAACCTCTTCTAGCCTGTGCAACACCAAATAACATATAATCTAAATGTGAAGTGTGATGTGAATCAGTATTAATAACTAATTTAACATTTCTTTTAACAGCCTCTTTAATATTAACATCTTTCAAATCTAATCTAGTAACAGAAGAATTAATTTCCAAAGCAGTTTTAGTTTCTTTAGCTTTCTCCATTATTTTATGTATATCAATTTGATAAGGTTCTCTTTGATTAATAATTCTTCCAGTAGGATGTCCAATAATGTCTATATTTTCATTTTCCATAGTTTTAATGACTCTTTTAGTTAATTTATCAATATCTTGTTTAAATCCAGTATGTATAGAACCAACAACAACATCTAATTTTTTTAAAACTTTATCCTTAATATCAGGTTCTCCATTTTCAAGAATATTTAACTCTACGCCAGATAATATAGTAATCTTCTTTCCATAAATCTTATTCATTTTATTAATTTTCTCAACTTGTTTTAAAATTCTATTTTCATCCATTCCATTAATAAATCTTAACCCTTTAGTATGATCTGTAAAAACAATATATTCTCTATTAAGTTTGATCGCTGCTTCAATCATTTCTTCCATAGTATTCATACCATCTGTTTCATTAGTATGCATATGACAATCCCCTCTGATGTTTTTTAATTCAATTAATTTAGGAAGTTTATGTTTCTGTGAAGCTTCAACTTCTCCTGTATCTTCTCTTAACTCTGGTTCAATATAATCTAAGCCTAAAATCCTATACACTTTTTTTTCATCATCAGCTTCTAAGATTTTATCTCCCTTAAACACACCATACTCACTTAATTTATATCCTTTAGAAATTGCAATTTTTCTTAATTTTATATTGTGACTTTGATTTCCTATAAAATACTGCATCGCAGCGCCAAAACTTTCCTTTGGTAAAACTCTTAAATCAACCTGCATATTATTATTTAATATTACAGTACTTTTTGTATTTCCTTCGGCTAAAACTCTTTTCACATCTTCTAATCTTATAAATTCATTAATTACTTCATTTGGTTTATTGCTGATAGTTAGAATATCTAAATCACCTATTGTTTCCTTCATCCTCCTTGCAGAACCGCATATTTCTACTCTTTCAATATATTTTATTTTTTTAATTTTACTTTCTAATTCTTTTAATTCCGGCCAAACTAATCCTAAAACAAATCTTTTTTTAGAAACTTTAGAAAATTCAATGGCTTTTATTATATTTTCCTCAACTTTCTTCCCAAAACCTTCTAAATTAGAGATCTTCCCTTTCTTAGCAGCTTCTAATAAATCTTTACAATTTTTAACACCCAATTTATTATATAATATAAAAATTCTTTTAGGTCCCAATCCTTCTAAATCCATTAAACTAGCATCTATTGGTATTTTTTTCTTTAAATCTTCTAAATATTTAGATTTATTATTTTTTAAATAATCTTCAATTTTAATAGCAATTCCTTCTCCAACATTCGGAATTCCTAATAGTCCTTTAACACCATTTTTATTATAAATATTTAGAATGTCTTCACTTAAATTTGCAATGGACATAGCAGCATTTCTATAAG
Source organism: Candidatus Woesearchaeota archaeon (assembly GCA_964395935.1). GTDB lineage: Archaea > Nanobdellota > Nanobdellia > SCGC-AAA011-G17 > GW2011-AR18 > CAYNBR01. The sequence continues at coordinate 15,304 of CAYNBR010000023.1, forward strand.
CTAAAAACTTGAATCTATTTTCATTTAATAATTCTAGAAAGTCTGCAATTTTGTAGAGAAGTTCAACTACCTCTTGATTTTTCATATAAATATAAGAAAGTTTTAATTAAAATATCTTTTCATATTAGTCTGCTGCCTAATTTTTCTCTCAATGCCAATCTTGTTTCAACACCTTTCGGAACTTCCATAGCTACAGCCTCGAAATTCCTATTTAGACCTTGACTATCCCTCAAACCATAACCATATAGAGATACATTGCCTATCGTAATACCCACATAATTTGGTTGAACATTGTGAGCTTTTCTTGCACTATACTTATCCATAAAAACTATTGTCGTTATAGATTTTGGTTTTCTTTTTCTTAGGATTTCTTTTGCTTTTTTTACTGTAAAACCATGGCTCATTATACAATCTACAAGCAGAATAGGTCTATCTTTTATAACGCCACGAACATACATATAATGCTAAACTTTTTTATTTTTATGATTCAATGACATATACATTTCTTCAATATCAAAGCCAGGCGGAGTTCTGCTTATCTCCCGAGCTAAATCTGTAAAAAAATAAGATGCACCACCGATAATTGGAACCATTACAGGGCATTCGTGCTTTTTATAAGTGATTACTCTTCCTTCTTTATCCCTGCCAAATTTTTGGACTAGTACAACAGCTAATTTATGTACTGTTTCTTCAATAGTTTCTTTTCTTACCAGAATAATCTTATTTGGATCATCTCTAGTTCCTATGAATGGAAGTTTGTTCCTATAGTCATATATGGGACGATAGGGCAATTCCGGCAATTTATATTCGGGCTGCCTTTTTTCTTGGGCATCTATATAATTAAGGTTATCCATATAATTATTTAACTTATTTCTACATTAAAAACTAATTGCTTCTAGGAAATATATTTACTACATAAGTTTTAAATAAAGTAAACAGATATGCTAAGCATGAATAATTTGAATAAAAAGGAAAAAAAAAGACAATTAATTCATTTATCAGCAGGGATATTGTTAACAATCTTATTGTATCTTAATATTTTTA
>CAYNBR010000024.1:0-16023 GCA_964395935.1 Candidatus Woesearchaeota archaeon
ATCCGCCTTTTCTAGGCACAGTAAATCCTTGCATATACTTAAACCTGCAAAATAAGTCTTTGAATACCCTAACTTCTACATGATGTAATCCAGGAGGAGCATTAGCTGTAGGCGGCCCTTCTAGAAAAGAAAACAGTTTCTTCTTCGAATCATATTGTAATGATTTCTTAATTTCTTTATCGTTTTTCTTCCAAATATCTGCTACAAACAGTTCAATCTCTTTAAAATTATACATAAGTTCTTTTGTATAGCTCAAATTTAAAAAACTTCGCTTTTAATAGAAATTCTAGTATATCCCAAAAACCCCATATTTTTATATATTTATTCATATAGCTAAATAACAGCCAAACTAGTCATAATTGTGAAAAAGTATGGATTAGGGGCTAATAATTGGAAGGAGAGATATTTATGTACAGTGAAAGAAAAAGTTTTGCACCAATACAAGTTGGTGATGAAATAGATGTAACGATAGAAGCTGTTGGCGCTAAAGGCGATGGAATAGCTAAAGTTAAGGGCTTTGTTATTTTTGTTGCTGGAACAAAACAAGGCGAAACAGTAAAGGTAAGAATTAGTAAAGTTCTAAGAAAAGTAGGCTTTGCAGAAGTTGTCAGTGAAGGTTCAGAAACACCTAAAACAGAAAGTTCTTCAGAAGGAGAGTCTGAAGATAATCTGGATGAAGACGCAGAAGACCTAGATAATACGGAAGAATAATTCTTCCTTTTTTATTTTATATTTTTTAACATAAATCTTTATAAATAATCTAAAGAGTTTCATAACATGCAATTTCAACAAATATTTACAGAGAAATATAGACCTCAGACATTTGATGAAGTAATGGGTCAAAAAGAAATAGTAAAAAGAGTTAAAGCCCTAGTAGAAACTAAAAATATCCCTCATATGTTATTTTGTGGTCCTGCAGGCACAGGTAAAACAACTCTAGCATTAATAGTAGCTAAACAATTACACAAAGATAATTGGAAACAAAATTTTCTAGAATTAAATGCAAGTAATGATCGTGGCATAGACACAATAAGAAATCAAGTTAAGGATTTTGCAAAAACCATGGCCATGGAAGCAGATTCTCCAAAAATAATTCTTTTAGATGAAGCAGATGCCTTAACAAAAGAAGCTCAACAGGCATTAAGAAGAACAATGGAAACCTACTCAAATTCCTGCAGGTTCATATTGAGTTGTAATTATCCAAGCAAGATAATAGATCCAATAAAAAGCAGATGTGCAATTTTTAAATTTAAACCATTAGCAAAAGAAGATATAACCTCAATAATAGAAAAAATAACTAAAAATGAAAATATAAACCTAGATAAAGAGACAATTCAATTATTATTTGATAGTTCTAATGGCGACGTAAGACAACTGCAAAACATTTTACAATCATGCAATGCAATGTCCAAAGAAATAAATAAAGACACAATAAAAGAGTTTATTACATCAACAGAATCAAAAGACATAGAATTAGCATTAGATTTAGCTTTAAATAAAAAATTTATAGAATCAAGAAACAAATTGCTAGAAACAATGCTTAACAATGGATTATCAGGGTTAGATGTAATAAGACAAATACAGAAAGAGATCATGAATATTAAAATTGAAGATTTGAAAAAATTAAGCATTATAGAAAGATGTGGTGAAATAGAATTCAGATTAGTTGAAGGTTCAGACGATTTTATTCAATTAGAAGCCCTATTAGCATTTATAACTAAAATATAAATTAAAATGGAAAACAAAGGTAAAAAAATAATAATTGTCATAGAAACAATATTAATAATAGTTCTAATAATTTTAGCTTTAGAGTACTATAATAAAAATAAAAAAATAGCAGAAGAAAGGGAAAGTTATTATCAAGGTTTAGTATCCCCAAGGATTTACGCTGGAGTTATTTCTCCAAAAAATTACATGATTCAAAACTTTGTTAGTTTAGATAGGACATTTGAAAAATATTTAAACGAAACAAAACTAAACATTTCTATTTATGTTGAAAATTTACGTGATGGTGCAAGTATGAGAGTAAATGAAAACATGGAATTTTATCCATTAAGCCTAAACAAACTACCAATAGCAATTTTGATTCTTAAAAAGATAGAGGAAGGCAAAATGAGTTTAGATACAATGATCCCAATTAGAGAAGGAGATAAAACTGATGCCTTTGGAGACTTATATAAAATAAACACAAAGGATTTACCTTTAAGAGTATTATTGGAAAAAATGTTAAAAGAATCAGATGATACGGCTTCACATGCATTAGTGCATTATATAGATGAAAATGATTTAAATTTACTTTATGACTATTACTCTTTGGATTTCAATGTTTACTATCCTTCGAGAAAAAATTATGGAGACCATACAGGCCTTGTAAAAACGCTTACTTACGCTAATGTATTTAGAAGTTTATACTTATCAAGCGTATTAGATACAAAAGATTCAGAATATATCCTTTATTTACTAACAGACACAGTATTTGATGTAAAAAAATTCGCAAATTTACCAGAAAATGTAACAGTATCGCATAAATTTGGCGAGTATTATACTCAAGAAGGAAAATACTTCCATGACTGCGGCATAATTTATATAGAGAATAGTAGAGTGTTATACTGTATAATGACTAAAGATTTGGATGAATCAAAAGCAATAGATAATGTAAGTCAAATTGTAAATTCAGTATATAAATATATTTTAAATGAGAGGGCAATACTTAGTAAATACAAAAATGCGAATTAAAAAGATCATAATAATTTTTATAATTATTTTATCGATTTGGTTAATTTGGAACATAAGATCTCAATACGAAAAATCTGAAAAATTAAAGAACGGTTTATTGGGTCCAGGAGTATATTTAGGAGTATACGCAGAAAAGAATGATATTATCGATAACTTAATACCTTTAGAAGTAGGAATACAAAATTACATTCAAGATAATAATTTAAACGCGTCTGTATATATTGCAAGTTTACGTAACGGTAACGCTATAAACATAAATGGTGAAACAGAATATTATCCTTTAAGTCTTAGTAAATTACCAATAGCAATCTTAATAATGCAAAAAATAGAAGTTGGCAAATTGAGCCTAAACACAAAATTACCAATTAAAGATGAAAATAGAATTTATTCACCCTATGGATTTTATAACACTACAGCAAAAGAATTGTCAATAAACGAATTGATGGAATCAATGTTAAAAAAATCCGATAATACTGCCTTTAAAGTTCTTTCAGATCAAATAGAAGAATCAGACCTAAATAGAAGTTTAGCATATTTCTCATTTAATATTGCCCCGTACCATAACTGGACAGAACCGACAGAGAAAATAAATACGCAGATAATGGCAAATATACTGATTAGTTTATATGGATCAACAGTTCTAAATATAAAAGATTCAGAATATATTCTTCAATTATTAAGCGAAAGCATATTTGATATTAAAAATATTAGTGGCATGCCTGAAGATGTAAAAATAACTCACAAATGGGGAGAAAATAATGATGAATATTCATATTATTTCCACGATTGCGGGATAGTATATTTTAAAAAACACAGAGCATTGTATTGTATTATGACTAAAGATTTGGATCGTCAAAAAGCAATAGATTTTATAAGTTTAATATTAAAAAATATTTATAAATATCAAGAAATGGAAAGTTCATTGAGTGAAGAGTATAAAAAATTAGATGGAATAAAACTAGACTAACAATGAAAAGCTTTATTGAGAAATACAAACCAAAGAATAGTAAAGAAATCCCACAGCCATTAGGACAGATTAGAGATTTAATAGAAAATAAAGAAAGTATATTAATTTACGGTCAAACAGGAACCTGCAAAACAACTTCAATATACAAAATAGCAGAAGAATTAGATTACGAAATTTTAGAGTTAAATGCTTCAGATTTTAGAACTAAAGACCAAATAGAATCAATCATGGGTCAAGCATCTCAACAAACAAGTTTATTTCAAAGAAAAAAGATATTATTAATTGACGAAGTTGATTGTTTATCTGGAACAGATGATAGGGGTGGAGCTTCAGCAATTGCAAATATCATAAAAACTTCTAAATTCCCGATAATACTAACAGCAAATGATGGATATAATGATAAAATAAAGGATATTAAAAAATTAGTAACAGCAATAGAATTTAAACCTATAAATTCCAAAGACACAACAGGCATAATAAAGGATATATGTGAAAAAGAAAATATCAAATTTTCAGAAGAGTCACTAAGAAAAATAGCAATAAATTCTTCAGGAGATCTAAGAGCGGCAATTAATGACTTACAAAGCAACACAATAAACAAAGAACTAATTGTTTTAGATGAACCAAGAGACTATGAAATAAGTATAATACATGCCTTAAATGCAATTTTCAAAACAAAAGATTTTAATGCGAATAATATTTTAGAAAAAGCAAATATAAACTTAGATGAATATACTTTGTGGCTAGATGAAAATTTACCGATGGAATACAAAGGCTCAGATTTATCAAAAGCCTATGAATTATTGTCTAAGGCAGATATTTTAAAAGGAAGAATAAGAAGACAACAATATTGGAGATTCTTATACTATCAAAGTTTACTATTATCCTCAGGGATTTCAGTTATAAAAGATAAACCAAATAATAGTTTTACTAACTACAAAAGATCAATGCGTCCATTAAAAATATGGCAATCAAACATAAGAAATGGGAAAAAGAAATCAATAGCAGAAAAATTATCAGCTTATACTCACACATCAAGAAAGGGAATAATAAAAAATTTCAAATTTTACAAAAGCATATTAAATAATAAAGACATAATAAACGAACTTAAACTAGATGATGAAGAAATAATTTACTTAGAAAAATAAGTTTATATATAAGTACTAAATCAAAGGATAAAATGAATAAAATAAAAGAATTAACTCCAAAGCAAAGCAAGGTAGAAATAGAAGCTGAAGTAATAGAATTAGGCCCAGTAAGGGAATTTAATAAATTTGGCAAAGTAGGTAGAGTTTGTAATGCTAAAATAAAAGATGATTCTGGTGAAATTACATTAACCTTGTGGAATGATGAAATAGAAAAGGTAAAACAAGACTCTAAGATAAAAATCACAAACGGTTATGTAAGTGAATGGCAAGGCGAAAAACAAATAACTGCTGGAAAATTTGGTTCTTTAGAAATTTTAAGTTAAGCTTTGATTACATCTTTTACAGTAACTTCAAAAGTTAATGTTTTCCCAGCCAAAGGATGATTTTTATCAATACTATAAACATAGGTATCTACATTGGATACGCTGCCTACAACCATCCCTTTTGATGTTGGAAAAGAAATATAATCCCCCAGTTTAGGATTTTGATATATTGTTATAACATCATCTTTTATTTCTTTTACATCCGATTCCCAATTTGTTCCAGGTAAATTAATTTTATCCCCTAAATTAAGTAAATTTTCCATAAAAATTATTCCATCTTTAATTGAACTTACTTTAAGTTTCCAAGGAACTTGTTGTAATTCTAAAACATCTCCAGTTGTTGGATCTTTATTAAACAAATCCTTAAATAAAGAATTAGTAACATTAGAATATTTCTTAATATACAAATCTCTTTTCATATCTTTTAATATTAAATCAGGATTAGACTCACCATAAGCTTTATCAGGATTTATTATAAATCTTTTACTTTCACCCTTGCCGAGACCAATAATATTTTCTTCAAAACCTGGAACAACTTGCCCAGCACCAACTGTAAATTTCAAAGGAATAAAATCTTTCTTCTTAATATCTGTTTTTTCAGCAACAACTTGTAAACTTGTATCAAAAACTTTTCCATCTTCTAAATAACCAGTATAATCTACAGTAACTGTATCTCCAACTTTAATTTTATGTACACCTATTTGAAGAAAAAATAAAGCCAATAGAACAACTAAAACTATAGCTGCACCGATCGCAAATTTAGGCCAATGATCTTTAATTTTAGAATTAATTTTAGGTTTAACATGGATTTTAGCATACTTTTCTTCTTTTTTTCCCATGAACCATCAAAACATTTATATCTATATAAAGGTTTGTTTTCTTATGTATGAAATAGTAGTTGGTAGATCAGAATCAGATAAAAAAACTTTAGGATTAAAAGGAACAGTATTTCTAGGCAAACATTACGTAAGAATGGGTCCTACAACCTCCCTATCAAATAAAATTTTTATGGATGTTACAAAATCCCACGTTATATTAGTTTCTGGCAAACGTGGATGCTTAACACCAAATACTAAAATTTTAACAGACTCAGGATATAAAGAAATAAGTAAATTTGATAAACTAAAAGACAACGTAATCACATATAATATAAAAAATAAAAAATTTGAGCACTCTAATGCGGCACTATTAAATTATAAAATTAATGAACCAATAATAAAACTAACATTAGAGGATGATTCCATTATAGAAGGAACTAAAGAACACCCATTAATGACGATAGAAGATAAAATTTTGAAATGGAAAAATATGAGCGAATTAAGATGTGGAGAAGTTTTATTTGGAAAAGATAAAGAGAAGAAAATTAAAAATATAGAAGAAATTAATAGTATTGGAGAAGTATATGATCTGAGTGTACCAATAACACATTCATTTGTAGCGGAAGGTATAGTATCTCACAATTCTGGAAAGTCTTACTTAATGGGGGTGATAGCAGAAGAAATGGCTCACCTTCCTGAAGAAGTAAAAAATAAAATTGCAGTATTAATGTTCGATACAATGGGAATTTTCTGGACAATGCGTTATGAAAATTTAAAAGATGAAGAATTATTAGAAGAATGGGATTTACAAAAAAAATCACTAGATATTAATATCTACGTACCATCAGGTTATTTTAAAGAATACAAAGAAAAAGGAATTCCTGCAGATTATTCATTCACATTAAATCCTTCAGAATTAAATACAGCAGACTGGTGTTCAACTTTTGAAATTTCCCCTCTAGATCCAATTGGAATTTTAATAGAAAATACTTTAGCAGAAGTAAAAAGAAGATTTGAGAATTATGACATTGAAGATATAACCACTGTTTTAAGTAATAAAAAAGCAGATGAGAAAACAAAATCAGCATTAGAAAGTTTATTTTCAGCTGCAAAATCTTGGGGAATATTTAGTAAGGATGCAACAAAATTAAAAGGGTTATTCGAAGGTGGCAAAGTATCAGTTTTAGATATCAGTGCATACAAAGAATGGAATGTTAAAAATTTAGTAATTGGTTTAGTCTGTAAAAAGTTAATGGAAGAAAGAGTTATAGCAAGAAAGAAAGAAGAATTAGAAGATGTACAAAAGGGTCATTCGTATTTCGAAACAACTTCAGAAGAAACAGGGAGAGATGTTCCATTAGTATGGATACTTTTAGATGAAGCACATATAAGTTTACCAAAAGACAAAAAAACTCCTGCAACAGATTCTTTAGTTACAATACTAAGAGAAGGAAGGCAACCGGGAATAAGTTTAATTCTAGCAACACAACAACCAGGAGAAATTCACAAAGACGTTATAACACAAACAGACATTATAATCAGTTTATTAGTGACTGCAAGAAGAGACTTAAATGCCTTAAATGAAATGATGCAATCCTATCTAACTGGAGAAATTCAAAAATATTTTAATATGCTTCCAAAATTAAGAGGTGCGGCAATAATTTTAGACGATAATTCTGAAAAGATATATCCAATACAAATTCGTCCAAGATTTACATGGCACGGTGGAGAATCCCCTACAGCATTAAAACCGAAAGGATCAGCAGCCGAACAATTAGGCCTTTAGTGAATTAAAATACATCTCTAACTCTTCTCTGAATGCAATAAGTCTATCTAAATCTGTTTTAGGATTATATTTTAAACGCATTATATTAAAACTATACTTAACAATTTTATATTGTCTTTCAATTATTGCTTGATTTCCTAAAGTCAGTCTTGGTTTCAATAAATTATAAGTTTGAGTCAAAGTATTATACAATATATCTACAGTATTGGTATCTACTTCGCCCCTAGTCTGAGTAAATTTCAGTTGATCATGCCACTGAGAAAGCAAACTATGCCACAAATTATACAATCTCCCAAATGCCTCTTCTTTTAAATTTCCCTTTGCCACATTAATCTCCACCTATTAAATCTGCAACAGCAGCACCAATTATAGCAGGCATTGATAAAGCTGCCACAGTTTTATATATCTCAATAAAATTCAATCCATCTAGCTTGCCAATAATAAACAATACCATGATTATTGTAAGTAAAGTTACACCATAAATTATTGCTAATCTTAAAGGCAATAAAGACAATACCTTAATATCTTTTATTTTCCTAAATCCAGTATAATACAAAACAACTAATCCAATCAATAAAGAAACAAGATACATAAAACTAGCTCTTGCAATTGAGATTTCATGCGCAAACAACACCCCTTCTAAGACTGCATAATGACTTAACAATCCAACAAAAGCTCCGACCATAGATTTACCAACATCTTTATAAGTTATCTTTCTTAATGGGTGTTCTCCAACATCAATCCTTATCTGTTTTTCAACAGCTTCTAATTTTTCAACTTGATCCAAAATATACTTTTCTTGCCCTTCCAACTCATGCAATTCTTGATCCTCTAATTCTTGTCCATGTAACTCTTTTAATTCTAAATCTTCAATCTTATTTTGTCCACGTAATTGCTTCCTTTGTAACTCAATTATCTGATCTAATTTAGAACTAACTAAAGAACTCTTCTTCACCTTCTTCTTTACCATTTAATCAACTTATCAATTCTATTATTTAAAAGTATCGCGCTCAGAAGCTACTACCATCCTTCACAGTTGCCTCAGCGGGTGTTCACAACATCATTGCGCTATTAAAATACATTCAGAAAGCATATAAACCTATTTGTAGAGGAAAAACCTTCAAGATTTATGTAAATTTTTCATAAAAATCTAAGCAAGTTTCTTTAAGTTTAAAGTTAATAAATAGATATAGAAAACGATATAAATAAGTTATACCTAGAGTTATACATGGCAATAGAAGTTAAAACTAAGCAATGGGGAAATTCAATAGGAATTATAATACCAAAAGAAATAGTCAATAGTTTAAAAATAAGAGCTGAAGAAAATATACTCATTGAAGTAGGAAAAAAAGAAAATCCATTAAAAGAATTATGGGGTTTTGGGAAAGGAGAAAAACTTACACAAAAAGCAAGATCAGAAAATAGAAAATTTTTAGAATCTAAGTATAACTAAAATGAAATGCCTAGATACATATGCACTAATTGAAATTCATGATGAAAATCCTAATTTCTTGGGTTATATGAATCAAGAATTTGTTGTCCCGGAAATTGTAATGGCTGAGTTTTACAGTGTAATACTAAGAGACTACAATGAAAAAACAGCGGACTACTTACTTGAAAAATTTAAAGGTTATGTAGTACCAGTTAATTTTAAAATAATGATTAAAGCAGTAAAATACAGACATGAAAATAAAAAACAAAATCTTTCATTTTTTGATTGTGTGGGTTATATTTTTGCAATAGAAAACAATATGAAATTTGTAACAGGTGACAAAGAATTCCGAAACAAAGAAAATGTAGAATTCATTAAATAGTTTGCATATCTATACAATATCTATAAGTCCTTGTCTTAATCTGTCCAGCTTTTACAATATTTAAAATCTTAACTTTAACTTTTTTCTTAATATCTTCAATTATTTTTTTAATATTTTCTTCATCAGAAAAAGTATACAGATGTATTATTCCATTTTTATTTAACAAACTTAAGGCCAGATCTAAAAAATTTAAGCTGTCTTTAGGTAAGGGCATTATTATTCTATCAAAGTTCTCTCCTAGATGATTAACAACTTCCCTTATATCAGCACAATATAATTTAACATTTTTAATTCTATTTAACTTCAAATTCCCCTCTGCATATTCACATGCATCAGGATTAATTTCAACACAAACTATTTCTTTAGCCTTAGAATATTTAGAAATAATGAAACCATAAATGCCAACACCAGAAAACATAACTAAAACTCTTTCATTAGCCTTAACTTGCTTAGCTATCCTCATTCTCTCATTGCTTAATCTTGGCGTAAAATAAACTTTAGAAATATCTAATTTAATTTTAATTCCAGATTCAATATAACTAGTTTCTAGATTATTTTCTCCAGCTAAACATTCATATTCTTGCACCCTAAATATTCCTTCATGCCAGCCAACTTTTCTAACCACAGTTCTAACATTCTTATTAGTTTTTAATAAACATTCAGCTGCAAATTTTTTATTCTCATTTTCAATTTCTAAAATTGCAATATCCCCAACAACATCATAAGAACTCCCTATATCTTCAATTTCTTTAGCACTTAATTTACTTTTCAATAATTCTTTAAAACTTAATTTATTTTCTTTTTCTTTTAATTCTTTATTAATTAATTTATATTTTTCATATTTTTTAATAACTGGAATATACAAATACTTATCTTCTTTCATAATTTTATATCTAGAATCATAGATTTTTCTATCTAGAACATCACGCTTTACTGTTTCTGCTTCATTTAAACTTATTTTTATACACTTAACCATATTAATTTAGTCTAGAAAAGCTTTATATAGTTATTTTTGTAGATCTTTCCTATGCAAAAGAGGAATAAGTTTGTGATACTTCTAGCTATGGCTTTTATACTTATAATGCCTGTAGTTTTTGCGCAATATTTATCCGGTTATTCAAATTTTGGCTTCAATCCAGATTTAATGTCTAATTTTTATTACAATAACCAAAGTTTAGTTGATTTCATTGTTTTCTTCGTAGTTGTAGCTGCAGTTGTAAGATTTGGTTTAGCAAGAATCCAAGGCGAAAAAGAAATGCCAGCTTCAAAAGGAATTTATTTGGGGATGGGTTTAATTGCAGGCTTTGCAGGCATGCTTTATTTTAGAAAATATGGTTTATCATTAATTCAAATTGCTCCAGTTGTTTTCTTTGTAATGTTATTTTTATTCTTTGCATGTGTGTATATGGCAATAGGCAAACACGAAAAATTAAGTTGGGGAGCAGGAATTTTCTTTTTCTTTTTATCTTTAATGGCATTAGCTTTCATTCCAGGTTATTATGGTTGGCTAGAACAATTCTCTTTAGTATTTTTCTTATTTAATATGCTTTTGCCAATAGGAATCATAGCTGGAATATTATTATTTATAGTGTGGCTAGCTAAAGGTATAAATATCAATATTGGTAGTTCTGGAGACGGAGGAAATACTCCCACAGGAAATCAAAGAGGTACTAAATGGTACGAATTGCGGACTTGGGGTGGAAGAGGCGCTAAAACTTTAGACATTAGAATTTTAATTCAGCCAGATAAAAAAAGATACAATATTGGAGATTCATTAACAATAGCGGCAGATGTAAGAAAATTAGGAATCCCAGTAGCTAAGAAAGCAGGATTTAGAAGAGCCGGAACTTATATTTGTCAATGGTACATTGGAAATGTTTTACTTAGAGAAGATGAATTCAAAGCACAAACAATAGTTTTTACAATTCCACCTTCAATAATTTCACAAGCTAGTCAAAAAATAAAAATTTCAGTAATTGTAGTGGACACAGAAACTCCAGGTTCAGAAGGTAGAGCTTCAACAGAAATAATAGTAGTAAGCATGCCCACAGATTTACCAAAAGTAACAATAAAAAATCCAAGTTCAAATTTATCTTTAAGAGAAGGAGAAGTAATACCGTTAAAACTAGAATATGAATTAACCCCAAACATGTTGCCTGCTGGAATCAATGAACCAATTATTGGTTTTGGTTGGTTTATAGCTAAAGGTTCCCAAACGATTTCAAATAAGATAACCCTAAGAGACACAGGTGCAAGATTAGTTGGAGAAGGGAATAATTTCAACATTAGGGTTGGAGAAGGTATTCTACAGTTACCACAAGGAGTTTATACATTATTTGTTGTAGCTTTATTAAGAAATGGAACAAACTGGTTAGAATGGGTTTCTCCAGAAAATTTACCTTTATTCGATAGAAAAACAATTGAAATAACTGCAAGAACTGGAACATCTCCAAGCACGTCAAGATCTGGAAGCTCTTCTACGCTAACACCATTGATAGAAATAGCAAAAAGATTGGGCACAGGTAGAGGAAATGTTCAAGCAATTGCAGTAATAAAAAGAAATGAAAGAGTAACTCCAATATCTGCAAAAGTAGGAGAAATATTTTTCTTAAATCCAGATGTAGAAAATGGAAATATGGAAGATTATGATATTGAATGGACCCCTCCAACCGGAGATAGGGGAGTAACAAGAAATACAACAATATTAACTTTAGAATTTAGAACCCCTGGAGATAATAAAGAAGTTATCTGTAAATTTATAAATAATGGTAATGAAATAATATTAAAGGCAATTTTCAATGTTTCTCCAAATACAGTTGGTTCTAGAACGCCTCCAAGTTCTTCTGGTACAGATGCACTATTGAAAATAGTTAAACCAACAACAAGAGAAGAATCAATGAGGAATCCTTTAGTTGTAAATTACAATACAGAAATTAAATTTGAAGTGACCTGTGAATCTGGAGTAAACCCAAAATGGGCATTACAGCCTGGACATAAACCTGCAAATAGATTCTCATCAGATACATTAAAAGAACTTGGCGAAGGTAAAACTGCTAGAACAATATTTGGAAATAAATTGTTAAAACCAAATTATATACATCCAGGAGATTATACGATCTATGCCTGGGACCAAATTGAAGGAAGATATTTATTAGATTTAATATGGATAAGAATAATTGGTTCTGGAGAATTTAAAGGTAAACCTCCAGCAAGCCCACCAAGCCCAGATTTAATACCTCCAGGAACATTCGATGATACTGAACCAAGAGAACCAGAAAAACCTGCAGTTACAGAAAAAAGAATTAAAATTGTAGAACCATCAAAAAGAGAAAATACAGTAAAAAGGCCATTACAAGTAACACACAACCAAACAATTCCAGTTAAAGTAAATAAACTTAAAGATGAAAATAATGAAATAAAGAAAGTAGGTTGGACAATAAGAACTGCTGCAACAGGTATAGCTCAAAATGAATTAGATAAATTAACCTATAAAGAAATAACAGGTTTAGATGAAGCAACAATTAAAGTCACAGAACCTCCTGGAAAATATATTTTAGTAGCAGTAGCAATGGGAGAAGATAATGAAGGGCCGTTTATAATAAATGCTTTCGATTTCATAATATTAGATGTAAAACCAGATTTAGCAGAAATAAAAAGAATAATAGAATCAACATGGGAAGATTTTATTAAATGGGGCAAAGTCCAGAATTACGTTAGTAAAACTGCAAAATCATTCCCCCCATGGAATCTTTACGGAAAATTCTTAAGAGAAGAAAAATCTATGACTCCCGCAGCATTTGGAATAGATTCAAGAACATTTAATGATATAACTTCAAAGATACGTGTAGAAAAAACAGGCGAATCTGTTAGAAAGTAATTTTAAAAAAAGTCACTAAGCCCTTTCTGATTCTTTAATTTATTCTCTTCTGAATATTTTTGTAAGGCAATTGTAATTCTTTCTTCATTAAACTGATGCTCTTCAACAAGTATCTCTTTAACTTTATCCTCATCTATTTCTTTCCACTTTAACTTATAATCTTTCTCAATAGGTAAATTTTTGAAAATATTATAAACTTCTTTCCAGTCAAAATCAACTTCTAATTTACTAAACACTTTATCTAAATCATCAATATTCTCACTCCCATTAACTAATTTCAAAGCTTTCTTAGGCCCAATTCCTTTTACACCATTACCATTAAAATCCGTGCCGCACATTATTCCAATAGCAATTAATTGATCTTGATTTAATTTCAATTCATTAAGAACTCTATTTAATTCAATATATTCCAAAAAAGTAAAAACAGTTTTTCCTCTAAACTTTCTTTTCTGGCTTAATGTTAAGTTTCTAACTAACTTAGGTGCCCCAAATAATAAAGAATCATAATCTTGAGAAGAAGCAAAATCTAAATCTTTATTTTTACACATATAAGCAACTTGTCCTTCTGCTTCGCTTAAAGCTTGCACAGTAGGAATACCCATAGCTTTCATTAATTCTTTACTCTCTTCAATCATTTGGCTATCTAATCTAACAAATTGCTTGCTATATTTATACATATCATCAATATTTTCTTCATCGCTGGCTTCCTTATACTTTTGTTCAGCTTCCACTTTCCTGGCCTTTCTTTCTTCTGTTGTAGAAAATTTCAATTCAGGAGCTTCCCCGTCAAACACATAAACTAATTTTAATCCCTTCCCCATCAAATTCAAAGTTCTAGAAAACAAACCCTGTAAATGCGAAGTAACATTTCCATTAGTATCATGTAATAAACTTCCATCCAATCCTCGAATAGAGCTTAAAAATTGATACAGAGCATTAAAAGCATCTATACCTACAATCTTATTTTTCAAATCTTCAAATTTAATTTCTTCCCTAGGAACTAACCCAGTTAAGTTTACTCCCATGATTCTTAAGCAGTAATAAAGCTTATATAATATTTTCTGTAGCCCTAAATGATGAAAATGAAGAAGAAACCTACAGCAAGAGAGTTCTTTGGATTAATAAAAAATTGGAAAACCACAACTGATGAAATTAAGAGGGATATGAAAAGAGAATGGAATAAATAAACATGGATTTAGAAACTTGGAAAAAAGCAGCAAAAATAGCTGGAGAAGCAAGAGAATATGGAAAAACATTAATCAAAGTAGATGCAAATTTCTTAGAAGTTTCAAGAAAAATAGAATCTTTCATAGAGAGTAAAGGAGCAAAACCAGGCTTCCCAGTTCAATTATCTGTAAATGGTTTAGCTGCACATTACACTGCTCTTCCAGATGATCAATCAACTTTCAAAGAGGGAGATTTAGTAAAATTAGATCTAGGTGCACACATTGATGGTTACATAGGAGACACAGCTTTAACAATTGAAGTTAAATCAAATAATAACTCAGAATTAATTAAAGCAAGTAAAGAAGCATTAGATGCAGCAATTAAATTAGCAAAACCTGGAACTAGATTATTTGAAATAGGAGAAGCGGTTTCTTCTGTAATAGAAAAATATGGATTTAAATCTGTAAAAAATTTATCAGGTCATAAAGTAGACCAATATGTTTTGCACAGTGATTTATCAATTCCAAATTATAATAATAAAGATCATACAGAATTATCAGAAGGAATAGTAATTGCAATAGAGCCTTTCGCTTCTACAGGCATAGGTTTAGTAAAAGAAGGAAAACCTTCAAGCAATTATAGATTCTTCAATCCAAAACCAGTAAGAGATTCAACAACAAGAGAAATATTAAAATTCATTCAAGAAAATTTCTCAACTTTACCATTTGCAAAACGTTACTTAGTTCCAAAATTCTCTTTAGCAAAAGCAAGTTTAGCATTATCTAACTTAGAAAGACAAGGAATTATTTATCAATATCCACAATTACCAGAAAAAGAAGAAAATTGTATGGTCTCGCAGCATGAACATACAGTTTATATAGCAGACAAACCAATTATTTTAACTAAAGCAGATTAGTAACTTGTAGTTATTGTGTGATGATAGGCAAGATTTCTTAAATTTCTATCTTGACCTAAAGTCCATAAGTTATCATTAACATCCATAGAAGTTATTTTAGAAAATTTCTTTTTTAAGTTTATTTTAATTAATTCAACAGCCCAAATAGTATTCGCCCTTATTTCAATTTCTTCTTCACTATTTTTTTCAATTAAAATTTTATTTTCGATTTTACTTATAAGTTCTGGAGAATATTCAAATATTCCTAAATTTTTTAATACTAGAGGGATTTTATAATCTGCGCACGCCGTTAATTTTTCAATATTCTTTAAATTACCCCATTCTTGAGCTGTAAAGTAAACGTCAGGTAAAACCCCCTTTCTACCTCTTCTTATATAGAAAACTATAAAACTGAATACTTATTGGTTTCTTTATGGGGGAGAACTGGAATAGAAATAAACTTGTAGGAAATAGTGCAGAAAACATTGTTGA
>CAYNBR010000025.1:0-15580 GCA_964395935.1 Candidatus Woesearchaeota archaeon
ACCATGCATACAAATTCCAACATCATTAAAACTACTCTTAACAATGAAATTAGCAGCACAAACAACATTAAAAGCAGCATCAGAACTTGGCCTATCACTAGATCTTTGAGCTCCAACTAAAATTACAGGCTTATTTAAATTTTCTAAAGCAAAACTTAAAGCTGCAGAAGTATAAGCCAAAGTATCAGTTCCATGCGTAACAATAACCCCATCAACATCTTTCAATTCTTTTTCAATTTCTTTAGCAATTAAATTATAATGGCTGAATCTCATATCTTCAGAAAACATATTTCCAATCAATCTAGACTTAATATTTGCAATTACTTTCAATTCTGGGAACATAGCAACTAAATCTTCAGGATTAAAACTAGGACTTACAGCTCCAGTAGAATAGGAAACTCTGGAACTAATTGTACCACCAGTATGTAATATTGTTATAGTTTTTAATTTAGGATTACTAATGACTTGCATAGTTTCTCTATTCACACTTTCAATTTTTTTCTGAATAACTTTACTTTTACTAATCTTTTTCTTATCTAAATTTATATTATAACCAGAATCTAATTTCAAACTTAATATCTTATTATCTTTAGAAGGCATTACTAATCCATTAAGCACATCTCCATCTTTTGTAATAATTTCTAAATGATCTCCAGCTTTCATTAATCAATTTACTTTAAACTTATTTATATAACTTTACTTTAAATTCTGCCAAAGTCCAAGTATATTTCCTTCAGTGTCTCGGAAGTAACAAGATATTCCCCTTCTCCAACATTAAATTTATCCATTACTATTTTTCCACCATTCTTCTTTATTCTCTCTATTGATTCATATATACTTTTAACGTTTATAGTTATTACTAGTGATTTTATTTTATCATTTCTATTCATTATCCCGCCATTTATTGCTCCAGCTTCTTTCGGCATATGCTTTTCATTTACTTCAACTGTATGAACAATTACATACTTGAATTCCGGCATTTCATACCCCATCAAATGTATTTTTATAGAATTCTTGTACTCTCTTTATATCATCTGCCGGTATTTCAAAATGTACTACTTTATCCATCTAAAACCCCTGTTGACCAAAATCATAATCGATTATTTCAGATCTATTTCTTAAACAATATACAGCCTCAAATACACCTTTATGAAAACTCCTTATACCATTTCTTGATTCTGTCCAGCCTTCAGTCCTAAGTTCTTCTTCCATCCTATTAATCTCTTTTTTAGCTTCACCTAGGGTGTAGGGTCCAAGAACTAAAGCAGTAATTATCTCATCTTTTAATTTTTTATTTTCTAAGATATACCAAGCTCTTTCAACATTTAAATTTAAACTCATAAGAATTGAGAAGTCTTTAGTATTTTTATATTTTTTTAAAATTTTCAGTTGACTTAAACCCACTCTCCATAAGAAGTATTAGGTCTAGAATAGCTATAACGTATATAAAATATATTTTCCATTAAAAAAATCTTTAAATATAAGAACATGTCTATATAATATTAATTAAGTTCAATCATTATAGTTTTATTGGGCAATAAAACTTGGGCAAAATTGAATGAACTTCTTTTCGGACTTATCGTTGTGTTTTAGTTCAAACTCTATCAAGTAAAAGTCTTAAACTTTGGGCAAAGTTCGTTAACTTTTTCTTAGAAGTAGTATACATTAACTTAAATATAAAGTTTATGGTAATGCAGTATATACTTTCATAATAATAAAAACTGGGAAACAAGAGGGAGGAAAGAATGGATTTTATTATACAGAGTGCATTAGAACATGCACCAACAGTAGACGCAGACATACAGAATATGGGTCACGCTAATATCAAGGTAATTGGTTGCGGTGGTGGCGGTTGCAACATGACAACATGGTTGTACAAAAAAGGTGTTAAGGGTGCAGAGATTGTAGCTCTTAATACAGATAAGCAGCACTTAGACATGATGAGTGCTGATAAAAAGATTCTAATCGGAAGAGATTTGACAAGAGGTTTAGGTGCAGGTGGTTACGCTAACGTAGGTATGGAAGCTGCTAAAGAACAACTTTCAGAAATCAAAGAATCCTTAAAAGGCTCAGATATGGTATTTATTTGTGCTGGTATGGGTGGTGGAACAGGTACAGGTTCAGCTCCCGTAGTTGCGCAGGCAGCAAGAGATATTGGTGCAATAATTGTTGGAACTGTAACAACACCTTTCACAATAGAAAGAGTAAGAGTAGACAAAGCAGAATTTGGTTTACAGCAATTAAGATCTGTTGCAGACACAGTTATTGTAATTGATAACAACAGGCTAGTTCAGATTGCAGGTAACTTACCAGTCCAGCAAGCTTTCGCTGTAGCAAACGAATTAGTAGCTACAATGATCAAAGGTATTGTTGAAATAATAGCTGTTCCAAGTTTAGTAAACTTAGATTACGCAGATGTAAAAGCTATTATGACTAATGGTGGAGTATCTGTAGTTGGTGTAGGTGAATCTGATGGTGAAAGAAGAGTTGAAGAATCTACAAAGAGAGCTTTAACAAATCCATTATTAGATGTAAGCTACAAAGGAGCAACAGGAGCTTTGATACATGTAACAGGCGGACCAGACATGACTTTAGATGAAGTCAACAGAGTTGGTGAAGTTGTTACTGAATCTCTAGATCCAGATGCAAACTGCATATGGGGCGCTAGAGTTGAAGAGCAAATGAAAGGCAAAATCAGGGTAATGACAATTATTACTGGTGTACAAAGTCCTTATGTCTTAGGAAGAAGCCTTAGCTCAACTGGAAATCAAATGACTCAAGATAAGTCAAGAGCCATGAGCAGAGAACTAGGAATCGACATAGTACACGGTAAATACCGTTACTAAAAACCTTTATACTTTAGGGTAGGATTGAGTTATTTCTACCCCCTTATCCCTAAAGACCCTCTATTTGGCTTGAGTCTAACCCCTAGACTCAGCCTTTTTTCTTTTTTAATTTTCTAAAATAATTTTAAATATGTTAATGTTTGTACAGTTTAGACGCTCACGACACACTGGACACACTGGACATCTGCCCGGCCAAGATTTATAAATAATAAAAGACTATATTATAAAAATGGATCAAAATAATTTAATTGTTTTTCAAAATAATAAAATTCGAAGAACTTGGTATAATAATGAATGGTATTTTTCTGTAGTTGATGTTATACAAGCACTTACAGATAGTGCAGATTCTAAAGATTATTGGTACAGGATGAAACAAAGAGAGAAAGAATCTAGCGAAATTGAACTATCGACAATTTGTCGACAGTTGAAACTAACTGCTGAAGATGGCAAATTAAGAGAAACAGATTGTGCAAATACAGAATCTATGTTTAGAATTATACAATCTATTCCTTCTCATAACACTTTTAAAGCTAACGTTTCATTAGGAAAATGCAAAAACCTTGGGTTTGTGCCTAGAAAATTCTAAAATAATTATTTGAAATTAATTTTCTCTAAAAATCTTTAAATTATTTTATCCCCTTCCCAATCTCTCTTTCATTTTTTCCAAATGGAATTTTAAAGTATTAGACAAAGGAAACTTATCTAAAGTTTTATCTTTTCTTTTTCCAAATTCTTCAAAGCTGACAAAATTCTCCAAAGGATGTCTAGTTGTAGTTTCAAAATCTTCTCCATAACCTAAAGCAATTACAGCCTGTGGTCTCACATCTCCTTCTATTTTTAACACATCTCTAATTAAATTTTCATCAAAAGCACCAATCCAAGTACTTCCAAGACCTAATTCATAAGCTTTCAATAATAAATTTTGTATAGCAGCAGCACAATTTTGTATAGCATACAAAGCTTCTCCTCTAACTTCAAATAATCTTTTTACTTTACTTAGCTCAGAACAAACCACAATCAACACAGGAGCATTCAAAATCCAATATTGTTCTTCACAAGCTTTAGCTATTTTCTCTCTATTGTTTTTATCTCTTACAACAATAAAATGCCAATTTTGTACATTTCCAGAACTCGGAGCATAAGTCGCACTTTCCAAACAATCTGCAATTAAATACCAAGGAACTTCTAATTTCTTAAACCTTCTAACACTCTTCCTATCTTTTATTGCTTTATCTAGTTCCATAGTATCAAAACCTTTTTTAACTGCTTATTATATCTAGTAATTGGGGAATATGGATTATTTAAAATTAACTGAATACTATCAAGAGTTGGAATCAACATCTAAAAGATTAGAAAAAACTTATATTATTTATAAACTATTAAAAGATTCAAAACATGAAGATGATATTTCTCCAATTATTAATTTACTAACAGGTAAGCCATTTCCAGCATGGGATGAAAGAAAAATTGGAGTTTCAGATAAACTAATCATAAAAGCTTTAGCACTATCAACTGGTAATTCTAAAGAAAAAATAGAAAAATTATTTAATAAAACTGGAGATTTAGGCTTAGTAGCAGAAGAATTAACTAAAAATAGACATCAAACAACTTTAAGTTCAAAAAAATTAACTGTAGAATTTGTATTAAATAAAATTAGAGAGCTGGCAGACTTAGAAGGCGAAGGCACAGTTAATAAAAAAGTAGGTTTAATTTCAGAATTATTAACTTCATCTACTCCATTAGAAGCTAAGTTTATAGTAAGAACTATTTTAGAACAATTAAGAGTTGGTGTAGCTGAAGGAACTTTAAGAGATGCAATAGTTTGGTGTTTCTTCTTAGATAAATTTAAAATAAAATATAATAAAGAAACTAATGAATTAGAAATAGCAAAAGAAAATCAGGCAGAATACAATAGTTTCTTAGATTTAGTACAGCATGGTTATAATTTAACAAATGATTATGCAGAAGTCTTTAGAGTAATAAAAGAAGAAGGAATTAAAGCCTTAGAAAAAATAAAATTAAAAGCAGGCAAGCCACTAAATGCAATGTTATTCCAGAAAGTAAAAGATTTGAAAGAAGCATTTGAAGTTGTTGGTAAACCTTGTGCAATGGAATATAAATTTGATGGTTTTAGATTGCAATGCCACTGCAATAATGGTAAAATTACTTTATACACAAGAAGATTAGAAAATGTAACAAAACAATTCCCAGATGTTATAGAAATCTTAGAACAAGGAATTAAATCTAAAAATTATATTTTAGATGCAGAAGCAGTAGGAATTGATCCAAAAACCAAAAAATGTTTATCTTTCCAAACAATATCTCAAAGAATAAGAAGAAAATACGACATTGAAGAATTATCAGAAAAAGTGCCGGTAATGTTAAATGTATTCGATATAATGTCAAATGAAAATGAAAGTTTGTTAGATGCGCCATTCCATAGAAGAAGACATTTAATTGAAAAAATAGTAAAAGAAATTCCTTTCAGATTAGCTCCAGCTAAACAAATCGTTACAGATAATTTAGAAGAAGCAGAAAAATTCTACAAAGAAGCTTTAGAATCTGGAAATGAAGGTGTAATGGCTAAAAATTTATCTTCAGTTTACAAACCAGGTTCAAGAGTTGGAGATGGAGTAAAAATAAAACCAATTTTAGAAACCTTAGATTTAGTAATTGTAAAAGCAGAACATGGCGAAGGTAAAAGAGCAGGTTGGTTAACATCTTACACAGTGGCTTGTATGAATAATCATGAACTAGTAGAAATGGGAAAAGTAAGCACAGGTATGAAAGAAAAAGAGCAGGAGTCAGGTGTAACTTTTGAAGAGGTGACAAAAGCATTAAAACCATTGATAGAAAAAACTGAAGGAAAAGAAGTAATAGTTAAACCAAAGATTGTAATAGAAATTGCATATGAGGAAATACAAGCTTCAAACGAATATTCTTCAGGTTACGCATTAAGATTTCCAAGAGTTTTAAGAGTGCGTTGGGACAAAAAGACCGACGATATAAACACAATTAAGGACATAGAAAAAATTTACGAAGCACAAAGATCTAGAAACATTTAATAAAATTCATCAATTACACAAAAATTAGTTATATCCTTTTAGTTATAAAAATATTTAAATACTAGTTTATTACCACTATAATACAAAAACACCAATTAAAAAAAGAGGGTGACAAAGGGAGGGTTTTTTGATGATTGTAAGAGACGAGTTGATGAGTAAGCTAAGGCGTTACTTCAATTTAAACCTATACGAGGTTAGAATATGGACAGCACTTCTTTCTCGTGGAGTTTCAACTGCAGGCGAGTTATCTGATATTGGACACGTACCAAGATCAAGAGCATACGATGTTCTAGAAACTTTAGAAAAGAAAGGTTTTGTAGTAATGAAGCTAGGTAAGCCTATAAAATATTTAGCAGTAGAACCAAAAGAAGTTGTAGAAAGAGTAAAAAAATTAATACAGCTGGAAGCAAATAATAATATTGATAAATTAAAAGAATTAAATGCTACAGATGTTCTTGCTGAATTAGAAACATTACACAAAACAGGTATTGAATTTATAGATGCAACCGATTTATCAGGAGCAATTAAAGGAAAACATAATTTGTATTCTCATTTAGAAACTTTAATCAAGAATGCAGAAAAATCTGTTACTTTAGTTACAACTGAGAAAGGTTTGATAAGAAAAGTAGAAGCTTTGAAAGGAGTTCTGCAAAAGTTATCAAAGAAAGGTGTAGTAATTAGAGTTGCTGCTCCAATAACAAAAGAATCTATGAATGCAGTTAAAGAACTAAAGAATATTGCCGAAGTAAAAGATTCTGGAGATTTAAAAGCTAGATTCTGCATTGTAGATGGAAAAGATCTTATGTTTATGGTAATGCATGACGACGAAGTTCATCCATCATATGATGTAGGCGTCTGGGTTAATACTCCATTCTTCGCATCAGCTTTAGAAAATATGTTCAATAATTCTTGGAAAGATTTAGAGCCAGCTGCTAAAAAGATGAAAGAATAATTTCTTTTTTTATTTTTAATATTTATATTATTTATTTCTAAGGTAAAATTAAAATAATAGCCTAATAATAGGAATGTGACATGAAAAAAGATGTTAAAAAATGTGTTGATAAAATAGAAGAGATTATTAAGAAACAATATTTGTCTAAGACACAATAGGACTAAACAATAGAAACAACAACATTTATATACTAATGAATTATATAAAGTTCATATGAACCAAATAAAAGTCAATCATAAATATGAGATTTTACTATTACTATTAAAAAAAGAAATGCACGGGAGAGAGCTAGCCAAAGAGTTAAAAACCTCACTTACACGAATACAGGCAATATTAAAAGAATTAAGGGATAGTAATATTATAGACTATAAAGAACAAGGCAGAAATCATGTTTATTTTATTAAAATAAATCTTATTGCAAAATCATTCATTTTAAATGCTGAAAATTATAAACTTTTTAAAACAATAAATAAATATCCCATTTTAATGCCAATTTTTCAAGATATAACTAAAAAAAGTAAATGCAGTTTAATTATCCTATTTGGGAGTTATGCAAAAGGTATTCCTAAAGAAGATAGTGATATAGATATTTATATAGAAACAAAAGATATAAAAGTAAAAGAGAATATTCAAAAAATAAATGACTTAGTCAGTGTCAAAATTGGTAAATTCAATTCAGATGATCTATTGATTAAAGAAATAATTAAAAATCATGTTATAATTAAAGGGGCAGAGGAATATTATGAAAAAATTAAATTTTTTAGATAAGCTCAAGAATGAAAAAACTTTAAAAATTGTTGAACCTTCTGAAGAGATTTCAAATTCTTATATTATAAAAAGTGAGAAATGCATCCAAGTTGCAAAATTAGCTTTCAATGCAGGAATTTATGAAAATGCAGTAAGTTAAGCATATTATTCTATTTACAATACAGTAACAGCTTTATTCTATAAGTGCGGCATAAAGTGTGAAAACCATTCAGCAGCAGTAATATTAATGAACAAACTTTTTAACCTAAATAGTTTACATATGGTATTTTCTGAGTTTAAAAAAGATAGAATTGATAACCAATATTACACTCCAGTGCTAAATGCCGAGCCAATTACAAAAGAAAAGTGTGATGAAAGCTTAAAAACTGCACAAAAGTTTAATGTAGAATTAAGAGCATATATGGAAAATCTAAATCTTGAAGGAATAGCTAAAATAAGAAATGACTTCAATAAACTTTAAAGTAAAAAAATCGTAACTAACAGTAAGCATTAGAAACATTTATATATCAACTTTAATCTAGAAGATTATGAATGAAAAAAAGATTGTGTTAGTAGCTTTTCTATTTTTAGCAGTACTATTCTTATCAACTATTGGTTCATATTGGACAGGTTATGCAGTTTTAAACCAGCAAGATTTATCTTTGAAGAATTATCCATATCCTTTTATAAAAAATAATGGTTATAATGGTTTATACATAGTAATTCCAGAACAAAGTACATTAGATGAACAACAAGCTGCTTCTACAATAGCAAAAGGCTTACAATCTACTGCACAATTGCCTCCAACAGTAACAACTCCTAGCAATTTACCAGAAGGAAATCATAACTTAATACTAATTGGAGATCCATGCACAAATAGTTTAATTGGATCTACATTGCAAACAACTGATTGTACTTTAAACTTAAAAGAAGGCCAGGGTTATTTAAAATTAATAAACTACGATAGAACAAGCACATTAATTGTTTCTGGTTACGATGAAACTTCAATCAAGAAAGCAGCTAATACTTTATTCAATCACAATATGTACCCAATAAAAGGAACAGAAGTTTTAGTTTCTGGAAATGTAAATAATCCTTATAGTTATTCATTCTTATTTAATTAATTATTAACTAAAGCTAATTTTCTATTTTGTTTTTCAATTCTAAGTTCTTGATAAACTTTATTTAGTTCATTACTTCTTTGTTTTACTAAATTATTATCTAATTGTTTTAATTTACTTGCTAAAGTTCCAGGTCTAGAAGCAAATCTACTTATGTTTATAACTTCAAATTTCAATCTTTTAACTAATTCTATAGTTTCATAAAAATCTTCTTCAGTTTCAGTAGGGTAACCA
This sequence comes from Candidatus Woesearchaeota archaeon, assembly GCA_964395935.1. GTDB lineage: Archaea > Nanobdellota > Nanobdellia > SCGC-AAA011-G17 > GW2011-AR18 > CAYNBR01. The sequence goes on from CAYNBR010000025.1 coordinate 8,966, forward strand.
ACAATAATGTCTGTACTTATGTCTATTTCAGGAATTTCTTTTCTAAACTTATTAATTATACTTTCAAATTCTTCAACAGTATACTTTCTTTTCATATCATTCAATACTTTATTACTTCCGCTTTGAACAGGAAAATGTGCAAATTTAATTATTTTAGGATTTTTATAAACTTCAATTAATTCATCTACATATCTTCTAGTATGTTCAGGATTTCCCATGCCAACTCTTACAATAAAATCTCCCTCAATTTTAACAATTTCTTTTAATAAATCAACTAAGTTATATCCTAAATCAAAGCCATAGCAGGCATTATCTGTGCTAGTTAGATTTATTCTTTTATAACCTAAGTTAACATATTTCTTAACTTCCTCTACAATTAATTCTTTAGGATAAGAAACTAAATCCCCTTTAGCCAATTTAGTTGAACAAAATGTACAAATAGATTTACAACCATGACTTATCTGCACAGAAGCAATTTTATTATCAGAAAGTAACTTAGGCAATCCTAATTTAATACTCTTATTTTTACTAGTCAATACAACTTGCTCATTCTTCAAAACTTTATCAACTACATTTACAATATTAGCAATATTTTGTGTACTGACTAAAGCAAATCCATCTTTTAAATACTTACTTAACTTATCTTTTTCAGCAGCAGGCATACATCCAGTAATAATCAATTTCTTATTTTCTTGACTAAATTTATCTATTTGACTAAATATGGTATGAACCGTAACGTTCTTCACAGCACAAGAATTGATTATTGCCACATCACTTTCATCCAAATCTTTAACTATTGAGTGTCCAGCTTCTAATAATAACCCTGCAATTATGGCACCATCATCATAATTTGCCACACATCCATAATTCTCAATATATATGCTTGCCATTTTATAAATAAACTAAAAGTTAATTATTTAAAATCTCCTATTACAACTTATATATGGAAATGCCGCAACATCACTATTTTGAAAAACATTTTAGAATGTTAATTCTCGGTGCAGAAGGAACAGCACCACAAATAGAAAGAATGCTAGATACTTATAGAGTAAAAGGGATATTCAAAAGGGATTTAGATATAAGTCCAGTAATGAAACGTACCAAAACAGATAATATAACTCCATTTTATTTTGCAGCTGCAAATATGTACGGCAATACTCCATTATCATTACAAATTGGGCAAGATATTTCTAAAGAAGAAAGACCATATACAACTATTGTCTGTACTGGAATTGGTGACAGAATTGTTAGAGTAATGCTAGATTTTGAAAGAGTTTCAGGTTTTACAGTAAGAGAATTATCAGAAATAAATAGAAAAGCAATTATGGAAGATCAATTCTTATTTAAGGTAATTTATGATGGTGCAATAAGTCACGGATTAAGTCCAGAATCCTTATTTTCAGCAAGTATTCGTGGCCAACAAGCGACATATAGATAGTAATCTATTTATATCAATTAATAACAAAAGTTTTATGAAAAATTTACAATTTAGAGTATTTTTTATAGCTTTATTCCTATTTCCTTTATTAAAATTTAAAGATTTTTATTTTCACTTCAAAGCTTATTTAACTGGAAATATATTAAACAGAATAATTATAGGAAATTGGAAAGCAGTAATAATAAGCATTATATTATTTTTATTGTTCTTAATACCTCTAGCTTATCGAAAGAAAGCAAATTGGATGGAGTATGGCTTAGTAACTGCATTTTTCGTTTCTTTATTTGTAGAAATGTATGGCATTCCTTTAACTATCTTATTTGCGTCTAAATACTTCTACAATTCTTCGTTAATAGCTCCTCCAAACTTTATAGAATTTAGTTTATTTGGAACATCATTTGGAATGGATTTCCCAATGCTTTATGCAGCAATTATAATGTTTATAGGTACAATCTTAATTTTAGCAGGCTGGATTACATTATATTTAGGTATGAAAAAGAATAAGTTTGTTACACATGGAATTTATAAATATTCTAGACATCCGCAATATTTAGGATTTATTTTAGTTATTCTTGGCTGGTTTATTGGCTGGCCTACAATATTAACTTTAATTATGTCTCCAATTCTAATTTACAAATATATTTCAGTTTGTAAAAAAGAAGAAAAAGAATTATTAGTTAAAGAACTAAATATAAAAGAATATTATTCTAAAACTCCATTTTTTATTTAAACAAAATATAAAACAATATAACTTCTAAATAAAAATACAATTATTATAAATATTATTGTTCCAATTATTGATTTTTTAGAATAATTATCTTCATGGGTCTTACCTCTAATTATTAAGTAAGTTAATTCATCTACAAATAATCCAAAACCAATGGAATATAATAAAATATTTTTAATTATCAATCCTAAAATTAATAATATTATGCCATACATATAATGATGAAATCTAAAATTTTTAACAGTTGGAGCAGGTATAGGATTAAAATATAAAAATAGCCTTACAATTATAATAGTAAATAAAAATATCAAGAAAAATTTATTTTGTAGTGCCATTTTAGTTTAATACGCCCAGAGCGAGATTTGAACTCGCGTCGAAGCCTTTCTCCAAATAAACTAATTAGTTTTTGATCAAACTTTTTTTAAAAGCTTGTACGAGAGGGCTTCATCCTTGACCGGGCTAGACGATCCGGGCTCAATAAAAGATCCAATTAAATATTTTATAAACCTTCCGAAGAACTTTAAATATCACGGGCCCGATGAGATTTGAACTCACGACCCATAGATAACTCCAAATTTTAAGAGTCTATTGCTCCACCAAGCTGAGCTACGGGCCCATAAAATCTAGCCAAAGAAATCAAATTATAAACCTTTCTAAATGCCGTTTCTATCCATTACTTCATCTAATCTTTTTTTAGCAATTTCAGTAATTTCTTCATTATCTGAACTTTCAATTACTTCTTGATAAGCGCTTCTAGCTCTTTCATCATAAAAAGAGGTTACAGGTAATTCTTTTCCTCTAGTATCAAAATAAATTTTATTTAATCTATCTGCAGCAAGTCCTTGACCTAAAACATATTTGGCCCATTCATCTCCACCCCTTTCATAACCCAAACTACAATCAACCATGTTTCTTCTAATATCTAATAAAACATCAATCTCACTTACATCATAAATTGCTTTCACTTCTTCCATTCTATATTTACATTCAATAATTCCTTCTTCTCTGCTTTCTAAACTTGTTACAAAATGTTCCAATTTAACTTCTGGTTCATTACTTTCTTCAGGCTGTATTACTTCGATAATTCCAGGACTTTCAGTATAAATTGTTTTATCCATAACTTGTGCTAAATAAATACTAGCTATCGGTCCTACTAATTTTACAGCATACTGTCCATCACCTAAAGGACTATTATCATCATTAGTCACAAGAATCGCAAAACCTCTAAATGGAGAATTTTTACCTTGAAATCCAGCCATCCAAGTATTTCTAAATTCGTTGCTAGTTCCAGTTTTAGCATAAACTCCTTTTTGTGCTAAGTGTAAAGAGTCCCCAACTCTAAGTAAACTTTTTCTTATTGCATCTTTTACTTCATTTCTAAAAACAGTTTTCTTATCTCTTTTTAAGTTAACAATTTTAACATCTCCGACTTCAACATCGTTAATTATTGTAGGAGTAATATAACTTCCATCATAAAATGTTGAGTACATAGCAGCCACACCAAGAGGATTTAACCCACCCTTAGATCCTAAAGCTATACTCCCATCTCCTTCAAAGCCTTTATATTGAGAAATATCAAATCCTAAATTTTCCAAATATTCTACAAATCTTTTATATCCAATTCCAGTTAATATTGCATCATAGACTTTCCTAGTAATTACGTTATTTGAAGTTGCAAGTGCAGCTTCTAAACTCATTTCTCTATCGTATTTATTATCCCAATTTTTAGGTGGTTCCAGTAAATCACTAGGATTATCATTATAAATTTCATCAGGAGTAAATAGTTCTTCATTATATCCTACAGCATATTCAACTGGTTTTATTAGTGAAGCTAAAGGCATTCTTTTAACTCCTTCCATAACTAAATAATTCAGCCCGCCAATTTCACTATTTCTTCTTCTTCCAATTGCTCCTATTATTCTTCTATCTCTATCTAAAACTACTGCTCCAACTTGTGCAGTATCATGTTTCAATCCGAAATCAACAGCAGCTTGCAGTCTCCTAATTTCATCTTTTCTTAAAGTTGTACGTATAGTAAAACCAAAACTAGGATCTGGAGAATTCAATTCTTCTCTCAATAAATCTATTCCATATTTTTTCTTTAATTCATCAAGTAAAACATCAACAGCTGCAGGAAATTCCATTACAGAAATTGCCCTTTTCTTCTCTCCAATTATTTTAATAGCTTCTTTATTGTTATATTTCTTATATTTATCATCTGTTAATTTTTTATCATTGTGTAAACTTTTAAGCAAAGATTGATATTTTGCAAATTGAAATTCAAAACCGCCATTTTTAGGATTGTTTTTAGGATTCTGTATAAGTACAGATAAGAATAAAGCTTCTCCTAAATCTAATTCACTTAATTCTTTATCAAAATAATCTTTAGCAGCAGCTTCTACTCCATAATTCCCATCACCAAAATAAACATTGTTCGCATAAAAACATAATAATCTATCTTTTTCTCCTCTATTTTTCCCATATTTATAATCTAGTTCTGCAGCATAAAGCATTTCTCTTAGTTTTTGTTTTAATCCAGAAGATCCTTCTCTACTAACAATCTTTCCTCTATCTGTAAATATTAATTTTGCAGCTTGCTCTGTAATACCAGAACCACCAGGCAACCTAAGTTTACTAATTTTTTTCTCTAAACCATTATTATCTGAAACTCTAGAAAAATAAGAACTAATTTTATAAAAAGCAAATCCTAAAGCAGGTTTTACAAGTCTTAATTTTCCTTTCCAATTAATCCCGCCATGTTTATAAAACTCTTGATCTTCTCTCAAAGTTAATGCTTTCTTAACAATATCAGGAATATCTTTACAATCAGTATCATATCTTCTAGCTTCTTTTTTTACAAGAACATTATTTTCTTTATCATCACTTAAAATTGTAATTGAGTTATCTTTAGTTACAGGCCATTTATCTACAATACTTGAATCAGGAAATTCTGCTTCAACTTTTTTAGTATCAATTTTCTTTCCATTTAATCTGGCTATAAACTCATCATGTTCTTGAATTCCTTCCCAATATTGTCCAATTTTTCCATGACTTTTATTATTAGCAATATGCTCTCCAATAAGTCTGCTAACATTACCAGTATTCTGATCATAAACTAGAGTTCCAGTAGCAGCACCTGCACTTAAAGTTACAGTTCCAGCCAATACTAATCCTGCTTTTTTTATTTTATTTAGTACAGTATTCTTCCTTCTCCTAACTCTTCTAATTGCCATATAAAACCTAAAATAGAACGTTTTAAAAGCCTTTCTAACTATGTTACTGATAGGTAGTATCATATTAAAAGTTAATTATATAAATTCAATAAAGTAAGATAAAATATGGTTAAACATAAAGTAGAAGAAATAACCTTAACTAGCCAAGGTAAATCATTAGAACAAGCATTCTCAAATGCAGCCTTAAACATGTTTTCTATAGTTACAGATACTACAAAAGTTAATCCATTAATGAGAAAATCAATGATGTTAAGGTCTAAAGAACTTAAAACTCTATTATATTTATTCCTAAAAAAATTATATGACTTAGCTTCAAATGATTTATTTTTATTGCATGAAGTAAAAGATGTAGTAATAGAAGACATAAACAATGAATATTTATTAACAGCAGTAGCCTATGGAGATAAATTAACAAATCATGAAATAAAAGATATTGTAAAACAATGTACAGACAGAAATATTTCTATAAAAGAAGATAAAGATGGCTGCAAAGTGCAGATTAATTTAGTGGTAGAAAGAAGGAGCATAGAAGATGAAATTTAGATTTCTAGATCATACAGCAGATACAAGATTTGAAGCTTTTGGTAAAAATTTAGAAGAACTATTTGAAAATGCAGCTTTGGCAACAGAAACTATAATGGTTAGATTATCCACATTGAAAATAGAAGAGGAATATACAATAACTTTAGAATCTGAATCAATTGAAAACTTATTATACGATTTTTTATCAGAATTAATTTTTGTAAAAGACACAGAAGGATTATTATTTAGAGAATTTGATATTATAATAGCTAATAAAAAGAAAATGTTCTCATTAATCGCTGCATGTAAAGGTGAACATATAGACAGAGAAAGACATGAATTAGGAAATGATGCAAAAGCAATTACTAAACATGAATTTCATATTGATCAATTAGAACCAGCTAAATGGATTGCAAAAGTTATAGTTGATATTTAAAATTTTCTAAATTTATGCAGAATTTACAAGAAAGACTTATAAACTTCAATATACAAATAATAACATGAAAAAAGATTATACAAATGTCTATGCCGCAATATTTTGGTCATCACTTTTAATTATACTTGTCTGGATATTGCTTAAAGCATTTTGTTTCATTCACACAACATTAATAATAGAATATTTACCTTTCATTAGCGCTGTCTTCGGTGCCGGCGCATTTTTTCAAATGGTATTTGGTATTAGAGGAAGATTATTT